>NZ_KB892705.1:2400000-2743729 GCF_000373905.1 Mycobacterium sp. 155
GTGCTCGCCTGTTTCCTCCTAGCGCAGATTGACCGGATCAACCCGGCCGGCTATCCCTACCTGGCCGTGAACCTCGTGGGCTCTGGCGCGATGACGGTCACCGCCGTGATCGAGCAGGAGTGGGGTTTCGTGTTCTTGGAGGGCGTGTGGGCGCTGGTGTCCCTGTGGGGGCTGGTCCAGCGGGCGCTTGGCGTCACCCCAAAGGCGGTGCACTGATGGAGATTGCCCTGCAGTTCGCCGGCGCACTGGGCATCCTGACGGCATTCACGTTGATGCAGCTTCGCCGATGGAGCACGCATTCCTGGCCATACCTGGCGCTGAACTTCGCTGGCGCATCGGTGCTGACCTGGTTGGCTGCTGTGGAGTCGCAGTGGGGCTTCGTCATCTTGCAGGGTGTGTGGGCGCTCGCCGCGCTGATCGGGCTTATCCGTCGCGCCGCTGCCCAGAAGACGCAGCCTGGAACTGCACCCGAACCTCTATAAACGGTCTCCGCGTGGCCCGCTACCGGGCCGCCAAACAGCAGAAGGGCCACCTCCCGATCGGGAAGGTGGCCCTTCTCTCGTGCTGCTCGTTCGTGGAGCTGCCGGGAATTGAACCCGGGTCCTACGGCATGTCGTCGAGGCTTCTCCGTGCGCAGTTCGCTAGGCCTCTACTCGGATCTCTCAGTCACGCGAACAAGCCGAGATGACGATCCCAGTCGCTGTTTGATGTCCCCATGGATTCCGCGACCGAACCCATGGGTGGGTCCCTCTAGCTGATGCCAGGGTCCGGGCCGAGGGCGCTCCCGGTCTGACAGACTAGCCGTCGCTTAGGCAGCGAGGGCGTAGTCGCGCTGATTGGAATCGGCGCTTAATTGGTTGCAACGACGCTTACGGTGGTCTCTTGCCTGCACCGGCACGCTTCCCTTGATTCGATGCGCGAAGTCGAAACCGATCAGCCCCTCGCATCCCTGCCGACTCTCGGCAGGACAACCAATGGTACGCGATCACCAACGGCAGGTGCCAAGTGATTATCCCGGGGCATTTCCGTCTCGCTCGCGCCTGCCGAGCGACGGCGAATGTACGGAATTTTGCGGCGTGTTGGCGCACAGACACGCGCACTCGCGGTGCGGTGCGGTGCGGCGGGGTGGGGAAAGAACTCGCGGGGCTAAGACTTGCCCTTGGCGCGACGACCCAACTCCCGGATGATCTCCCGGTCGGCGTCGCGCTTGGCCAGGTCTTGGCGTTTGTCGTGCGCCTGTTTGCCGCGGGCCAGGGCGAGCTCTACTTTGACTTTGCCGTCGGAGAAGTACATCGACAGCGGCACCAACGTGAGATTGCCGTCGCGGATCTTGCCGATGAGGTTGTCGATCTCCCTGCGGTGCAACAGCAGCTTGCGATTGCGGCGCGGTGCGTGGTTGGTCCAGGTGCCGTGGTGGTACTCGGCGATGTGAACATTGCGCAGCCAGATCTCGCCGTCGTCCACGGTAGCGAAGGCGTCGGCCAACGATGCTTGCCCTTCGCGCAGGCTTTTCACCTCGGTGCCCATCAGCGCGATACCGGCCTCATAGGTGTCGAGGATCGTGTAGTTGTGCCGCGCCTTGCGATTACTCGCCACGATCTGCTTGTTGCCGGCGGGACTGGACTTCTTGGTCACCACTACCTCACGCCTACCTGCGTACGTAAAGCCGCAGGGTGACGTACGCGGTCAGCCCTGCCATCGCGACACCGACCAACAACAGGATCGGCGAGATGTACAGGATGTCGGCAAAGTCCACCCTGGCAATCAGGTTGGCTTGATAGAACTGGTTGAGCGCGCGTTCCATGAATACCGCCCGCACGACGGTCAGCCCAATGATCGCGATGACGACACCTATGAGGGCCGCCAGCATCGCCTCCACCAGGAACGGCAGCTGGGTGTACCAGCGAGTGGCACCAACGAGGCGCATGATGCCGATCTCGGTTCGTCGGGTGTAGGCGGCCACCTGCACCATGTTGGCGATCAGCAGCACGGCGCCGATCGCCTGTACCAGCGCCACCGCGAACGCCGCGTTACTCAGGCCGTTGAGCACCGAGAACAACCGGTCGATCAGCTCTTTCTGATTGAGCACACTGCGCACACCCGGCTGCCCGATCATCGACTTGTCGAACTCGGCGTGCTGCTCGGGATTGTTCAGTTTGACGATGAACGACGCCGGAAAGGCGTCTTTGCTCGCGACATCCTTGAACTGCGGGATCTTGCGGATGGCGTCCTGATAGGCCTCGTCGCGGTCGAGGAACCGCACCGACTTGACCTGGTCGGTGTTCTCTTCGAGCTTGCTCCGCAGCGCCTTACACGGGTCGGCGTCACAGTTCGGGTCGTTGGCCGACACGTCGTCGGTCAGGAACACCTGGGTCTCGACCCGGTCGAGGTAGATGTCGCGGGACTGGTCCGCCAACCGGACCACCAGCAGGCCGCCACCGAACAGCCCGATGGAGATGGCTGTGGTCAGGATCATCGCAACGGTCATGGTGACGTTGCGGCGAAGCCCGGTCAGAACTTCATTGACAAGAAAGCCGAAGCGCACTTAGCGATCCATTCCGTAGACGCCGCGCTGTTCATCACGAATCAGCCGGCCGAGGTCGAGTTCGACGACCCGCTGACGCATCGAGTCGACGATGTGATGGTCGTGCGTGGCCATCAGCACTGTCGTTCCGGTGCGGTTGATCCGCTCCAGTAGGTCCATGATGTCCTTACTGGTCTCCGGGTCCAGGTTCCCGGTGGGCTCGTCGGCGATCAGCACCAGCGGGCGGTTGACGAACGCGCGGGCGATCGCCACACGCTGCTGCTCACCGCCGGAGAGCTCGCTGGGCAGCCGGTTGGCCTTACCGGACAGCCCCACCATCTCCAGCACGTCCGGAACGACCCTGTTGATCACCTCGGATCGCTTACCGATGACCTCAAGGGCGAATGCCACGTTCTCGAACACGGTCTTCTGCTGCAGCAGCCGGAAATCTTGGAATACACAGCCGATCACCTGCCGCAGGCTCGGGATGTGCCGACCCGACAGCTTGTTGACATGGAACTTGGAGACGCGGATATCACCGGCCGACGGCGTCTCCGCTGCCAACAGCAGGCGCATGAACGTGGACTTGCCCGACCCGGACGGGCCGATGAGAAATACGAACTCACCCTTGTCGATCGTCAACGAGACGTCATCGAGCGCTGGTCGCGCTGACGACTTGTACTGCTTCGTCACGTGGTCGAGGGTGATCATCACGGCACGCCAGTGTAGCGGTGAGAGCCTAGAAACCGGACCACGCTATGGCTGCAATGTCGGCGCGGTGGGTTGCTCGGCAACAGGCGAGGGTTGCTGAGCGGGGGCCGGAGTCGATGCCGGCGCAGGCTCGCCCGGCAAGACCGGCAGCGTGATCGCCGGCAACGGACCAGGACCGTCCGGATCGATCACCGTGGTGCGCGGCCCCGGCGAACTCGACGTCGTGGTCGGGCTCGTGGTGGTCGGACTCACACTGGTCGTTTCCGGCGTGGTGGTCTCGGGCGTCGTCGTTTCGGTCGTCGTCGGCGTGGTGGTAAGCGTGGTCATCGGGGGCGCCACTTTGGTGCGCGGCACCCACGTGTAATCGGGATCGGGTACGAAACCCGGCGGTGCCGCCGGCGCGGGAATCTGCGGCCGATAGGCCTGCTGCACCCAGAACAGCGCCACGAACGCCACCACCAGCACCACCGTCGACGTACGGACCCGACCGAGGTGCTTGGGCCAGTACTTGACCGCGATGTCCTTGATGGCTGTGAACTGCGAGGACAAATCGAATTTCATTAGGTGGTCTCCCGGCCGGGGCGTCCCGCGGGCATCTGCTCGGCCCCCGCCGCCGTCGCCGGATGCGGGATCGACTCCACGGTGGGTGTCGCGCCATCGCTGGGCGTGGCCACTCCGGCGCGTCGCAAGGCACGTACGACGCGGACCCGCAGTCGCCGCCCCACCTCGAACTGCTTTCCGGGCAGGGTCCGGGCGACCATCTGCAAGTTGACGGTGTCCAGTCCGATGCTCTCCACACCCATGAGCTGCGGTTTGTCGAGCAGCAGCTTGGACAGTTCCTCGTCTTCGGATGCCTTGTCCGCGACGTCGTGCAACACGTCGTTGACGGCGCTGAGGTCTGCGCTGGCCGGTATCGGGATGTCGACCACGGCGCGGGCCCAGTCCTTGGAGAGGTTCAGCGACTTGACGATCTGGCCGTTGGGAACGGTGTACATCTCCCCCTCTGAGGACCGCAGCTTGGTGATCCGCAGCGTGACATCCTCCACGGTGCCCTCGGCCTCATTGGCTGCCGCGATCGTCAGCCTGACCAGGTCACCGAAGCCGTACTGCTTCTCCGTGATGATGAAGAAGCCTGCGAGCAGGTCTTGGACGATGCGTTGTGCGCCGAAGCCCAGCGCAGCACCGACCACCGTCGCCGGAGCCGCCAACGACACGATCGGCACGTCCAGTGCGTCGCTGACCTCGACCAGTACGACGACGAACAGCATCGCCACCGACACCCAGGAGATCACCGAGGCGACGGCCTGGCGGTGCTTGGCGCTCTCCGAGCGCACCAGCTGGTCGCTTTCCTCATATTCGGCGTCGATGCGCCGCACGAATCTTTGCGCGGCCCAGCTGATGAAGCGGGCCAGAAGCAACCCGCCGATCAGCAAGAGCGCGATGCGCAGACCCTTGGTCAAGATCCACACGCCGAACTCGCCGTGCCAGAAGTCATGCCAGCGATGGGCCATCGGATAAGCCAGCACCGCGGTGGCCAAATTACTCGTCGTCATCTTTTCTGTTGCGCCACCTGATTCCTGCTTCCAGGAATCCGTCGATGTCCCCATCGAGCACCGCGGTCGGGTTACCGACCTCGTACTCGGTGCGCAGATCCTTCACCATCTGATAGGGCTGCAGTACATAGGACCGCATCTGGGTACCCCAGGAACTTCCGCCGTCACCCTTCAGCGCATCCATTTCGGCGCGTTCCTCTAAACGCTTGCGCTCCAGCAACTTTGCCTGGAGAACCCGCATTGCCGAGACCTTGTTCTGCAGCTGCGATTTCTCGTTCTGACAGGTGACCACGATACCGGTCGGGATGTGGGTGAGGCGCACCGCCGAGTCCGTGGTGTTCACCGACTGTCCGCCGGGGCCACTCGAGCGGTAGACGTCGACGCGGATGTCGCCCTCGGGAATCTCGATGTGATCGGTGGTCTCGACCACCGGCAATACCTCGACGTCGGCGAAGGAGGTCTGGCGCCGGCTCTGGTTGTCGAACGGGCTGATCCGCACCAGCCGGTGGGTGCCCTGTTCGACCGAGAGGGTGCCGTAGGCGAACGGCGCGTGCACCGCGAACGTGGCGCTCTTGATGCCGGCTTCCTCGGCGTAGGACGTATCGAACACCTCGATCGGATACTTGTGCTGCTCGGCCCAGCGGATGTACATCCGCATCAGCATCTCGGCCCAGTCGGCCGCGTCGACGCCTCCCGCGCCGGACCGGATGGTGACGACGGCCTCCCGCTCGTCGTATTCGCCGGACAGCAGCGTGCGGACCTCCATCTGCTCGATGTCCTCGCGCAGCTTGTTGAGCTCGGCGTCGGCCTCAGCGAGGGCATCGGCGCCCGCCTCTCCTTCTTCGTCGGCGGCCAGCTCGTACAGCACAGGCAGATCGTCGAGACGGCTGCGCAGCTCCTCCACCCGGCGCAGCTCGCCCTGGGCGTGCGACAGCTCACTGGTGACCGTCTGCGCGCGGGTCTGGTCGTCCCACAGCTTCGGGTCCGACGCTTCCTGCTCGAGTTTGGCCACCCGGTCACGCAGGCCGTCCAAGTCAAGCACCCGCTCCACCGTCGTCAGGGTGGTGTCGAGTGCTGCGATATCGGCTTGACGGTCTAGATCCACGAAAGTTGAGGTTACCTGTAGCCCGTTCGGGGAAGTTATCGCTGACCGGCGGCAGCTCCAAGAATCCGCGTTTAGAGTCGGGGG
This sequence comes from Mycobacterium sp. 155, assembly GCF_000373905.1. Classification (NCBI taxonomy): domain Bacteria; kingdom Bacillati; phylum Actinomycetota; class Actinomycetes; order Mycobacteriales; family Mycobacteriaceae; genus Mycobacterium; species Mycobacterium sp. 155. Next base: position 2,405,978 of record NZ_KB892705.1, read on the forward strand.
TACCAGCCCTGACGCGTCGCGACAGCCCCCTGCGCGGGTCGGGGTGGTCAATTGATGGCTCACAGAAGGTTGTGCATGCGCCCATACCACGTGGCAATCGTCGGCTCCGGCCCGTCGGGATTCTTTGCCGCCGCATCGCTGCTCAAATCCGCCGACTCCCCCGAACACCGCGATGTCCGCGTCGACATGCTCGAGATGCTGCCGACCCCGTGGGGTCTCGTGCGGTCGGGAGTCGCGCCGGATCATCCCAAGATCAAGTCGATCAGCGCCCAGTTCGAGGCCACCGCTGCCGATCCACGTTTCCGCTTCTTCGGCAACATCACCGTCGGCACGGATGTCGCGCCGGCCGAACTGGCACAGCGCTACGACGCGGTGATCTATGCCATGGGCACCCAGTCGGACCGGTCACTGAACATTCCCGGAGAAGATCTGCCGGGCAGCATCGCCGCCGTCGATTTCGTCGGCTGGTACAACGCACACCCCCGCTTCGGCGAGATGGATCCGAATGTGTCGGGCAGCCGCGCGGTCGTGGTCGGCAACGGCAACGTGGCCCTGGACGTGGCCCGCATTCTCGTGAGCGATCCCGCGGCGCTGGCCCATACCGACATCGCCGATCATGCCCTGGCTTCGCTGGACGCACATGGCGTCGAGGAAGTGCTGGTGATCGGACGACGTGGCCCGCTGCAGGCCACGTTCACCACGGTCGAGCTACGCGAACTCGGCGGCATGGAAGGCCTCGAGGACGTTGACGTCATCCTCGATCCGGCCGATTTCGCCGGCATCACCGACGAAGACCTCGACGCCGCAGGCAAAACCGTCAAACAGAACATCAAAGTGCTGCGCGGCTACGCGGAGCGCAAGCCCGAGGGAGCCAAGCGGCGCATCATATTCCGCTTCTGCACCTCGCCGATAGAACTGCGCGGCGACGGCCGGGTCGAGTCGGTTGTGTTGGGCCGCAACGAGCTTGTCCGTGACGCCGATGGACGCGTGGTCACCAAGGACACCGGTGAGCGTGAGGAGTTTCCGGCGCAGCTCGTGGTCCGGGCCGTGGGCTACCGCGGTGTGCCCATCGCGGGGCTTCCGTTCGACGAGCGGTCCGGCACTATCCCGCATGCCGACGGCCGTATCGAGGGCAGCCGCAACGAGTATGTCGTCGGCTGGATCAAGCGCGGTCCCTCCGGCGTCATCGGCAGCAACAAGAAGGATTCGGCGGACACCGTGGACACCCTGCTCGCAGATCTGCGGGCGCGCGAACTCAGCGAGTTCGGTGACGACTACGGTACCGCGCTGGCCGCGTGGCTCGCCGAACGCCAACCCGAGCTGGTCACCGACGACCATTGGCGCGCCATCGACCTGCACGAGCGCGCCGCCGGGGAGCCGCTGGGCCGGCCACGGGTCAAAGTGCCCAGCCTGGCCGAGCTACTACGCATCGCCCACAGCTGACGGCCGAGCGCCGTCTTCGCACCCGACCACATCCCGTCCGAGCCACTCGACCTATCGAAGGCTGCCCAGGGTCACGGCGCGGGAGAGCCCGGTGAGGCGAACGCCCACTTGTCCGGGTTCTTCGGCGAATACACCACTGGGATCAGCTGGCCCATGGTGGGCCAGCTGGACACATCGACAGCCATGCGCTGATACACCACATGCTCGTTGACCGTCGGTCCGTTGATGACGCCGGTGATCGTGACGAACTGCTCCCCCTGGGCGTCCGGGCGCGGGCTGACCCCCGTGACCAGCAGCGTGCCGGATACGGTGTCGGGCCCCATACCGCGGCGTCGCATGATCCGCGGCGCCAGCAGCAGCACCAGCACGCCGACTAGCAACAGGAGTATGCCGAATTCCCACACAAGGCCATGGTAGGACTGCTGCCATGAGCACCCATGCAGATGACCTGTCCCTGGCACTCGGACTCGCCGATCAGGCCGACGTTCTGACCATGGCCCGATTCGGCGCATTAGACCTGCGTGTTGAAACCAAACCCGACCTGACGCCCGTCACCGACGCCGACCGCGGCGCGGAGGAGTCACTGCGAGCGACGCTGGCCGACGCGCGGCCGGACGACTCGGTGCTCGGCGAAGAGTTCGGTGGCACAACCGCTTTGACGGGCCGGCAATGGGTTCTCGATCCGATCGACGGCACCAAGAACTTTGTCCGCGGCGTACCGGTGTGGTGCACGTTGATTGCCCTCCTCGAGGATGGCACACCGACTGTCGGGGTAATCAGCGCACCGGCCTTGGCCCGTCGCTGGTGGGCGGGCGCCGGCCAAGGCGCGTTCGGCTCGTTCGCCGGGACGACGCGCAAGCTTTCGGTCTCCGGTGTCAGTGATCTGGCATCGGCCAGTCTGTCGTACTCCGACCTCACGACCGGCTGGGAGGACCGCCGGGATCGCTTCGTCGAACTGACCGATGCGGTGTGGCGGGTGCGAGCCTACGGGGACTTCTGGTCGTACTGCATGGTCGCCGAGGGCGCGGTCGACATTGCCTGCGAACCCGAGGTGAAGCTGTGGGATATCGCTCCGCTCGACATTCTGATTCGCGAGGCCGGAGGCACTTTCACCAGCATCGACGGCGTCGACGGACCGCACGGCGGCAGTGCGCTGGCCACCAACGGACGGCTCCATCCGGAGGTGCTGAGCAGGTTGTCCCAGGGGTGAGCCGACCTGTGCGACGGGTGTGAAGTTGGGTTGCTGCGGCGCCATACCTTACTCCGGAGTAAGATACGGTCAGATGCGTCGTCACGACCAACTAGAGGCAGCTGACAATGACCAACACCCTGCCGTCCAACAACGGCTCTACACCCCACTCCCAGCGCTCCGGCCAGCCGAGCGCCGTGGGTATGCACAAGCACAAGCGGACAGCGACCGACATCGGATTGGCGCTGATCACCCCGATCCTGGGCCAGGAGTTCCTTGACCGCTATGGATTGCGCGACCCGCTCAATCGCGGCCTGAAATACGGTGTGAAGCAAGTCTTTTCGACTGTCGGGGCAGCCACCCGACAGTTCCAGCGGGTGCAAGGCCTAGGCAAGCCGGCCACTCGGCTCAAGGCCAGCGGCGCCGATTACTTCGACCTCACCCCCGACGACGACCAGAAGATCATCGTCGACACGGTCAACGCGTTCGCCAAGGAGATCCTGCGGCCGGCGGCCCACGACGCCGACGAAGCGGCCGCCCACCCGGCGGACCTCATCGCCAAGGCCGCTGAGCTGGGTATCACCGCCATCAACGTCCCGGAGGACTTCGACGGCATCGCCGAGCACCGCAGCACCGTGACCAATGCCCTGGTCGCCGAGGCGTTGGCCTACGGCGACATGGGTCTGGCACTGCCGATCCTGGCGCCCGGCGGGGTCGCAGCGGCGCTCACCCACTGGGGCAGCGCCGATCAGCAGGCCACCTATCTCAGGGAATTCGCGGGCGAGAACGTCCCGCAGGGCTGCGTGGCGATCGCCGAACCGCACGCACTGTTCGACCCGACCATGCTCAAGACCACCGCGGTACGCACGCCGAGCGGCTATCGGCTGTCCGGGGTCAAATCGCTGGTGCCGGCCGCGGCCGACGCCGAATTATTCATCGTCGCAGCACAACTGAGCGGCAAACCGGCACTGTTCATCGTCGAGGCGTCGTCGCAAGGCCTTACCGTCAAGGCCGATCCCAGCATGGGCATCCGCGCGGCCGCGCTCGGCCAGGTCGAACTCGACAATGTCGCCGTACCCCTGCACGCCCGCCTCGGTGAGGACGAGGCCGCTGACCAGGATTACTCGGAAGCGATCGCGCTGTCGCGACTCGGCTGGGCAGCGCTGGCGGTCGGTACGTCGCATGCAGTGCTGGACTACGTGATTCCCTACATCAAGGAACGCCACGCGTTCGGCGAGCCCATCGCCCACCGGCAATCCGTCGCGTTCACGGCCGCCAACATCGCCATCGAACTCGACGGCCTACGACTCATCACGTGGCGCGGTGCCGCGCGGGCCGAACAGGGCCTGCCGTTCGCCCGCGAAGCCGCGCTGGCCCACAAGCTCGGCACCGACAAGGGCATGCAGATCGGTCTGGACGGGGTCCAGCTGCTCGGCGGTCACGGATACACCAAGGAACACCCGGTCGAGCGCTGGTACCGCGATCTGCGGGCCATCGGCATCGCCGAAGGCGTCGTGGTCCTCTAAGCGAAAGACGAATCATGGCAATCAATCTGGAAATACCCCGCAAGCTTCAGGCCGTCATCGAGAAGGGCCATCAGGGCGCCGCCGAGATGCTTCGCCCGATCTCACGCAAGTACGATCTCGCCGAGCACTCCTATCCGGTCGAGCTCGACACCCTGGCCAACCTGTTCGAGGGCATCGCGAGTGCCAAGACCATCTCGTTCGCGGGTGCCGAGGCGTTCCGTGACGATGCGAACGGCGACGGCCAGAAGACAACTGTCAACGGCGCCAATATGTCTGCACTGCTCAACGCAGTGGAGATCAGCTGGGGCGATGTGGCACTGCTGCTTTCGGTACCGCGCCAAGGCCTGGGCAACGCCGCCATCTCCTCGGTGGCCACGCCCGAGCAGCTGGAACGGCTCGGCAAGGACGTGTGGGCCGCGATGGCCATCACCGAACCCGGCTTCGGCTCCGACTCCGCTGCCGTGACCACCACCGCGGTGCTCGACGGCGACGAGTACGTGATCAACGGCGAGAAGATCTTCGTCACCGCGGGTTCGCGCGCGACCCACATCGTGGTCTGGGCGACGCTGGACAAGTCTTTGGGCCGCGCGGCGATCAAGTCGTTCATCGTGCCGCGCGAGCATCCCGGGGTCACCGTCGAGCGCCTCGAGCACAAGCTCGGCATCAAGGCCTCCGACACCGCGGTGATCCGCTTCGAGAATGCCCGCATCCCGAAGGACAATCTGCTCGGCAATCCGGAGATCCACGTGGAGAAGGGTTTTGCCGGGGTCATGGAGACCTTCGACAACACTCGACCGATCGTGGCGGCCATGGCTGTCGGTATCGCGCGGGCCGCGCTGGAGGATCTGCGGGCCATCCTGACCGATGCGGGCGTGGAGATCTCCTACGACAAGCCCGCGCACGCCCAGAGTGCGCCCGCGGCGGAGTTCCTGCGGATGGAGGCCGACTGGGAGGCCAGTTACCTGTTGACGGTGCGCTCCGCGTGGCAGGCCGATAACAGCATTCCCAATTCCAAGGAAGCCTCGATGGGTAAGGCCAAGGCTGCCCGCGTGGCCAGCGACATCACCCTCAAGGCCGTCGAAATGGCCGGGACCGTGGGCTATTCGGAGCAGACCCTGCTGGAGAAGTGGGCGCGGGACTCGAAGATCCTCGACATCTTCGAAGGCACTCAGCAGATCCAGCAGCTCGTAGTGGCCCGCCGGCTGCTGGGCCTCTCCTCGGCCGAGCTGAAGTAACCTTCCCCTCGCAAGCCGCACTTCGAGCCCAGCGCTGCGCTCCTAGTTCCAGCCGGCCAGCAGACAGAAAACTGCCCCAAATCCGAAGATTTGGGGCAGTTTTCTGTCTGCTCGGCGAGGTGGTTAGCCCAGGACTCGCTGCAGATCCGGGACCATGGCCTGCAGTTCCCGGCCCCAGTAGGCCCAGTTGTGCGTGCCATTGTCCGGGAAGTTGAACACGCCGTTCTTACCGCCCGCGGCGATGTAGTTGTCCTGGAACGTCTTGTTCGTGCGGATCGTCAAGCCCTCCAGGAACGTCGCCGGCAGGTCGCCGCCGCCGAGCTCGTCCGGCTGACCGTTACCGCAGTAGATCCAGATCCGGGTGTTGTTGGCGACGAGCCTCGGGATCTGCACCATCGGGTCGTTACGCTTCCAGGCGCTGTTCGGATCCTCGGTGGGACCCCACATGTCGTTGGCCTTGTAACCGCCGGCGTCACCCATCGAGATGTTGATCAGGAACGGCCACCAGCCCTCGGAGGGGTTCAGGAAGCCCGACATCGAGCCGGCATAGATGAACCGGTCGGGGTGGTAGGCGGCGAGGATCAGCGCGGCCGAACCGGCCATGGACAGGCCGATGGCTGCGTTACCGTTCGTAGCGACGTCGCGGTTGGCGGCCAGCCATTCCGGCAGCTCGCTGGTCAGGAAGGTCTCCCACTTGTAGGTGACACAACCAGAGTTGCCACAGGCCGGCTGGTACCAGTCGCTGTAAAAGCTGGACTGTCCGCCGACCGGCATGACTACCGACAGCCCGGTGTTCAGGAACATCTCGAACGCGTTGGTGTTGATGTCCCAACCGTTGTAGTCATCCTGAGCGCGCAGGCCGTCGAGCAGGTATACCGAGTGCGAACCCGACCCACCGCTCTGGAACTGAACCTTGATGTCACGGCCCATCGACGGCGACGGGACCATCAGGTACTCCACCGGCAGACCGGGCCGGGAGAACGCTCCCGCGGTCGCCGATCCGCCCGCCACGCCGATCAAGCCAGGCAGCAGCAGTGCTGCCATGGCCGCCACCGAAAGCCGGCGCGCCCAATGGCCACGAATCTTGTCAATGAAGGTCATACTGCGAATCCGTCCATCTTCCGGTTAACTACGCCCAGTACTGCGCGATCATGGATCATCGTGCGACATGCAACGAAGGATCGCTGCATCGTCACGCCCGCTCGACTGAGCCCGGTGCTTCAGCGGAGCGGACCGAGAAATTCAGTTGTTGCGTCTTGAGTAAATCATGAGGGCGCGATGAGAGAAAACCGACGGCCCGTTACGGCGCGGCACAACTTGGCTCGGCAAAAAATAACGCTGCCTTTGTCTTCACACCCTGCCGGGGTGTCCTACCAGCGCAAACGGGAGCTGCCCCCCGTTCAAGTCAACCGCGTCAAGTTACGGCCGACACCAATCCGTCTACAACCGGTGTCCGGAGGGTTATCCAATCGTCTCCGAGCAGATTCCGACTGCACTCAAAACCACATACTAAAAGTATGGTCACTTTCCGCTGCGCCAACGCTGGGCTTGCTGGCTGGAATGGGCCGCAGGGCGAGGGGGCATGGCCTGCCCGCCTACGTCTGGGCCCGGAGTACTCGCCAGTTCTCCCGACTTTATGGACAGCAGCTCGCCGCGGCCACCGAGTTCGATGCGCTCTACACCGTCCGCGGCCAGAATGCCGATCCGGCGACCTTGTCATTCCTTGGACATGCGGGTCCTTTCGTTCGGCGCACGGCGGAAGAGCAGCAGACTGCTTGTGCGTCGCGCTGATTCGAGATTCCAGCGCGAAGGAAGTCGCAGATCGGCATCGGTGAACGGCGAGGTCCTAGCCCTGGAATCCAACGGTTACCTGCGCAAAAGGCAAAACCTCGAAGCGGGTGGACGGGACAGTACTGTCTGGGCGATCCTCAGGTGGTGAACACGAGCCCCGTGGGTCTGGCCCGATCCTGCACACTCCCCAGCTGGTTGTCGCGGTGGAGCTACGACGGTGCCAATGGCGACGCGGCCAAAACCGGCCCGGGCATCGCGGTGCCCACGCTGGGCACGAGGCTGTCGCTGTGACGGGCGCATTGGACGGCATCAGGGTGCTCGAACTCGGCACCCTGATCTCCGGGCCGTTCGCCGGTCGGCTGCTCGGCGATATGGGCGCCGAGGTCATCAAGGTCGAGTTACCCGGCAGCCCCGACCCGCTGCGCACCTGGGGTCAGGCCGAGCTCGACGGGCATCATTTCTTCTGGACAGTGCACGCGCGCAACAAGAAGGCCATCACGCTGGACCTGCGTGCCGACTGCGGCCGCCAGCTGTTTCTCGAGCTGGTCGACCGCTCCGACATCATTGTGGAAAACTTCCGGCCCGGCACGCTGGAGAAGTGGAATCTGGGCTACGACGTGCTGCGGGAACGCAACAAGGGCATCATCCTGGTACGGGTATCCGGCTATGGGCAGACAGGGCCGGAGGCCGGTAAGGCCGGTTACGCCTCGGTTGCCGAAGCAGCCAGCGGTCTGCGGCACATGAACGGCTTCCCCGGTGGCCCTCCTCCACGGCTGGCGCTATCTTTGGGCGACAGTCTGGCCGGGATGTTCGCCGCCCAGGGGGCGCTCGCGGCGCTCTACCGCCGCAGCGTCACCGGCGAGGGACAGGTGGTGGACACGGCGCTGACCGAATCATGTTTAGCCATCCAGGAATCCACTATTCCGGACTATGACACCGGCGGCGTCGTGCGCGGACCGTCTGGCACCAGACTGGAAGGTATTGCGCCGTCCAACATCTATCAGACTGCGAATGGCAGCTGGGTGGTCATCGCCGCCAACCAGGACACCGTGTTCCGCCGCTTGTGCGCGGCAATGGATCGCCCTGAACTGGCCTCCGACGACCGGTTCGTCAATCACGTTGCACGTGGCCGTAATCAGGACGAGCTGGACAAGATCATCGGTGCGTGGGCAGCCGAACGTCAGCCTGTCGACATCATCGAGACGCTGTCGCAGGCCGGGGTGATCTCCGGGCCGATCAACACCGTCGCCGAGGTGGTCAAGGATCCGCAGCTGCAGGCCCGCGGCATGATCGCCGACCACTGGGATGACCGGATCCAGCGCAACGTCAAAGGCCCTGGCATCGTGCCTGTGCTGTCCGAGTCTCCCGGCACCATACGCAACGCCGGACCGGCACGACCCGGCCTGCACAACGACGAGGTGTACGGCGAGCTGCTCGGGCACTCCGATGACGAGTTAGCGGCGCTGCGTGAGGAGGGAGTCCTGTGAAGGTCGATATCCGCGAAGTCTGTCTGCGCGACGGCCTGCAACTGGAGAATCCGATTCCGTTGTCGGCCAAGGTCGCACTTCTTGAGGCGATCGTCGCCACCGGGGTCAGGGAAGTCGAGGCGACCGCGTTCGTGTCCCCGTCCAAGGTGCCGGCTCTGGCCGACGCCCCCGAGTTTGCGGAGACCCTGACGGCGTTTCCCGATGTGGAATTCTCCGCGCTGGTGGCCAGCCCCAATGGCGCCAAACGTGCCATCGCCGCAGGGCTGCGATCCATCGAGTACGTGGTGTCGGCCTCCGATAGCCACAGCCAAGCCAACGTCGGCCGCACCAGCGCCGAGGCGACCTCGGCCATCGCAGATGTGGCGCGGGTTGCGCACGACGCCGATGCCACCGTCGAGGTCATCGTCGCCACGGCGTGGGACTGCCCGTTCGACGGACCGACGGATTCGCATCGAGTGATCGATATCCTTTCCGCCGCAGTCGAATTCGGTGTTGATCGCGTCGCGATCGCCGACACTATCGGGACCGCCACGCCGCGCCGCGTGACGTCGCTGGTCGAGCATGCGCGCCCGGTCATCGGCGCCCTGCCACTCGGTGCGCACTTCCACAACACCCGGGGCTCCGGACTGGCCAGCGCCTACGCTGCGGTGCAGGCCGGGGTGACGCGACTGGACGCCTCGGTCGGCGGTCTGGGCGGCTGCCCGTTCGCTCCCGGCGCGACGGGCAACATCGCCACAGAGGATCTTGTGTATCTGTTGCGGGACAGCGACATCGACGTCGACGTCGATCTCAGCGCCGCGATCGCCGCAGCCAAGGTGGCCGAGCAGGTTGTGGGCCACGCATTACCGAGTGCCCTGCTGCGCGCGGGTGACCGAATCCTGAACTGACGCGAAGCTGATCTCGAGCACGTCGTAGCCCAACCTGATCAAGACCCACCAGCCCGATCACCACGGAGGCGCCATGACCACTCTGCCGGACATCCTCGTCGACACCGCGGGCCGCTGGAGGCTCACGCCAAACCGATCCTCGGTGACGTTCCGGAACAAGACCGCGTGGGGACTCTCGACGGTGACCGGCACATTCTCCGGGTTCAGCGGCGACGGCATCGTGGGAGATACGGTGACCGGGCGCGTGACGGTCCGCGCGACGTCACTGCACACCGGGATCGCCAAACGCGACAAGCATCTGCGCTCCGCCGATTTCTTCGACGTCCACAACCACCCCGACATCGTCGTAGAGGTGACGGGAGCGCTGCCCGGCGATGCGCACGACGCTCGGCTGCAGGCGACACTCACGGTCCGCGCCATCTCGCGCCCAGTCGAATTGCCAGTCACCGTGCAGATTCTGGCGGGCGGAGCGGTACGGGTGGCCGGTGGCTGCACGGTCGACAGGCGCGAATTCGGCGTCTCGGGCAACCTGCTCGGCATGGTCGGCCCGATGACGGAGATCTCCGCGGAGTTGGTGTTCACCCGCGACTGAACGCATAAGTCGAATTCGCCGAGTTGACCGGCCCGCGCGCTACTCAGCCAGTAGCATCGCGAGCATGGTCGGCCCCGCGCCGCTGCGCATCCTGGTGTACAGCAACAATCCGCGCACCCGTGAGCAGGTACGACTCGCGCTCGGCAAACGCATTCACCCGGAATTGCCTGAACTGGAATATGTCGAGATCGCGACCGCACCGATGGTGATCGCACAGATGGACAAGGGTGGATTCGACCTCGTCATCCTAGACGGTGAGGCCACGCCCACCGGCGGAATGGGGATCGCCAAGCAGCTCAAGGATGAGATCGACGACTGCCCGCCGGTCCTGGTGCTCACCGGACGGCCGGACGATGCCTGGCTGGCCAACTGGTCACGCGCCGAGGCGGCCGTCCCGCACCCGATCGACCCGATCCGGCTCAGCGACGCGGTGGTGTCGTTGCTGCGCACCCCCGCGCGGTAGCCAGAACGCGAAATACCCTGTAACCGTTCAACATTCATAGCACGGCAAAGTGCGCTGTTGCACACCGGCCCGGTAGTAACCGATACTAATCAAAATGCATGGCGCGGGCCGCAAAGCTCGCTAGGCTGTGGGTGAGCTCACATCGACAGCCCAGCGAGGGAGCAGCCGCACGGCATGAATCTATACACACCAATTCTGGTTCTCGGTGCGATCGCCGCTGCGTTCGCGGTGGTTTCCGTGGGCATGGCCCTCATCATCGGTCCCAAGCGTTACAACCGGTCCAAACTCGAAGCCTACGAATGCGGTATCGAGCCGATAGCTCCTGGTTCCGCAGGTTCTACCGGCCAGCGCATGCCCATCCGGTACTACCTGACGGCGATGCTGTTCATCGTGTTCGACATCGAGATCGTGTTCCTGTACCCGTGGGCGGTCGCGTTCGATAGTCTCGGCCTGTTTGCGCTGGTGGAGATGCTGTTGTTCATGCTGACGGTGTTCGTGGCGTACGCCTACGTTTGGCGGCGAGGGGGCTTGAATTGGGACTAGAAGAACGTCTGCCCGGCGGGATCCTGCTCTCCACGGTGGAAGCGGTGGCCGGTTACGTCCGCAAGGGATCGTTGTGGCCTGCGACGTTCGGCTTGGCGTGCTGTGCCATCGAGATGATGTCGACGGCCGGCCCGCGATTCGACATCGCACGGTTCGGGATGGAGCGGTTCTCCGCGACCCCCCGCCAAGCCGATCTGATGATCGTGGCAGGCCGGGTCAGCCAGAAGATGGCGCCCGTGCTGCGGCAGATCTACGACCAAATGGCCGAGCCGAAATGGGTGCTGGCGATGGGGGTCTGCGCGTCCTCGGGCGGCATGTTCAACAACTATGCGGTGGTCCAAGGGGTGGATCACGTGGTTCCGGTCGACATCTATCTACCGGGCTGCCCGCCCCGCCCCGAAATGCTGTTACATGCCATCCTCAAGCTGCACGACAAGATTCAGCAAATGCCACTCGGAGTGAACCGGGCCGAAGCCATCCGCGAGGCCGAGAACGCAGCCCTGTCGGTCGCACCCACCATCGAGCTCAAGGGGCTGCTGCGATGAGCACCTCCAACGGCGACACGCCCGAGGTGATCGGAGTGCGTCACGGTATGTTCGGCGCCTCCGGCACCGGTGATACCTCGGGTTACGGCGGCTTGGTCCGGTCGGTCGCCCTGCCCGGCAGTTCGCCGCGGCCGTACGGCGGGTGTTTCGACGACGTGGTCGATCGGCTGGCCGAGGTGCTCGGGGAGGAACGCTACGAGCTATCGATCGAGCGCGTGGTGGTGTACCGCGACGAGTTGACCCTTGAGATCAGCCGAATGCAGCTGCCCGCGGTCGCGGCGGTGTTGCGTGACGATCCTGCCCTGCGCTTCGAACTGTGCCTCGGCGTGAGCGGTGTGCACTATCCCGACGACACCGGTCGTGAACTGCATGCGGTGTACCCACTGATGTCCATCACACACAACCGGCGCATCCAGTTGGAGGTCGCCGCGCCGGATGCCGATCCGCACATTCCGTCGTTGTACGCGATCTACCCGACGACCGACTGGCACGAACGCGAGACCTACGACTTCTTCGGCATCATCTTCGACGGTCATCCGGCACTCACCCGCATCGAGATGCCTGACGACTGGGTGGGCCACCCGCAACGTAAGGACTACCCCCTCGGCGGCGTTCCGGTGGAGTATCACGGCGCCCAGATTCCACCGCCCGATCAGCGGAGGTCGTACAACTGATGACTACCGACGAATCCTCCGTCGTCATGGTCGGCGGACAGGACTGGGACGAGGTCGTGGCGGCCGCCCGGGAGCATGCCGGCGAGCGCATCGTGGTCAATATGGGCCCGCAACACCCATCCACCCATGGAGTGCTGCGCCTGATCCTGGAGATCGAGGGTGAGATCATCACCGAAGCCCGTTGCGGCATCGGGTATCTGCACACCGGTATCGAGAAGAACCTCGAATTCCGCAACTGGACCCAGGGCGTCACGTTCGTCACTCGAATGGATTACCTGTCACCGTTTTTCAACGAGACGGCCTACTGCCTCGCGGTGGAGAAGCTACTCGGCATCACCGACGACATCCCCGAGCGGGCCAGCGTGATCCGCGTGATGCTGATGGAGCTCAACCGCATCTCGTCGCACCTGGTGGCATTGGCGACCGGCGGGATGGAACTGGGCGCGATGAGCGCGATGTTCTACGGATTCCGGGAACGCGAGGAGATCCTGAGAGTCTTCGAGGCGATCACCGGTTTACGGATGAACCACGCTTACATCCGGCCCGGCGGGGTGGCCGTCGACCTTCCCGACGACGCGATTCCCCAATTGCGAGCTCTGATGGAATTGCTGCCGAAGCGGTTGACCGACTTGGAGGATCTGCTCAACGAGAACTACATCTGGAAGGCCCGCACGGTCGGCGTCGGCTATCTGGATCTCACAGGGTGCATCGCGCTGGGCATCACCGGGCCCGTGCTTCGGTCCACCGGGTTGCCGCACGACCTACGCAAGACCCAACCGTATTGCGGTTACGAGAACTACGAATTCGATGTGATCACTGACGATCAGTGTGACTCCTACGGCCGCTACATCATCCGGGTCAAGGAGATGCGGGAGTCGTTGAAGATCGTGCAACAGTGTATAGACAGGCTGGAGCCCGGCCCGGTCATGATCAGCGACAAGAAGCTGGCCTGGCCCGCGGATCTCAAAGTCGGACCTGACGGGCTGGGCAACTCTCCCGAGCACATCGCCAAGATCATGGGCCGGTCCATGGAAGGGCTGATTCACCACTTCAAGCTCGTCACCGAAGGCATCCGGGTACCGGCAGGTCAGGTGTATGTGGCCGTGGAGTCGCCGCGCGGCGAGCTCGGCGTACACATGGTCTCCGACGGCGGCACCCGGCCGTACCGGGTGCATTATCGCGACCCGTCGTTCACCAATCTGCAAGCCGTGGCGGCGATGTGCGAGGGCGGCATGGTGGCCGACGCGATCGCGGCGGTGGCGTCGATCGATCCGGTCATGGGAGGGGTGGACCGCTAGGTGAAGGAAGTCTTCCTGGAACTCGGGCAACGACCCGACGAAGCGGGCCCGCCGATCAACGGGCCCGCGGCATATCCCGACGACGTCACAGACCGGCTGACCGCTGACGCGCAACGCATCATCGACCGCTACCCCGATGCGCGCTCGGCCCTGCTGGCCCTGCTGCATCTGGTGCAGGCCGAGGACGGCTGCCTCACCCCCGCCGGAATCCGGTTCTGCGCAGCACGACTCGGACTGACCGACGCCGAGGTCACCGCGGTGGCGACGTTCTATTCGATGTATCGGCGCACCCCGACCGGTGACTATCTGGTTGGGGTATGCACTAACACGTTGTGCGCGATCATGGGTGGTGACGCGATTCTCGATGCGCTAGAGGACCATCTGGACATCCGCGCCGGTGAGACCACCACGGACGGGCGCGTAACCCTCGAGCACATCGAATGCAACGCCGCCTGCGACTACGCCCCGGTGGTCATGGTCAACTGGGAGTTCTACGACAACCAAACCCCTTCTTCGGCACGCGATCTGGTCGACGGGCTGCGCACCGCCAACCCGCCGGACCCCACCCGCGGCGCACCGCTGTGCACCTTCCGCGAGACCGCGCGCACACTGGCCGGGCTGACCGATCCACACGTGCCGGGCGGGGCACCCGGAGCCGCCACATTGGCAGGGCTGTACCAGGCACGTGAACTCGGGATGTCGGCTCCGAACCCGGACGGGACAGAAGCATGACTGCGCTGACACCCGTGCTGAGTCGGTTCTGGGACGAACCGCAACCTTGGACGCTGGAGACCTACCTCCGCCACGACGGCTACCGCGCATTGCAGCAGGCGCTGGCGATGCCGCCTGACGATGTCATTGCGCTGGTGAAGGATTCGGGCCTACGCGGCCGGGGCGGTGCCGGTTTCCCGACGGGCATGAAATGGTCGTTCATCCCGCAGGGCACCGAGGGGGCCGGCGCGAAGCCGCACTACCTGGTGGTCAACGCCGACGAATCCGAACCCGGCACCTGCAAAGACATCCCGCTGATGCTGACCACACCGCATTTCCTGGTCGAGGGAATGATCATCGCGGCTTACGCGATTCGGGCCAAGCATGCCTTCATCTACTTGCGCGGCGAAGTCGTGCCGGTGCTGCGGCGCCTGCAGGCGGCCGTCGCCGATGCCTATGCCGCCGGCTACCTGGGCTCGAACATCCTCGGCTCGGGCTTCGATCTGGAACTGACGGTGCACGCCGGCGCGGGCGCGTACATCTGCGGCGAGGAGACCGCACTGCTGGATTCTCTGGAGGGGCGCCGCGGCCAGCCGCGACTGCGTCCGCCGTTCCCGGCTGTGGCGGGCCTCTACGCCTGCCCGACCGTGGTCAACAATGTGGAATCCATAGCCAGCGTCCCGCCGATCCTGCTCAACGGGGTGGACTGGTTCCGGTCCATGGGGTCGGAGAAATCCCCCGGTTTCACGCTGTATTCGCTGTCCGGCCACGTGAACCGGCCAGGGCAGTACGAAGCTCCGCTGGGCATCACGCTGCGGGAACTGCTCAACTACGCGGGCGGCATACGTACCGGCCACACATTGAAATTCTGGACCCCGGGCGGCTCCTCGACACCACTGCTGACCGCCGAACATCTCGACGTTCCACTGGATTACGAGGGAATGGCCTCGGTCGGGTCGATGCTCGGAACC
Source organism: Mycobacterium sp. 155 (assembly GCF_000373905.1). Classification (NCBI taxonomy): domain Bacteria; kingdom Bacillati; phylum Actinomycetota; class Actinomycetes; order Mycobacteriales; family Mycobacteriaceae; genus Mycobacterium; species Mycobacterium sp. 155. The sequence goes on from NZ_KB892705.1 coordinate 2,421,333, forward strand.
AAGGCGCTGCAGATCTTCGACGACACCACCTGCGTGGTACGCGCGGTCCGCCGCTGGAGCCAGTTCTACGCGCACGAATCCTGCGGCAAGTGCACGCCGTGCCGTGAGGGCACCTACTGGCTGGCCCAGATCTACGCCCGGCTGGAGACCGGCGCAGCGACCGAAGAAGACATCGACAAGCTGCTCGACATCTCCGACACCGTCTTCGGAAAATCGTTCTGCGCCTTGGGTGACGGCGCGGCCACCCCGGTCATGTCATCGATCAAGCTTTTCCGCGACGAGTATGTCGCGCACTTGGACGGCGGTTGTCCGTTCGATCCGCACGCCTCGGCGTTGATGGCAACCGAAGAGGCGGGTGTGTAGATGTTTCTCACCGCGAGCAGACACATAGGTACTCGACACGCCGAGGATACGGGGACTTTCATGTCTGCTCGCGCAAGGAAAGGGGGCCGCTCGTGACGTTGGCCGAGCCGACCAAGGACACGCCACCGGTGGAAATGGTGACGCTGGTTATCGACGGAGACGAAATCAGCGTGCCGAAGGGCACATTGGTCATCCGCGCGGCCGAGCTGATGGGGATCCAGATTCCCCGGTTCTGCGACCATCCACTGCTGGACCCGGTGGGTGCCTGCCGCCAATGCCTGGTCGACATCGAGGGTCAGCGCAAGCCGATGGCGTCGTGCACCACGCCCGTCAGCCCTGACATGGTGGTGCACACGCAGTTCACCTCCGAGGCGGCCGACAAGGCGCAACGCGGCGTGATGGAACTGCTGTTGATCAACCATCCGCTCGACTGCCCGATCTGCGACAAGGGCGGGGAATGCCCGCTGCAGAACCAGGCCATGTCCAACGGGCGTCCCGAGACCCGGTTCACCGACGTCAAGCGCACCTACCCGAAACCCATCAATATCTCCGCACAGGTCCTGCTGGACCGTGAACGTTGCGTGCTGTGTGCCCGCTGTACCCGTTTCTCCGCCCAGATCGCCGGGGACCCGTTCATCGACCTATTGGAACGCGGTGCGCTGCAACAGGTTGGGATCGCACCGGACGAGCCGTTCCAGTCGTACTTCTCCGGCAACACCGTGCAGATCTGCCCGGTAGGGGCGCTGACCGGCGCCGCCTACCGATTCCGGGCCCGGCCGTTCGACCTGGTGTCCAGTCCCAGCGTGTGCGAGCACTGCGCGTCCGGGTGCGCCCAACGCACTGACCATCGCCGCGGGAAAGTGCTGCGCCGCTTGGCCGGTGACGATCCCGAGGTCAACGAGGAGTGGAATTGCGATAAGGGCCGTTGGGCGTTCACCTACCCGACCGTCGGTGATCGCATCACCACTCCCCTGCTTCGTGACGACACCGGCACCCTGCGGCCGGCGTCCTGGTCGGAGGCCCTCACCGTGGCCGGAGCCGGCTTGTTGGCAGCGGGCGGCAACGCTGGGGTCCTGGTGGGCGGGCGCAGCACAGTGCAGGACGCCTACGCCTACTCGAAGTTCGCACGGATGGTCTTGGGCACCAACGACATCGACTTCCGCGCCCGTGACCACTCCGCCGAGGAGGCCGACTTCCTTGCCACCGCGGTGGCCGGCCGGTCGATGACGTTGCGGTACGCCGAACTCGAGGTCGCGCCAACCGTGCTGCTGGCCGGCTTCGAGCCTGAGGAAGAATCGCCGATCGTGTTCCTGCGGCTGCGCAAAGGTGCCCGCAGACATGGGGTACGGGTGCTGTCGCTGGCACCTTTCGCTACCCGCGGTTTGGAGAAGATGTCGGGAACGCTGCTCCCCACCGTTCCCGGTACCGAAGCCGCCACGCTCGACGGCTTGACCGGCGACGCCCGGTTGCGAGAACCGGGTGCAGTCATCCTGGTCGGTGAGCGGCTCGCCGGGTCACCGGGTGCGCTGTCCGCGGCCGCGCGACTGTCCGCTGCCACCGGCGCCCGGTTGGCCTGGATTCCACGACGGGCCGGGGAACGCGGTGCCGTGGAGGCCGGCGCCCTGCCCAACCTGCTGCCGGGCGGCCGTCCCGTCGCCGACCCGCAAGCGCGCGCGCAGACCGCACAGGCCTGGCGGGCTGGGGAACTGCCGGACACACCTGGCCGCGACACGACGGCGATCCTGGCCGCGGCGGCCGATGGCCGACTCGGCGCCCTGCTGGTCGGCGGCGTCGAACTCGACGATCTGCCCGATCCGGTCCTGGCGGTGTCAGCGCTGCGCACGACACCGTTCGTGATCAGCCTGGAGCTACGGGAGAGCGCGGTGACCGAACTGGCCGACGTGGTGTTCCCGGTCGCGCCGGTGGTGGAGAAGGCCGGCGCATTCGTCAACTGGGAGGGCCGGATCCGCCCGTTCGAACCGTCATTGCGCACCAACGCGATTCCGGACCTTCGGGTACTGCACTACCTGGCCGACGAGATCGGCGTCGACCTCGGCCTGACGACCCCGGCGGCCGCGGATGCCGAGCTGGCCGCGCTGGGTTCCTGGTCGGGACCACGTCCAGACGCACCATCGGTGCCGACCGCGGCACCAGCGGATCCCCAGCCGGGGCAGGCGGTGCTGGCGAGCTGGCGCATGCTGCTCGACGCCGGGCGCCTGCAGGACGGCGAGCCGTATCTGGCCGGTACAGCACCGACGCCGGTGGCCCGGTTGTCGGCCGCCACTGCCGCTGAAATCGGTGCGGTGCATGGTGATCCGGTGACCATCCGCACCGATCGCGGTGCCGTCACCCTCCCGCTTGCCGTTACAGACATGGCCGACCGGGTGGTGTGGCTCCCGCTGCACTCCCCCGGCTCGGCGGTGTACCGGCAACTCGGCGCCGTCGCCGGGGCCGTCGTGTCGATCGGAGCCGGTTCATGACATATCCCGACCCCAACCTGTTCGGTCACGATCCATGGTGGCTGGTCCTGGCCAAGTCGCTGGGCATCTTCGTGTTCCTGTTGCTGACGGTGCTGACCGCCATCCTGGCCGAACGCAAAGTGTTGGGCCGCATGCAGTTGCGGCCCGGGCCCAATCGGGTCGGACCCTGGGGTCTGCTGCAGTCTCTCGCCGACGGCGTCAAGCTCGCGCTCAAGGAGGGCCTGACCCCGGCCGGGGTGGACAAGCCCATCTACCTGCTGGCGCCGGTGATCGCGGTGGTCCCCGCGTTCATGGCATTCGCGGTGATCCCGATGGGCGGCGCGGTGTCGGTGTTCGGGCACCGCACACCACTGCAGTTGACCGATCTGCCGGTCGCGGTGCTCTACGTGCTGGCCGTCACCTCGATCGGCGTGTACGGAATCGTGCTGGCCGGGTGGGCATCGGGGTCCACCTATCCGCTGCTGGGTGGGCTGCGGTCCAGCGCCCAGGTGATCTCCTACGAGATTGCGATGGCGCTGTCGTTCGCCACGGTGTTCCTCTACGCCGGCACCATGTCCACCTCGGGCATCGTCGCGGCCCAGGATCACACCTGGTACGTGTTCCTGCTGCTGCCGTCGTTTGTGGTGTACGTCACGTCGATGGTTGGTGAAACCAACCGTGCGCCTTTCGATCTGCCCGAGGCCGAGGGCGAGCTCGTCGGCGGCTTCCACACCGAGTACTCGTCGCTGAAATTCGCGATGTTCATGCTCGCCGAATACGTCAACATGACCACCGTCTCGGCGCTGGCCACCACTATGTTCCTCGGCGGCTGGCGTGCCCCGTTCCCGTTCAACCTGATCGACGGCGCCAACAGCGGATGGTGGCCGCTGCTGTGGTTCGTCGCCAAGGTGTGGACGTTCCTGTTTTTCTACATCTGGCTGCGCGGAACGCTGCCACGGCTGCGCTACGACCAGTTCATGGCGCTGGGCTGGAAGGTCCTGATCCCGGTGTCGCTGGTCTGGATCATGGTCGTGGCCATCACTCATAGTCTGCGCGCGCACGGCTATCAGGGCTGGGCCACCGGTCTCGTCAGCGCCGCGGTCGTCATCGTCCTCGTACTCGCCGTGGCGTTGTGGAAGTCGTTGCGGCGCAGAACCGTTCCACCGCCACTGGAGCACGGCGCCGGGGCGTACCCGGTCCCGCCACTCCCGTCCCTCAGGAAGGAGACGGCTGATGCCTAAATTCCTCGACGCGCTGGCCGGTTTCGCAGTCACATTCGGCTCGATGTTCAAGAAGACGATCACCGAAGAGTATCCGGAGAAGCCGGGGCCAGTCGCACCCCGCTATCACGGCCGCCACCAGCTCAACCGGTATCCCGATGGCCTGGAGAAGTGCATCGGCTGCGAGCTGTGCGCCTGGGCCTGCCCGGCGGACGCCATCTTCGTCGAAGGTGCCGACAACCAGCCCGGCGAACGCTTTTCACCGGGTGAGCGTTACGGGCGGGTATATCAGATCAACTATCTGCGCTGCATCGGCTGCGGGTTGTGCATCGAGGCGTGCCCGACGCGCGCGCTGACCATGACCAATAACTATGAAATGGCCGACGACAACCGCGCCGATCTCATTCTGGGCAAGGACAAACTGCTGGCCCCCTTGCAGCCCGGCATGCAGGCCCCACCGCATGAGATGGCACCGGGCAGCACCGACGACGACTACTACCTGGGCAAGATCACACCCTGTACCGAGGACGCCTAATGAGCGTCGAACTGCTCACCGCTGCGACCGACGGTATGACGACGACCTCGACGTCGGAAGCCGTCGTGTTCTGGATCCTCGGCACAGTCGCGGTGGCCGGTGCCATCGGTGTGGTGGCCGCCCCCAAGGCGGTGTACTCGGCGGTGTCCCTGGCCTCGACGATGATCGCGCTCGCGGTGCTCTACGTCGCCCAGGATGCGTTGTTCCTCGGGGTGGTTCAGGTGGTGGTCTACACCGGTGCGGTGATGATGCTGTTCCTGTTCGTACTCATGCTCATCGGTGTCGACCTGTCGGAATCAATGGTGGAAACCCTGCGCGGGCAACGGGTCGCGGCACTCGTCGCAGGGCTGGGCTTCGGGATCCTGCTGATCGCGGGCATCGGCAACGTCTCGACTGTCGGCTTCACCGGGCTCACGCAGGCCAACAGTGGCGGCAACGTGGAAGGACTGGCCGCGCTGATCTTCACCCGGTACCTGTGGGCGTTCGAGCTCACCAGTGCCCTGCTGATCACAGCTGCGCTCGGCGCCATGGTACTGGCACACCGGGAACGGTTCGAACGCCGGAAAACGCAGCGCGAATTGGCGATTGAACGCTTCCAAGCCGGTGGGCGGCCGACTCCGTTGCCCAATCCCGGTGTCTACGCACGCCACAACGCAGTCGACGTCCCGGCCCGACTGCCCGACGGCTCCGATGCCGTGCTGTCGGTCAGCGCCATCCTGCCGCAGCGCAGTATGGCGACAGATACGACAAGGGAGGGCCAGTGAACCCGCGGACGCGAGGAGTATAGATGAATCCCGCGAACTATCTGTATCTGTCGGCTCTGCTGTTCACCATTGGTGCGTCCGGAGTGTTGTTGCGGCGCAACGCCATCGTCATGTTCATGTGCGTGGAGCTGATGCTCAATGCCGCGAACCTGGCGTTCGTGACGTTCTCTCGCATGCACGGTCATCTCGACGGTCAGGTTGTGGCGTTCTTCACCATGGTGGTCGCCGCCTGCGAGGTGGTGATCGGGCTGGCCATCATCATGACCATCTTCCGCACGCGACATTCGGCCTCGGTCGATGACGCCAATCTGCTGAGACATTAAGGGCGCGATGACACTACCTGTATGGCTGCTGATCGCCCTCCCGTCCGCGGGGGCAGCGATCCTGCTGTTGGCCGGGCGACGCTCCGACCGCTGGGGTCACCTGCTGGGGTGTGCGATGTCGATCGCCGCGTTCGTCGTGGGGGCAGTGCTGTTCACCGGAATGCTCGGCCGCCACGGCGAGGACCGGGCGATTCACGAAACGTTGTTCTCCTGGGTCCCTGTCGGCGGACTGCACGTCGACTTCGGTCTACAGCTCGATCAGCTGTCGGTGTGCTTCGTGTTGCTGATCACCGGTGTCGGCTCACTGATCCACATCTACTCGATCGGGTACATGGCCGAAGATCCGGACCGGAGAAGGTTTTTCGCGTACCTGAACCTGTTCCTCGCAGCCATGCTGCTGCTGGTGTTGGCCGACAATTACCTCGGCCTGTACGCCGGGTGGGAAGGTGTGGGCCTCGCCTCCTACCTGCTCATCGGGTTCTGGTCCTACAAGCCGTCGGCGGCGACCGCCGCCAAGAAGGCATTCGTCGTCAACCGGGTCGGTGACATGGGCCTGGTGATCGCGGTGGCGATCATGTTCGCCAGCATCGGCTCGATCTCGTTCGCGGGTGTGTTCTCCGCCGCGCCGGGGGTGAGCCAGTCGACGTTGACCGCCATCGGGCTGCTGCTGTTGCTGGGGGCGTGCGGTAAGTCCGCGCAGGTGCCGCTGCAGTCCTGGCTGGGTGACGCGATGGAGGGCCCGACGCCGGTGTCGGCGCTGATCCACGCGGCCACCATGGTCACCGCAGGCGTGTACCTGATCGTGCGGTCCGGCCCGATCTTCGATCTCGCGCCGGCCGCCCAGACCGGTGTCGTCATCGTCGGCGCCGTCACGCTGCTGTTCGGCGCGATCATCGGCTGCGCCAAGGACGACATCAAGAAAGCCCTCGCAGCATCGACCATGAGCCAGATCGGCTACATGGTGCTCGCTGCCGGGCTCGGTCCGGCCGGTTATGCATTCGCCATCATGCATCTGCTGACGCACGGGTTCTTCAAGGCCGGGCTGTTCCTCGGCGCCGGTTCGGTCATGCATGCCATGAACGACGAGGTGAACATGCGCCGCTACGGCGGGCTGCGTAAGGTCCTGCCGATCACATTCGCCACGTTCGGGCTCGGTTACCTCGCGATCATCGGGGTGCCGCCACTGGCCGGGTTCTTCTCCAAGGACGGCATCATCGAAGCCGCGCTGGGGGCCGGCGGAGCGCGCGGCGTGATCCTCGGCGGGGCCACCATTCTCGGCGCGGGGATCACTGCTTTCTACATGACACGCGTGATGCTGATGACGTTCTTCGGTGAGAAACGTTGGGCTCCAGGCACTCATCCGCACGAGTCCCCGGCCGTGATGACCTGGCCCATGATCCTGTTGGCGGTGGGCTCGGTGGTCTCCGGTGGTGCCCTGGCGATCGGCGGGACGCTGTCGCACTGGCTCGAACCGGTTGTCGGCAGCCATGAGGCGGAACACGGCGTACCCGCGTGGGTGGTGACGGTCGTGGTGTTGGCGGTGGTGGCAGTGGGCATCGCGATCGCCTACCGCATGTACGCCCGCCAGCCGGTTCCGGTGGACGTCCCGGTAGGTTCGGCGCTCACAGTGGCGGCCCGCCGGGATCTGTACGGTGACGCGTTCAACGAGGCGGTGTTCATGCGGGGTGGGCAGACGTTGACCGCAGCTCTGGCGGAGGTCGACGACAAGGGTGTGGACGGGGCCGCCAACGGCCTGGCCGATCTGGTCAGTCGATCCTCCGAGCGGTTACGACAATGGCAGACGGGCTTCGCTCGGTCCTACGCGCTGTCGATGCTTGCCGGCGCGGCGCTCGTGGTGGCGGCAATTCTGGCGGTGCGACTGTGGTGAGTACCTTTCCGTGGCTCACGGTGCTCTGGGCGGTCCCGACCGTGGGCGCCATAGTCGTGATCCTGATCCCGGCCGGTCAGCGGATTCTGGCCAAATGGCTCGCGCTAGCCGTCTCGCTCGTGGCGCTCGGCGTCACGATCGTCCTCGCGGTCGGCTTCGACCCGGCCGGTAAGCAGTACCAGTTCGTCGAATCACATCCGTGGATACCGTCTTTCGGCACCGGATACATCCTCGGCGTTGACGGGATTGCGCTCGCGCTTGTGGTTCTCACCGCGGTTTTGATGCCGCTGCTGATCGTCGCCGGCTGGAACGACGCCACCGACCGGACGGGCTTGGCCGGCCGATCGGTCCAGGCGTATCTCGCACTCATGCTGGCAGTCGAGGGCATGGTGTTCATGTCGCTGGTAGCCCTGGACATCCTGCTGTTCTACGTGTTCTTCGAGGCCATGCTCATCCCGATGTACTTCCTCATCGGCGGGTATGGCGGCAGCCGGGCGCAGGCTTCCAAGGCGGCAGTGAAGTTCCTGCTGTACAACCTGTTCGGCGGATTGGTCATGCTGGCCGCGGTGATCGGGCTGTATGTGGTGACGGCGCAGAGCGACGTTTTCGGATCCGGCACCTTCGACTTCCGGGCCATTGTCGAGGCGGTCGCATCGGGCCGACTGGTGCTCAGTCCGGTGGTGGGCGGCTTCCTGTTCCTCGGCTTCATGTTCGCGTTCGCGGTCAAGGCTCCGCTGTGGCCGTTCCACCGCTGGCTGCCGGATGCCGCAGTGGAGGCCACCCCGGCCAGCGCGGTGCTGATGATGGCCATCATGGACAAGGTTGGCACGTTCGGCATGCTCCGCTACTGTCTGCCGTTGTTCCCCGACGCGGCAACCTATTTCCGTCCGTTCATCATCACGCTGGCGGTGATCGGCATCGTCTACGGCGCGGTGCTCGCGATCGGTCAGGTCGACGTAATGCGGTTGATCGCCTACACGTCGATCTCGCACTTCGGCTTCATCATCCTGGGCATCTTCGTCATGACCAGCCAGGGGCAGTCCGGGTCGACGCTCTACATGATCAACCACGGAATCTCCACGGCGGCCCTGTTCCTCATCGCCGGCTTCCTGGTGTCGCGGCGCGGCAGCCGGCTGATCGCCGCCTACGGCGGGGTGCAGAAGGTGGCGCCGGTCCTGGCCGGCACGTTCCTGGTGGCCGGGCTCGCCACCCTGTCACTGCCCGGCCTGGCGCCGTTCATCAGCGAATTCCTGGTCCTTATCGGCACATTCACCCGCTACCCGGTGCTGGCGGTATTCGCCTCGACGGCCCTCGTGCTCTCGGCGGTCTACATCCTGTGGACCTACCAGCGGATGATGACCGGTCCAGTCCGCGAGGACGACGGGGACGGCACCGCCGGTGTGCGCGGCCTCCGCGATCTCGTTCCTCGCGAACTCGCCGTGGTGGCACCGTTGATCGCCCTGCTGCTGGTGCTGGGGATCTATCCCAAACCCGCGCTCGACGTGATCAATCCGGCAGTCCAACACACCCTGACCATCATGGGCCAGACCGATCCGGTACCGAGTGCACCGCCGACCGTGGCGGAAGGGAGCCGCTGACATGGTGACACCTAGCATCGAGTACGGCTTGCTCTCACCCATGCTGATCGTCTTCGGCGTGGCGGTCGCCGGTGTCCTCGTGGAGGCCTTCGCGCCTCGGCGCAGCCGTTACCCGGTTCAGGTGACCTTGGCGCTCGGCGGGCTGGTCGCGGCACTCGCCGCGGTGGGACTGCTGGCGCGCGACCTGCACGGCAGCCCAGGGCGGTCTGCCGTGCTCGGCGCGGTCATGCTCGATCCTCCGGCGCTGTTCCAGCAGGCCACGATTGCCTTGGTCGGCATTCTCGGAATCCTGCTCGTCGCCGAACGACAGATCGGCAGCCGAACCGACGGCGACGCACGAGGTCTGGACGCTTTCACACCGCAGGCTTCCGCGGTTGCGGGCAGTGTGGCCGAGCAGTTGGCCACCCGGGCCGGCGTGATGCAGACCGAGGTGTTTCCGTTGACCATGCTGGCGATCGGCGGCATGCTGCTGTTCCCGGCTGCCAACGACTTGCTCACCATGTTCATCGCCCTGGAAGTGCTGTCGCTGCCGCTGTACCTGTTGTGCGGGCTGGCACGCCGGCGTCGGCTGCTGTCGCAGGAAGCCGCCCTGAAATATTTTCTGCTCGGCGCGTTTTCGTCGGCGTTCTTCTTGTACGGCGCGGCGATGATGTACGGCTATGCCGGGACACTGACACTGCCGGGGATCGCCGACGCGGTGGCCACGGGCAGTGGCCGTACCCCGCTGGCGCTGGTCGGCATCGGCCTGCTGCTGGTCGGACTGCTGTTCAAAGTCGGTGCGGTGCCGTTCCATTCGTGGGTACCCGATGTGTATCAGGGAGCGCCCACAGCGATCACGGCATTCATGGCGGCCGCCACCAAGATCGCCGCCTTCGGTGCCATGCTGCGGATCTTCTACGTGGCATTGCCGGAGTTGCGGGCTGACTGGCGCCCGGTGTTGTGGGCGGTGGCGATCCTGACCATGGTGATCGGCACCGTCGTCGCGGTCACCCAGGCGGACGTCAAACGCATGCTGGCCTATTCCGCCATCTCGCACACCGGCTTCATCCTCACCGGCGTGATCGCCGCGAACCCGGCTGGGGTGTCCTCGACGCTGTTCTACCTGTTCGCCTACGGTTTCAGCACGGTTGGCGCGTTCGCTGTGGTCGGCCTGGTCCGTGACGCCACGGGCGAGGAGGCGACCGCCATGTCCCGATGGGCCGGGTTGGGGCGGCGCTATCCGGTTGTCGGTGTGGTGTTTTCACTGTTTCTGCTGGCTTTCGCCGGCATCCCGCTGACCAGTGGGTTCGTCAGCAAGTTCGCGGTGTTCAAGGCGGCCGGCCAGGGTGGCGCGATACCACTGGTGGTCGTCGGCGTGATCGCCAGTGCGATCGCCGCTTACTTCTATGTACGGGTGATCGTGTTGATGTTCTTCACCGATCCTCCTGACGACGCGCCGGAGGTGGTGGTGCCGAGCGGGCCGACCATGATCGTGGTGGCCGTCACCGCAGTGGTCACCTTCGTGCTGGGCGCGCTGCCACAGCCACTGCTGGATCTGGCCAACAACGCCGAGGTGTTCCTGCGCTGATTTCCCCTGCGCGAGCAGACGCTGCGGTACCGGACACGCCGCATTTCCAGTACCGCAGCGTCTGCTCGCGCGGTTAGGGCAACAGACCCGCCTGGCGGTAAGCGGCCTCCAAGTAGTGCTTCATCTGCTTGGCGGTCGGTGGATCTGGTTGCAGCACACGGTAGGTGACGCCGCCGGCGAGCATGTCGACCAGCACTTCCAAATCAGTGTCGGGCGCGATCCGGCCGTCGGCTTTCGCGCGGCGGAGCATCGCGATGGTCAGCTCACGCCGCGGCTGGATGTAGTGCGTCCAATACGTCTGCATCAGCAGCGGGTGCGTCACCGCCGAGCCGTAGATCTGCGCGATGAGAGCACGGAATCGCGGATCGGCGGCGGTGTGGGCGGTCGCCACAAGGTTCCGCTCAACGAGTTGATGCGTTGGTACGGTATCGATCTCGTCACGGGTCGGCCAGGTGACATCGGCGACGACGAGCGCTTCGATCGCGTCGGCAACGAGCGCCTCTTTCGTCGACCACCGCCGGTACAGCGTCGGTTTGCCGACGCCGGCACGCTTGGCGATCTGCTCAATACTCATCGCAGCGATACCTTGTTCGATGAACAGATCCAGTGCCGCGGTGAGGATCGCCGTATCGACTGCGGGGTCACGGGGCCGCCCACGCCCGGCGGTCATCTGACCCGTCCGCGGACCAGCATCCGGGACAGCCAGCTGTCGAGCTGGCCGGAATCGGTGCCGCGCCAAGCGAGGTGGCCGTCGGGACGGACGAGGTATATCTCAGACCGGCCGGTCTGGCGCAGAATGGTCACGCGGTTGCCGAGATGGGCCCGGGCGATGCTGCACAACGCCGATTGAGTGTCAGGCACGACAAGCACCCAATGCCCACGCAACTGTGTGTAGAGGCGAACGGGGCTGCCATCAAGCGCCAGGTACGGCCCGTCGGGCACCCGGTCGCCAGGTCTGGGCTTGCGCGCCAACGGAAGTGATCTTTCGGCCAGTGGTCCCTTGCGGTAGCTGACCCACAACTGCGACGTCTGGTAGGTCACCCAGCGCTGCACGGCAGGCAGATTGAGGAGTGGCACAGCGATCCGGTCGCGGATGAACCGGCCGGCCGGCCGCTGCGTGATGTTCACCTTGGTGACCGCGGTGGTGCCCCGCAGAACCTCTGTCGCCAGTGGACGGCGTTCGGGCTCATAGCTGTCCAGCAACACGGCGTCGGCGACACCCTGGACCACCAGACCGAGCTTCCACGCGAGGTTCTCGGCGTCGCCGAGGCCGGTCAGCATGCCTTGGCCGCCGAAGGGAGCATGAGTGTGAGCGGCGTCGCCGGCGATCAGGACCCGGCCACGGCGGTAGGTGTCGGCCAGCCGACGATGCACGATGAACATCGACAGCCACTCGGCCGCCGTCACCTGCACGTCGCGGCCGGTTCGCTCGGGTAGCAGTCGCTGCAGTCGATGCAGGATCTCGTCGTGGTCGGGCGCGTCACCGGATAGATCGGGGTCGTAGGCGATGATGCGCCAGCTGCCACCGGGCATCGGCATGGCGCCGACCATGCCATCGGGGTGGATCCAGCCGGTGGTGCCCGACCTGTCCAGGTCCCAGTCGAGCCACACGTCGGCCAGCAGGAAACGTTCGGTCAGTTGCACGCCGGGGAATCCGATCCCGGCGCGGCGTCGTGTGGTGCTGGCGGCACCGTCGCAGCCGACCAGCCAGGCCGTCCGAGTCGTGCTTCCATCCCCGAGTGTCACCACGACGCCGGTGCCGTCCTGTCGTAGCTCGGTCAGCGGTGTCGACCACTCCACCGCACCGCCCAGCTCGGTGAGCCTGTCCCGCAGTGCCGCTTCGACCGTCGCCTGCGAGATGACCATAGGTGGTGCGGCTGAACGAATTCCAGGATCTCCGAACCGCACCCGCATGACCGGTTTATCGCCGAGATAGGTGGTGATCTGCATGGCGCGCACCGACCGTTGCGGCAAGTCATCGAGTGCACCGAGGCGGTCGAGCACCTCCGATCCGCGCGCGTGCACGAAGTTGGCCCGCGACGTGGTGGCGGGACCGCCGGCCTTGTCGACGATGCGCACCGGCACACCCTGACTCAGCAAGCCGCAGGCCACTGCCAGACCGGCCGGGCCGGCACCGGCGATCAGTACCTCACAATCGGTCATGATCCCTACTTAAATAACGAAACGGTACCGTAACTAAATTACACCGCGACGCGGTCGCCCGCCACAGTGATCATGGTTCGGTCCGGAACCCTGCCAAGGGATCGATCGGAAGCCTGAAATACGTTGCGCCGTCGGGGTAGCTTCGCGTCTGATCGACGCTAGACGCCGCGCTCGACGGGCAGCAGCCCGCGGTCCACGGCGGCCACCAACGCAGCGTGATCGGCCTCGGTCTGATCGGCGTAACGTCGGGCGAACAGGCACAGTGCCTGGTCGACCCGATCGGAGCGGCCCATGTAGCCGGCGATCATCGACGCGCCACTCGTGCGTGCGTGCCCCTTGGCGAGTAACTGCCCCACCACGCCCGCGTAGTCGGTGAGCGCAGCAGCGTCGATGGCATCCAACGGGATGGTGCCCTTCATGTTGCGGAACTGGCGCACGTAATACTGCCGGCCACCCATGCTTGTCCAGCCCAGCAGCGGATCGCTCACGGTCTGCAGTGCCTGCTGGTACTCCACCACCCGCTGCCCCTGGTGGGCGTGCCAGGCGGATTCGCCGTGCACGTAACGCGCCAGCACCGACCGGCGGGCCTGCTTGAGCTGCAGGAAAATCACGTCGTCAGCGGTCGAACCTTCGAGCAGCGCGACGTAGGCGCGCAGTCCGACACTGCCGACGCCGACCACCTTGTGCGCAACGTCCACGAGCGTGTACCCACCAAGCATGCGACGCCAGTGCGGAGCCAGGGTGGCCAAGTACTCGTCAAGCGCTTCGGCGAGCTGCTCGGCGTCCGGCTCGCATAACCGATTGATCAGCGGGGGCTCCTCTACCAGCCGGCGCACCCCATCGATCTCCTGGGTGAACCGTGGCAGGGCCCGGTCGCTCGTGCGGTTGCGGGCACGCTTGGCTGCGCGGCTCACCTCACCTTGCAGCGGCCCTTCAGCCTCAGCGGCCAGTTTGTCGGCGAGGATCCGCTGAAACGAGCGGGCAAACAGCGGCTGGTCGGCCAGCCAGCGAATCTGGCTGCGGTAGGACGCAACACAGGCCTGCACCGAGGCGCCGCACTGCTCTTCTGTGGCGCCATTGTGCCGGCCGGCAACCCAGATGCTGGCCACCAGCCGGCGCAGATCCCATTCCCAACCCCCGGGATGGGCCTCGTCGAAATCGTTGAGGTCGATGACCAGGTCCCGTTCGGGTGACGCGTAGAACCCGAAATTACCCAGGTGCGCGTCACCGCAGACGACGGGGGTGATGCCGGTGGTCGGTAGGCGCGCGACATCCTCGGCCATGACCACGGCCGAACCACGGAGAAAGCCATACGGAGAGGCGATCATGCGGCCGACCCGGATCGGTATGAGCCGATCGACGCGGCCTTGGTGGTTGATCGAGATCAATTGGACCGGATCGGGGCGACCGGCCGGTGGATCCCAGTCAGCCAGCGTGTGGCGTGGCACCCGCTTACGCAGCGCCTTGCCGATCCCGTACCGCTCAGCACGCGACACCGGCCGGTGCCGCAGCGACTGATAGGCGGTGCTGTCGGCCTCGGCCAACACAGTATGGCTGCCGTTCTTTCCCGAAGCGCTGGTCACAGGCTGATGGTACGACTTGACACCACGCGGCCCGGACGCGAGGAGGACAAAGTCAAACCGGCATGACGATGGTCATCCCGGGACCTGCCGGTGCATCCATGGCGGCCAATGCCGCACCCGCCTCATCGAGTCCGACCACACGGGTGACCAAACGTCGCGGGTCGAGTACACCGCTCACAAGGAGCTCCAGCATCGCCGGATAGTCGACAGCAGGCATCCCGTGCGATCCGAGAATCGCGAGTTCCTGTGCGACGACACGGTCCATGGGTAAGGCGGTGTGCGCCGCGTCACCGAGCAGCAGACCAACCTGAACGTGGCGACCGCGTCGGCGCAGCGACGACACCGAAGCTTTCGCGACCGCGGGATGGCCGATGGCGTCAACCCCGATATGGGCGCCTCCCCCGGTCCGGTGGACGACTTCGCTTGCGACATCTACGATCTCGGACCCGTTGACCACTTCGTCGGCCCCGAGCCGGCTGGCTGTTGCGAGGGCTTCCGCGCTGTGGTCGATGGCAACGACCTTGGCTCCGAAGGCTTTCGCGATCATCACCGCCGATAGGCCGACGCCGCCGCAGCCATGGACAGCGACCCACTGACCAGACTGTACCTGGCCGTGGGTGACGACAGCCCGGAACGATGTGGCGAACCGGCAACCCAGCGCCGCCGCCGCGACGAACGACACGCTGTCCGGCAATCGCACCAGGTTGGCCTGCGCGCGTGGTATCGCCACCTGCTGCGCGAAGGCCCCCGGCAAGGTGAACCCGGGCTGCAGTTGATCGGGGCACACCTGGGCATCACCGGCCAGACAGAACTCGCAACGTCCGCAACCTATTACGAACGGCACGGTGACGCGTTCGCCGACCTGCCAGCCGGACACATCCGCCCCGACTGTTGTGATGGTGCCGGAGAACTCGTGGCCGGGAATGATCGGCAGTTCCACGGGATCGTGGCCCCGCCAGGCGTGCCAGTCCGACCGGCACACGCCGGTCGCGGCCACCGCGAGGATCACCCCGTCGGCCGGGCATTCAGGGTCGGGCACCTCGACGACCGTGGGAAGCACGCCGACCTCGGCATACATGACAGCACGCACAGTTGTGATGGTAGGCGGATAGTCGCCGAAACCGGTCCCGATCGCCGCTCAGCGATGACGTTTCAGAATGAAGCCCACGGTTCGCCCACCTAGTTCGGAGCGCGGGGGCGTCGACATCTCGACCTGCCTGCGGGCCTGTTCGATGACCGGCGTGTCCGGATCGAGCACCGACAAATACACCTCATGGGCGGCAAGCGAATTCACCGCCAGGTCGGTGTAGCCGTCGACCACTTCACAGTGGGTCGGGTCCGGACCGTTCTCGAACAGCCATACGGGAGCACCAGTCAGACTGCCGGAGAGGCTGTCAAAGGCCGCCGCGACGGCGTGCGCGAACTCGATGTGATCTGGCTGATTCGGCGCATCAGGAGCCCAACTGGACCCGCTGTAGATGGTGACGACGACGTCGGGGCGCAGCGCCGAAAGGGTCTCGGCGATCTTCGCCCTCAGCGGTGCGGTGTCGCGAATGTTGCTGTCGGGGAAGTCCCAGAACACCACGTCGTGGACCCCGACGACGGCGGCCGACCGCCGCTGCTCGCTTTCGCGCAGTGGCCCCGCCTGTTCGGGCGGCATGCCGGCGATACCCGCCTCGCCGCGTGAGGCCAGCGCATAGTGCACGTCCTTGCCGGCAGCGGTCCACTTCGCGACGGCCGCACCGATCCCGTACTCGGGATCGTCCGGATGCGGCACCAATACCAGTGCGGTGTTCCAGTTCGCGGGAAACGGTTGTACGGCTTTTGCGTTCACCACACCAGTGTCAGACCTCAACCATGGTTGACGTCAAGTGACCATCGGGCCAGCGATGATGGAGACCGGGGTCGGCAGCCAGGTCGGCCGAGGTAGCCAGAGCATTCGACGCCGCGCGGAAAAGCCGCTTCGTGCACAAGTTCGGTCTTGCTCGACCATCTCCGGTACAGCACGGTCTTGGTGGTCTGTGCACGTTCGGCCACCGCAGCCGTGGTGGCGGCCGAATAACCGATTTCCACAATAAGATCCGCGGGGGCGCACAGTAGGCCGACATCGATGCGCGGGTCTCGGGGGCGTCCCGCTACGGAGACCTTGCCATTCGAGGACGGGCCTGCTTTCGTAACGCTACCGACAGCATCGCAATCACGCGGGGAGGGAAAAGCTGTGGCCACTGAACGGGCCGTAGAGGACGTCGACCGCCTGCAGCGGTCCAGTCGGGACACCAGCAAGCTGCCCACCGTGATGTCGCAGTGGCTCTCCACTGTGATGCCGGGTGGCGTGATACCGCAGATCACCGTGGAAAGCGGCGTGGATTCCAACGGAATGTCCTCGGAGACCATCATCCTGACCGGGCGGTGGACCGAAGACGGTGAAGCCATGGAGCAGCAATGGGTGGCTCGGGTGGCACCCGCCGCCGACGATGTCCCGGTGTTCTCGGCGTACCGACTCGATGAGCAGTTCGACGTGATGCGACTGGCCCGCGCATTGACCGACGTTCCGATACCGGCGGCGCGCTGGCTGGAACCCACCGGCGAGGTGCTCGGCCGGCCATTCTTCCTAATGGACCGCGTCGACGGCGTGGCGCCGCCCGACGTCATGCCTTATACGTTCGGCAACAACTGGTTTGCCGATGCCGCCACCGAGCAACGGCGGACGTTGCAGGACGCCACCGTTGCCGTGCTGGCCAAGCTGCATGCGATTCCCAACGCCGAGAAGATATTCGACTTCCTTGCCGAGACCGACCCGCCAGGTGACACCGCGCTGCGCAGGCACTTCGGCTGGCTCAAGGACTGGTACGAATTCGCTGTCCCCGACGTCGGCCGATCCCTGCTCGTGGATCGCGCGCTGCGATGGCTGGAAGCGCACTTCCCCGAGGACATCGCGGCCGGCGAGTCTGTGCTGGTGTGGGGCGACGCGCGGATCGGCAACGTGCTCTACCAGGATTTCCGGCCCTCCGCGGTATTGGACTGGGAGATGGCCACGGTGGGCCCTCGCGAGTTCGATGTAGCGTGGATCATTTACGCGCACATGGTCTTTCAAGAGCTGTGCGGCATGGCTGGTCTACCCGGGCTGCCGGATGTGCTGCGCGAGGAGGATGTCCGCGCCACCTACCGCAAGCTGACCGGCATCGAGGTCGGGGATCTGAAGTGGTTCTACGTCTATTCCGGGGTGGTGTGGGCCTGTGCCTTCATGCGCACCGGCGCACGTCGCGTGCGCTTCGGCGAGATGGAGAAGCCCGATGACGTCGAAACCCTGTTCTACCACCGGCCTTTACTGGAAAGCATGATCGAGGAGACCGAATAGTGCTTAGCCCGGACTGGCTGACCGTCGCGCCGTGACTTTCTCCCGCGAACAGACGCTGCGGCACCGGTTTTGCGGCGTGTCGGGGTACCGACACGTCTTCTCGAAAATTAGGTGACCAGATCCCGCAACCGCCCGGATAGCTGTTCGCGGAGAAAGATCACGCCACCGAGAACAGGGCGGACGCCGCGAGGGTCTCGACCAGGCAGTAGAACCAGTTGGGATAGAACGAGGTTCGGCTGTCGATCACGGCAGAGACGATGCGGCCCAAAGCCATTCCCGCGAGAGCGATGCCGATGGTGATCACGATCCCGGTGCGCAACTGTCCCGGCGTGACGGCAGCGTAGCCGAGCGCAGCGGCCATCGCCAGGCCGAAACCGCCGTACACCGCCCGCACCTCGGCGCGGGCGGTCGAGTCGACGGGCACCATGCCGAAGGGTCGCAGCAGAGCCGCCGGGGCAGCCAGGGCATAGAACCCCATACCCGCGAAGAACACACCGACGACGATGATCACAACCACGGTAACCTCCCGTTCAGAATGACCAGGAGACCAGCATGGCACCCCCACGTAGCGAGATCGCAGCGACCGCACTATCCGGCACGCAAATCGGTTCCCGTACCGCTACCCTTCCGCCATGTCAGATGGAGGTGCCAGTCATTCTGGGATCGCTTCGACATCCACGTCGGGCGCCGGCAAACGTTCTTCACCCTGATCGTGACGCTGGGTACCATCACCGGTTTTGTCGGCTACAAGGTGGATTGGCATCGACGATATGAAACCGAACGAAGCACATCCGTGAAACCACATGCCGCGCTATGACGCACGCTCGCGGGCCAGGGCTTCCGCGGGCGCACGACTGAACACCATGGACTCCTCGATACGGTCGAACCGGTGGTCGGGGGCCGCGTCGGCGGACGTTCGTCGACGGTGCCGTGCGCTCCGGCCAGCGTGCAGCCACCGAGATCCGCGAAGCGCTGACCGGATGACGATCTCTAGCTGACGCGTTCCCGCGGGACAACCGATTCGGCCAAGACCCGTAGCTGACGGTTGACCTGCTCAGGGCGTTCCAGGATGGCGCAATGGCCACCGGTGAGTTCGATGAACGCGGCCAGGTTGGGCGCGTCCGCCGCGATCCGGCGGGAGGCGTTGATGGGCAGCAACCGGTCCTGCTCGCTGCCGATCACCAGCGTGGGCACCGCCAGATTGCGCAACGAAATGTGCCGGGAACCCAAGTTGTCCACCAGCACCCGTGCCCAGCCACCGCGTCCGGCCGCCGGGGTCGAAGCGAACAGCTCGTAGACGAATTGCGCTACCCACGGGTCAGCGTCACGGCCCACGGCCAGGTAGCACACGAACCGCTTGTTGGCGACGTCGACCAGCCGCGGTATGGGCGTCGCCCCGAACGTCCTGAGCAACGTCCCGGCAGCCCTGATCCGAGTCGCGGTCAACGGTGCGGGCACCCGAGCCAACTGCACGTCGCGCAACAGGTCGCCGGTGGTGGTGTTGATCAGCGCGACAGCGGCGGCACGTTCGCACACCCGGTCGGGGTAACGCTGCGACCACGCGCTGATCGCGATGCCCCCCATCGAATGGCCGGCGATGACGGCCCGCTCTCCCGGTGCGAGCGTGGCGGCCAGCACAGCATCCAGATCGGCTGCCAAATGGTTGAGGCTGTAGCCATGTCGCCCACGTGGGGTCTCGCTATGCCCGTGTCCACGGTGGTCATAGGCGATCACGCGATAATCGGCGGCCAGATCGGCGATCTGATGTGCCCACACCCTGATGGCGCAGGTGATGCCATGTGCCAGCACGATCGGTTGACCATCGGGCGGCCCGAACACCTGGGCATGCAGCCGGACACCGTCGGTGCCTCGAACCTCCAGCGGACGTCCCGGTGGTAGCTGAGGAAGGTCTCCGGTGGTCATGGGCTGCTCCGATCGTCGGCGTCGTTGCCTTCAAGAAGTGCACTGATTGTCAGCCTACCCGCCGGTAGCTAAGAGGGGTTTGACGAAATTGCCGTTTGCGGTTGGCCTCAGTTTCCCGAACCGGACGAGAGCGCCCGTGGCGGCAGGCGCAGAATTGGTCCCGACCCGATACAGAGAAAGAGACGCGATGCGCGCAGCACAGATCACTCGGCTCGACGGACCGTCTGCGGTACAGGTGGCCGAGATCGATGAGCCGGCCGGCGGCGACGGGGTGGTCATCGACGTTCACGCGGCAGGGGTGGCATTTCCCGACGCGTTGCTGACGCGCGGCCTCTATCAGTACAAGCCCGAGCTGCCGTGCATCCCTGGCGCGGAGGTTGCCGGTGTGGTGCGCAGTGCACCCGTAGGCGCTCACGTGAGCGCGGGCGATCGGGTGCTGGGACTGACCATGCTGTCCGGCGGTATGGCCGAAGTCGTTGCGTTGCCGCTCGATCGGGTGTTCGCCCTGCCCGACTCGGTGTCGTTCGAATCCGGAGCCGGCGTCCTGTTCAACGACATGACCGTGCATTTCGCACTGCGTACCCGCGGCCGGCTGGCGGACGGTGAGACAGTCCTGGTGCACGGCGCAGCCGGAGGAATCGGCACTTCGGCGCTGCGCCTGGCACCCGCGCTGGGGGCCGCGCGCACCATCGCCGTGGTCTCGACCAAGGAGAAGGTCGAGATCGCCAGGGCAGCAGGGGCTTCCGATGTAGTCCTGGCTGAGGGGTTCCGCGATGCGGTCAAAGAGCTGACGGGCGGCCATGGCGTCGACATCGTGGTCGACCCGGTCGGCGGTGATCGGTTCACCGACTCACTGCGGTCACTCGCCGTAGGTGGGCGGCTACTGGTGATCGGCTTCACTGCCGGGGAGATCCCGACGGTCAAGGTGAACCGATTGCTGCTCAACAATATTGACGTCGTCGGTGCAGGCTGGGGTGCGTGGGCGTTCTCCCACTCCGGCTACGTGGCCGAGCAGTGGGCCGAACTGGCGCCGTTGCTGGCCTCGGGCGCGATCCTGCCACCTGATCCCGACGTCTATCCGCTGGAGCAGGCGGGCGAGGCCATCGCGTCGCTGGAAAATCGCAGCGCCAAGGGCAAGGTGGTGCTGCGCCTGCGCTGAATCGTGGCGTCAGGACAGGCTGTCAGAAGCCGACCAATGACCGCCTGCGTGGATATCGTTTAGATGTCCACGCAAGGGAGAAACATGCCGAAACGCTTGGTGCTGTGCTGCGACGGCACATGGAACACCCCCGATCAGCAGGCACCGACCAACGTCACCAAGGTCGCGCTCGCGGTGGCCGATCACGACGCCAGGGGAACCGAACAACGGGTCTTCTATTCCCTGGGTGTCGGCACCACACGAGGTGAGCGGATCGTTGGCGGTACGTTCGGATACGGGCTGTCGCACAACATCATCGAGGCCTACCGGTTTCTGGTGGAGAATTACGTCCCGGGCGACGAACTATTCTTCTTCGGGTTCAGCCGGGGCGCCTTCACGGTGCGCAGTGCCGTGGGATTCGTCCGCAATGCCGGCATCCTGAGACCGCAGCATGCCAACAGGATCGGCGAGGCCTACACGCTCTACCGCGACCGAACCAGTAAGACACATCCGCGGAGCACCGAGTCGACCCTGTTCCGACGGTCATTCTCGTACGAGTCCAGGATCCGTTTCATCGGCGTCTGGGATACGGTCGGTGCACTGGGAATTCCCGTGACTGGGTTCGGCCTCGCCAAACTGGCGAATAACCGATGGACGTTTCATGACACGGACCTGAGCAGCTACGTCGACGCGGCCTTCCAGGCACTGGCCATCGACGAGATGCGCGGCCCGTTCCGGCCGACACTGTGGGCCCATCAGCCAGATCCCCCGAAAAATCAACGGGTGGAACAGGTCTGGTTCTCCGGGGTACATTCCGACGTCGGCGGCGGCTATCCGGAACACGACCTGAGCGACATTGCGCTGCTGTGGATGGTGAGCTGTGCGCGTGACTACGGCCTGGCCTTCTATCCCACGGCGTTCCACCAACGCCCGCCAAGCATGGTGCCGCCGGCCCCGGAGGACGAAACCCTCGGCACCCAGACGCAGGTGTACCCCGACGCGTTCGGCAAACAGCACCAGACCCGAACCGGCATATACCGGCTGATCACGCGGTACATCCGCCGGCCGGGCGCCACCGATCCCGACACCGAGTACGTCGCATCGAGCGCGCTCACGCGCAGTCGTGCGCTGGCGCCCTCCGCGACGACCACGCTCGGCTTCGTCGAAGGCAGTCCACGCACGATGCCGGTGCGGTACCTGCGGCGCTGACACCGTGCTGGGCACGGCCCGCTCGGGTATCTGCACCGGGGCATACAGGTCTTGTCCCGGCATGAATGGGTGTCGGACCCGATGGTGATCGACCGTCCTACCGAGAAGACTGGCCTCACACCAAGTTGCTCTGCCGCCCCGGCGGAGATGACCGATTTGGGAAAGGTGTCTCGAACTTCGGAGTAGCACATGCAGAACGGTCCGACCGACAGACCGGCGGTGTCCAACCGGGCCCGCATCCTGATCAGCGCAGCTGTCGCCGTTGTCGTACTTCTGCTTGTCGTTCCTCGGCTGCTGAACTCATACGTCGACTGGTTGTGGTTCGGAGAAGTCGGTTTCCGCAACGTCTGGATCACCGTTCTGTTGACACGGGTGGCGCTCTTCGTCGCGGTGACCCTGCTCGTCGGCGGCAGCGTTCTGCTGGCGATGACGTTGGCATATCGCACCCGGCTGATCTTCGCCCCCACCCAGCGCGACAACGACCCGGCCACGCTGTATCGGGCCCTCGCAATGCGCCGGCCACGCTTGCTGTCATGGGGCGTCGCATCGGCGATCGCGGCGCTGTGCGGTCTGGTCGGGCAGACCAGTTGGGTCACGGCTCAACTGTTCTTGCACGGTGAACCCTTCGGTATCGCCGATCCGGAATTCGGGCGCGACATCGCCTTCTTCGTGTTCGACGTACCCTTCTACCGATTCGTACTCAACTGGCTTTTCGTCGCCGTATGCCTGGCGTTGGTGGCAAATGTGGTGACGCACCACCTCTTCGGTGGCATCCGACTGACCGCCGGCAAGGGTACGCTCACGCAGCCCGCCCGGATTCAGATCGCGGTGCTGGCCGGCACAGCCATCCTGCTGAAGGCTGTCGCGTACTGGCTCGATCACTACGAACTGGTGTTCAGCACCCACAAAGAACCGACGTTCACCGGTGCCGGTTACACCGCCATCCATGCCGAGCTACCGGCCAAGCTCGTCTTGCTCGCGATAGCGGCGCTGTGCGCGTTGGCGGTTTTCGCGGTGATCTTCCTGCGGGACATGCGGATTCCGGCGATGGCGATCGCGCTGCTCGTGCTGTCATCAGTTCTGGTTGGCGGCGCCTGGCCGCTGGTGATGGAACAATTCTCGGTGCGGCCCAACGCAGCCGACGTCGAGCGCCCCTACATCGAACGCAACATCGCCGCGACTCGTGACGCATACCGGCTCGGCAGCGACTGGGTCGAATACCACGACTATCCCGGCATCGGGACCAAAGACCCCCGTGACGTCGCCGCGGACGTCACCACCATCGCCAATGTGCGGTTGCTCGACCCCAATGTGCTCTCCAGGACGTTCACCCAGCAACAGCAGCTCAAGAATTTCTACAGCTTCCCAGCCGAATTGGACATCGACCGCTATCACATCGACGGTCAGCTACGGGATTACATCGTCGGCGTCCGCGAACTGTCACCGGACAGCCTGACCGGGAATCAGACCGACTGGATCAACCGGCATACCGTCTACACCCACGGCAACGGTTTCGTTGCCGCACCGGCGAATCGGGTGAATGCGGCGGTCCGTGACGCCCCGAACACCTCGGAACCCTCGGACAGCAACAGTGGCTACCCGATCTACACGATCAGCGACATCGCCTCTCTTGGGTCCGATCGACAGGTCATCCGGGTCGACCAACCACGCATCTACTTCGGCGAAGTGATCGCCGAGGCGGATCCGGACTATGCGATAGTCGGTGGACCGCCGGATGCGCCGCCCCGTGAGTACGACACCGACACCTCGAAGTACTCCTATACCGGTGCCGGTGGCGTGCCGATCGGCAACTGGCTCAACCGCACGTTGTTCGCCGCCAAGTTCGCTGAACGCAACATCTTGTTCTCGCGCGCGATCAGTGCGGAATCGAAACTGATCCTCTACCGGAACCCGAAGGAACGTGTGCAGCGCGTGGCCCCGTGGCTGACCACCGACACCAATGCCTATCCGGCAGTGGTCGATGGACGCGTCGTCTGGATTGTCGATGCATACACGACCCTGGAGCGGTATCCCTACGCGCAGCGCAGCTCGCTGCAAGGACCGGTGACCGGCGCCGGCGGCATCACTCGACCCGGCGCACCGATCGGGTACGTGCGCAACTCCGTCAAGGCGACCGTCGACGCTTACGACGGCACCGTGACGCTCTACCAAGTCGACCACGACGATCCCGTGCTACGCGCATGGATGCACACCTTCCCCGGTGTCGTGCAATCTGCAGACAAGGTGTCTGACGAACTGCGCGCGCATTTCCGCTATCCCGAGGATCTGTTCAAGATCCAACGGGAGATCTTGGCGAGATACCACGTCGACGAACCTCGAGAGTTCTTCACCACCAACGCCTTCTGGTCGGTGCCCAGCGATCCGACCACCGAGTCCGACGAACCGCAGCCACCGTTCCACGTCCTCATCGGTGACCAGCAGAGCGCGCAACCGTCGTTCCGGCTGGCCAGCGCGATGGTCGGGTACAACAGGGAATTCCTGTCGGCCTACATCTCGGTGTATTCCGATCCGGAGAACTACGGCAAGATCAGCGTGCTGCAACTACCGACGGATACGCTGACGCAAGGCCCGCAACAGATCCAGAACTCGATGATCTCCGACACTCGGGTCGCCTCCGAGCGCACCCTGCTGGAGCGATCCAACCGAATCCACTACGGCAACCTCCTGACACTGCCGATCGCCGACGGCGGCGTGCTCTACGTGGAACCTCTTTATACCGAGCGCATTCCGACCACACCCCACAGCTCGACATTCCCACAGCTGTCCCGGGTGCTGGTCGGCTTGCGTGAACCCCGTGCCGACGGCGGCGTCCGAATCGGCTACGCCCCAACGCTGGCCGAAGCCCTCGATCAAGTATTCGGCCCCGGCGCTGGGCGCGCAGCGACCGCCCCCGGTGGCGACGCCGCCGCGACACCACCACCGGATATGCCGCGGCCGCAGTCTCCCCCGCCCGCAGCCGCGCCGCCGGCCACGGGCGGCTCACCTCGAACAGCGACTGAACTCAAAGAAGCACTCACGGAGTTACGCGCGGTTCTCGAGCGCCTCGAAAAGGCGGTCAACGCCCAAGAAAACACGGGCGGATAGTAACCACTGCTCGCACACCCAAGAAGGCACACCATATGAAGACCAAGCCACTGGATGCGGTCCAGCCGGCTCAGGACGTCGCCGCACGGCTGGCAACGGAGTTCGACGGGCTGCTGCCACCTGAACTCGTGACCCGCATTGTGGTGGAAGCCATCTGCGATCTCTACGGGCAGGTGCAGCCCAAAGCCTTCCCCGAACTGCTGCACCGGCTCGCCCACTATCGACTCGACATCGCGTGCGGCAGAGCCCAGGCTTCGCCGATCGCGTCGCCGTAAACACTCGACATCAGCTTGCGGCGGCCGCGACGCCGGCCAATATTCCGGGGACGATGACGGCGAGTGCCAGGGCGAGCCCGAGGAGCCTGCGGAACAGCATGTCCTGGTGTTTGACAGCGCTGTTGCCGATGATCAGGGTGCCGGCCACGTGGATGGGGTTCATGACCATGAGAGCAGCCGGTGCGCAGATGGCCGCGATGACCCAGAACACCCCCGGTGACCCGCCGAAGGCGGTGAACGCCAGCGGCATCATCAGCCCCAGGACTCCAAGGGTCGAGCTCTCGATGTTGCACAAGAACGCCGTCGTGTAGGCCAGGACGAAAATGAGCAGGACCCCGGCGCCGAGGTGTTGGAGGTCCTTCTCGATCGAGTCCATGGTGCCGATCTTTTCCATGAGCCCGAGGTAGGTGAGCAGGCCGCACAAGAGAAGCACGCTGTTCCACGGGATCCGAGCGAGCAGCGCATGCTCCTTGGGATGAAAGACGATCTGGAGCAGCGCAGCCAAACACATGGCCGTCACACCGACATCTGTCTTGGGGACGACGACGAGGACGACGAACAGGATGAGGGAGAGACCCGAGCACCAGGCGTAGGTCTTGTGATGCTGTTGCCCCTCCGAGGACTCGGCCAGTGGTGGTGCGGGCCATACGACGAAGGCCTGTCCGCGCTGCGCTCGAAGGGCGAGAATGAGCTGGAGGGCGATGACGACGATGACCGCGACCGCGACGGAAACCGCCCACAGTCCCCAGCCGGAGTAGTGCACGTGGAATTTGTCCGCGGCGGTGCGCACGACGGCGCCGGTGGGGTTGAGCGGTGAGAGTCCGGCGCTATTGGCCCCGATGATGACGGCGAGCTCGCAAAGATAGAAGCTGCGGCGGTAGCGCTCACCGAGGTGGGCGACCATTGGCACGAGGAAGGCGATGGGCGCCGTGGAGAAGGCACCCGCCGTGGAAAGCGCACCGGCGATGAGGAAGCCGGTCCATGGCAGCAGCGCCTCACGGTCACCGACAGTGGCGTAGATTTTCTCCACGACATGCGCGAGGGCGCCGCTGCGTTCAAGGTGCGCGAAGAGCAGGGAGACGCCGGCGATGAGCACGAAGATGCTGCCGGGGAATGTCGTGTACATCGTCGTCGGGTTCAGGCCCGACACGGCCAGGACGGGCAGGGCCGCGGCGAGCGCGAGCACACCGATGTTCATCCGCCGCCAGATCGCCACGATCAGTACGACGAGAAGCAGTGCTATGGATAGGATTTGGGCCGACGACATCGGTGGCCTCCTCGTCGTAGACACGCGCTCTGGATCACCTGCGGATTTCCTCCGGAGGTTATACCGATCACGTTGATTGCGTGCTCATTTCATGCACCTGTGCGCCAGCTGAGTGTTACGTCGTAATTACCTGTACTGCAACATATTTGATCGCAGACCGCAACGGCGTCCAGCTTCCCGCCGAGGCGCTAGTAACCTTCCTCTGCGAGTTCCTTCGCGGCGGTCCGGGGAATGGCCAGGACGGGAACCGGCGAGTGCCGCACGATCTTGGCAGCCCCCGACCCCAGGAACACGCGTGCTATCGGTCCAGCCTCGCTGGACCCGATCACCATGAGATCTCCTGGGCTCCAATCTATGTCGTCAATGGCATCCTCCCAATTCTCACCCTTGCCGATGACAAGTTCCGGATCCCGCCGGGCTGTCGTGGCATCGGCCTTGATGGCGTCCGCGGCAGCGGCGCGCATGCCATTGATCCACTGGTCGAGGACAGTCGAGTATTCGAAATGATCCCGGAGTACATCCGGTGGCGTCATGTGCACGGCGAACGAGGCCAATCGCAGGTCCGCACCGAAATGATTGGCCAGCGTTGCGGCCGCCGCGACCTGTAGGCTGCCCTGCTCACCGCCGCTGAAGGCGAGTGTCACCCGCTTCACGTTGCCGGCTGTCCGAAAGCCGCGGATCGCGACCGCAACGGGAACCGGTGAGCTGTACAGCAATCGATCAGCAAAACTGCTGAGGGTCACTTGCTCTATTGGCCCCATTGCGGAGCCGACCACGATGGTGCTCGCAGCGTATTGTTCGGCAGCTTGCACCAGCCCGCTGGGCACTGACCGGGCTTCGAACCTGACGAACTGTGCAGGCACGTCCTTGGGCATGTCCTCGCGGGCCCGCGTCTCGGCAGTGTGGACCAACACGTCGACGTATGAGCGAAAACCCGGATCTCGGGCGACGCCCGGCATCCGAGGATCCACCGCGACGATGCAGACCACCACGTCCTCGCCGCTGGATCGAGCGAGCATGCCGGCCAGGCTGAGCACCGACTTGGCGCGTCTGCCAGTGGGGTATCCAACAAGAATCGTCATTTCCTGGTCAACCTTTCGTTTGCAGCATCGTCGGGTCGCTCTGGCAATGAACGTGATTCCTGGCTGCCGCACATGTTCGGCACATCAGTCGTCGTAGCTGGGGCGCCACCGAATGCCCTCGATAGCGTGGCTGATGTTGTCGTAGGTCTTTCTGGCCACGCCGTCGGCGACCGCCGCGTGATACACCGCCTCCGTGACTGCCGTCGATATGGCCGGCAGATCGGCGACGCTGGGCAGCAGACCCGCGCCGGGTGTGGTTGGGTCAGACTGGCGAGCAACGGCTTTGGCTGCAGCGTCGAGCATTCGGTTGGTCACGCGGGTGGCACCGGACACGGCCACTCCCAGGCCGATTCCGGGGAATGTCAGGACGTTGTTGGCCTGGCTGACGGTATAGGTAACGCCGTCGTATTGCACTGGGGGCGAGGGTGAACCGGTCGCCACCAGGGCACGGCCGTTCGACCATGTGATCACCTCGTCTGGGGTGGCCTCCATGCGAGAAGTCGGGTTCGAGATCGGGAAGACCAGTGGGCGCTCGGTACCCGCTGCCATCGCCTCGATGACCTCGCGAGTGAAGGCGCCAGGCACGCTCGCGCAGCCCAGCAGAATGGTCGGGCTGGCCAGCTTGACGGCCTCGAGCAGGTCCACCCGCCGATCCGCCGTGAACCCGAGCTGCTGTCGGTTCTTGGCATAGGGCGTTTGAAATTCGTGTAGCCCGTCCATGTCGTCGAACAACAAGCCTTGCTTGTCGATCGGCCAGATGCGGGCCGCCGCCTGCTCTGCGGTAGCCCCGGCGGCGACCATCGCGTCACAGATCTGGTCGGCGATCCCGATCCCGGCACTCCCCGCGCCGAACACCACCACGGTCTGCTCAGTCATCGGGACGTCCGTGACCTTCAGCCCGGCGTACAGGGCTGCCATTATCACCGCGCCGGTGCCCTGGACGTCGTCGTTGAACACGCAGTACTCCGATGAGTACCGGTCGAGGATTGCGCGGGCGTTCGCCGCACCGAAATCCTCGAAATGCAGCATGGCGTGCGGAAACAGGCGGTGCACGATCTTCACGTAGCGCTCGATGAACTCGTCGTATTCGGCGCCGCGCCGGCGCGGATGACGATTGCCCACGTAGAACGGATCATTGAGGAGCTGCTCGTTATCGGTGCCGACATCGAGTGACACCGCGATGGTTCGGCGTGGATCGATGCCACCGCCTGCGGTGTAGAGAGCAAGTTTCCCGGCGCTGATCTGGATGCCGCCCACACCCCAGTCACCGATACCCAGGATCGACTCGGCATCAGTGCACACGATCAAGTCGACGTCATCCGGCCCCTGGCGAAGAGTTTCGAAGGATTCTGCGATCTCATCGGGATGATCGATGGAGAGGTAGATGCCCCGTTGTCCACGGTATTCGCCGGAGAATCGCTGGATGGCCTCGGAAACCGTCGGGGTGTATACCACCGGCATCAGCTCGGTCAGATACTCGGAAAGCACCTTGAAGAACAGGATCTCGTGGCGATAGCGCAGCTGATCAAGAGCCAGGTTACGCGCCATATCCGTTGCCATTCCCTGCAACTGGCGCCACACCCGCTCGGCCTGCTGGTCCAGCGTCAACACACCGGAGGGCAGCCTGCCCGTCAACCCGAGCTGCTGCCGCTGCTCGTGGGTGAACCCCACCCCACGATTGAGACTCGGAACGGACAAAGCGACGGGAACGTGCGGTGTGCCGGTCATTTCACCTCTTCATTCGTTGAGTTGGGGCAGCGTCATACGAAGTAGAAGGTGAGTCCGAGCACCGCATAGATGGCAAGCAGTTGCAGGCCTTCGTACCATGTGGATTCACCGCGCTGAGTGACCTCGTTGCCGATGATGACCGCCAAGAAGATCGCACCGATCTCGAACCCGTTGAACACCAAGGGCATCGGGAACGGTCCGATCACAAACGACGCCAGCACCAGCACCGGGGCGACGAACAGTGCGATCTGGGCGGCGGACCCCACTGCGATGTTGACGGAGATGCCAATCCGGTCGCGGGAAGCGAAATACACCGCAACCCAGTGCTCGGCGGCATTGCCGACGACCGCCACGACGATGACGCCGACGAAAAACGGTGAGAGCCCGATAGTCTCCGATGCCTCGGTGATGGAGTGCACCAGGATCTCTGACATCCAGCCCACCGCCGCACCCGCAATGGCCAGCATGAGCACGCTCTTGCCTACGGGCCATGGCTCACCGCCGTGATCGGGTTCGTCGTGGGCGGGGTTGAACAAGTGCGCGTGGGTCTTCAGGGAGAACAGCAACCCCGCCGCGTAGGAGACCAACAGCACCACTGCGACGCCGACCGACAATGCCTCTAGGGCGGGGGGAAACTGTATCGCCTTAGCTCTAGGATTGGGCAACCCATCCCCGGCCACCAACTCGAATATCGCCGGCATGATCAGTGCGACCGTCGCAAGCAACAGCATGAGCGACTGGGCGGTGGCCGCCCGCAGTTCGAAGTGCTGCCGGTCTCGCTTCCTTCCGCCCACCAGCATCGAGACGCCGAGAACCAGCAGGATGTTGCCCAGGATTGACCCCACGATCGAGGCTTTCACCACCTCGTGCAGCCCGGCGCCCAGCGCGAACAGCGCGATGATCAGCTCCGGGGCATTACCGAATGTCACGTTGAGCAAAGCACCCAGCCCCGGACCCGAGCGGGCCGCCAGCTCCTCGGTCGCGCGGCCCATCAGCGCTGCCGTCGGTATCACGCCGAGCGCGGATGCGGCGAACACGGCTACCGCGTCGGCGTGCATGAATTCCAGCAGGATCGCGACCGGGATCAACGGCACCAGCAGGTACGGCCAGCCCTCCCCCGTCAGCAGAAACGGCTTAGGGCGCTCAGTGGTCGGCGTCACAGAACTCGTCATCGTATCCCTTCGGCAGTTCGTCCACGAGGACTCGCTTTTCGATGGGCCCCGCGATCAGCCGGGACTCACCGCAGCGCGCACCAACGCAGCCGTCTCGGATGGAGTCTTTCCGACCTTGACACCTATGGCCTCGAGCGCGGCTTTCTTTGCCGAGGCGGTGCCGGATGATCCCGATACGATTGCGCCTGCGTGTCCCATGGTCTTGCCTTCGGGGGCAGTGAATCCGGCAATGTAGCCGAACACCGGTTTTGTGACGTGCTCGGCGATGTAGCGCGCGGCACGTTCCTCGGCATCTCCACCGATCTCGCCGATCATGACGATCAGGTCGGTTTGGGGATCATCTTGAAATGCTTGTATGCAGTCGATATGGGTGGTGCCGACTACGGGGTCACCACCGATCCCGATGCATGACGAGAAACCGATGTCGCGGAGCTCGTACATGATCTGATAGGTCAAGGTGCCCGACTTCGACACCAGGCCGATGGAACCCGCACTGGTGATGTCGGAAGGAATGATGCCCGCGTTGGATTGGCCGGGGCTGATCAAGCCGGGACAGTTCGGTCCGATCACGCGGGTGACGCCGGAATTGGCTGCGTGCTGGACGAATTCGGCGGTGTCTCGCACCGGAACACCCTCGGTGATCACCACCACCAGCGGTATCCCTGCATCGATCGCCTCGTGGACTGCGCCTTTGGTGAACCGAGGCGGTACGAACACCACCGACACGTCGGCACCGGTATGTTGTACGGCATCGGCGACGGTCGAGAAGACAGGTATGCCGTCGACCTCCTGACCACCCTTGCCCGGGGTCACACCCGCCACGATATTGGTGCCGCCGGCCACCATGCGCCGGGTGTGCTTGAGGCCTTCGGAACCCGTAATACCCTGCACCAGAACCCGGCTGGCCTTGTTGAGAAAAATCGACATCGTTCAGGCTCCTTTACCCGTGGACCCGGCAAGTTCGGCGGCCCGGCGGGCGCCTCCGTCCATAGTGTCGACGCGCTCGACGAAATCGAGTGCGGCCTCCTCGAGGATCCGACGCCCTTCGGCGGCATTGTTACCGTCGAGCCGTACGACAAGCGGCTTGTTGACCGCCTCGCCCTGGCGCTCGAGCATGTCGATGGCCTGGACGATGCCGCCGGCCACTTCATCGCATGCCGTGATGCCGCCGAAGATGTTGACAAATATGCTCTTTACGGCCGGGTCGCTCAGGATGATGCCGAGTCCGTCGGCCATGGTCGCAGCTGACGCGCCGCCACCGATGTCGAGGAAGTTCGCGGGTGCGACACCGCCGAATTCTTCACCCGCGTACGCGACGACATCCAGCGTCGACATCACCAACCCCGCGCCGTTGCCGATGACGCCGATCTCGCCGTCCAGCTTGACGTAATTGAGGTCCTTTGCCTTTGCCTTGGCTTCCAGCGGGTCAGTGGCCGCACTGTCCTCCAATTCGGCGTGACCGGGCTGGCGAAATGCCGCATTCGAATCGAGGGATATTTTCGCGTCGAGTGCCAGTACGCGTCCATCCTCGGTCTTGACCATCGGGTTCACCTCGACCAACGTGGCGTCCTCGGATACGAAGACCTGCCACAGTTGCTCGATGATCGCGGCGACTTGATCACGGACATCGTCGGGAAAGGCTGCCGCCTCGACGATCTCGCGCGCTTTGTCCGCATCGATGCCATCAAGAGCGTCGATGGGTATTCGCGCCAATGCGGAGGGCTTGGTGGCCGCGACCTGTTCGATGTCCATGCCTCCCTCGACCGACGCCATGGCGAGATACGCGCGGTTCGCCCGGTCGAGGAGCAACGAGAAGTAGTACTCGTCGGCGATATCGGCTGCCGGAGCGAGCATCACCCGATTGACGGTGTGCCCCTTGATATTCAGCCCCAGAATCTCAGCGGCCTTGTCTTGCGCGTCATCTGGCCCGTCCGCAAGCTTCACCCCACCGGCTTTACCCCGCCCTCCGGTCTTGACCTGAGCTTTCACCACGACGCGACCCCCGCCGAGACGCAGTGCTGCCTCTCTGGCCTCAGCGGGGGTTTCAGCGACGGCGGCGTCCAATACCGGTACGCCGTGTTTGGCGAATATGTCTCTTGCCTGATGTTCCAACAGATCCATTTTGCCGCCTATCTGAAAGTGTTACCGAGATCTTCATTGCCTGTGGCCGACACTGCGGTACGAACAATGTCGTTGAACACATCGGGGCGCTCGATCCAGCAGAGATGTCCGGCTCCGTCCAGCGTGATCACCGACGCATGGGGGTGTCGGCGCACGAGATGGGCGGCATTTGCGTACGGCACGACGCGATCTGCGGTCCCGTGCACAATCGTGATCGGCCGGTTGATGTCGCCCTGTGGAAGACCGTCATGCAGGAAGACGGCACTCGCCTCGAACTGCAACCGCCACGTGGCCGTCGGCGTACTTGCGTGTAATCGAAGCGCCAACAGTTCTTCGAACTCCTCCGGGTGCTGTCCTGCCCAGCCGGGGGTGAAAGACATCGGCATGGTGGCGCGCGCGAACTCGGCGGGACTGAGCCCCGACGCTCCTATCCAACATCTCAATGTCTCATCCGGGACCGGGGTGCAGCCCTCGCCGCCGCTGGTGGTGGACACCAGAATCAACGATCGGACCACGTCCGGATGGCGCAGCGCCAAACTCTGCGCGATATAGCCGCCCATCGAGGTTCCCACCACATGAGCCGGACCGCGCGCCTTCTGCCGCAGCACCTCGTAGGCGTCGTCGGCCATCTGCTCGATGGAATAGCGGCTCCGCGGCTTGTCTGAATGTCCCACGCCCCGGTTGTCCATCGCCAGCATGCGGGCGAATTCCGAGATCGGACCGACCTGACGCTCCCAGCACCATCCGGCATATCCCAGGCCGGGAATAAACAGCACATCGTCGCCTTGGCCGTACTCCGACACGAACAACCGGGTGCCGTCTGATGCCAGCGCCATCTCGCTGTCGACTATCACGCTTGCTCTACCACCATCGTTGACGTCCTTCCCACTGTTGTCCGCTGACTGTTCGTGCACTTGTCAGATCAGCGCCATCTCTCGCGCGGCGGCGGTCAATTCGTCGCGGAAGTTGGGGTGTGCGATGGCGATGAGGGCCCGCGCACGTTCGCGCAGCGTTTTGCCGCGCATCTCCGCCACCCCGTATTCGGTGACGATCTTGTCGACGGTGTTCTTGGACGTGGTGACCACCGACCCGGGAGTCAGCGTCGGTGTGATCTTCGACTTCGAACCATCCCGGGTGGTCGACTGCAACACGATGAAACCCTGGCCGCCATCGGAATACACTGCGCCGCGGGCGAAGTCATACTGCCCTCCGCTGGAGGAGAAGTACTTTCCGGCCACGGTCTCCGAGGCGCACTGCCCGTAGAAGTCGACCTCGGTGGTGGCGTTGATGGAAACGAAGTTCGGCTCCCGGGCGATGACCCGCGGATCGTTGACCCAGTCCACCGGCGCGAAATCGACCGCCGAGTTCTCGTGCAGGAAGTCGTAGAGCCGCCGGGAGCCCAATGCCAGGGTGGTCACGATCTTGCCGCGGCGAAACTGCTTGTGGGTGCCGGTCACCACACCGGACTCGACCAGGTCGATCACGCCGTCGGAGAGCAACTCGGTGTGCACACCAAGATCCTTGTGCCCCTTGAGCATCGACAGCAACGCATTGGGCATGCCCCCGATGCCGGCCTGAATGGTGGCCCGGTCCGGGATCCGTTCGGCAACCAGCGCTGCGATGGCCTGATCCTTGTCGGTGGGCACCACCGCGTGACCTTCGACCAAGGGGTAATCCGCCTCTGTCCAGCCCACCACCTGGCTGATGTGCACCTGATTACCGCCGAACGTGCGCGGCATCTGTGCGTTGGCCTCTAAGAAGAACGGTGCCCGCCCGATCAGGGAGGCGGTGTAGTCGCAGTTGGTGCCCAACGAGAAGTAGCCCTGCCGGTTCGGCGGCGATGCCGCGGCGATCACCAGTGAGCATTTGGTGTAACGCTGCAGCAGGTCTGGCACCTCGCAGAAATGGTTCGGCACCAGGTCGCACTTGCCGGCCAGAAACGCCTTGCGCGACGCCGGCGCCAAGAAATACGACACATACCGCAAATGGTCGCCGAACTCCCCGTTGATGTAGCGCCGCTCCCGCAGCGCGTGCATCTGATGAATCCGGACGTCCTGCAATTCTTGCGCGTGTTCCTCCAGGGCGTCGACCACCTTGACCGGCTCGCCGTTGGCATTCGGCATGATGAGGTCCGCGCCCGGTTTGATGTGCTCGAGTACGGCCTCAGGTGGTACCGGCGGGGTGAGAATGTTGTGAGAAGTCATCGGTCGTCGTCTTCCTGGCAGCATGGCATGTTGTTCGTGGAGCGAATGTTGTTGTTGCGGCGAATCGTCGAGAATCCGCCTCGGATGGGTACGTCCGCAGAGAGACCTACTTGACCGAGTCCCGGGCAGCTTTGACGTACGCCGCGCTGATGTCTTCGACGAATTTTGTGTGTGCCGAGGCCAACGCCGAGATCCAGTCGAGCTGATTTCCGCCGCGAGCTACGCGTTCCTGAAAATCGACCATGCTCCGTAACGCCTTCTCGTAGGCGTCCAGTGCGGCCCGGCCGGCGGTCCTGTTGGATTCGATCAGCTTTTCGGTCATTTCTCGGATCTGCGCAATGGTCTTATCGAGACTCGCCGGATCGAAGTTGGTGTTGGTGAAATCACCGGGGTTCATGAGTACAGCCTCTCTACTTGGTTGGATGCTGGCAGGTGGAAGCTACGGTGGTAGGCCAGAAGCCGCGTCAGGTGTCGCGATCCGCCAGCCACTCGGTAATGCCGTTGCCGACTATTCCTTGCGATTTGGAGGAGACGAACAGCCCGATGTGACCACCGCGCAGGCCCATTTCGGTGTAATCGCTTGTGCCCAGTTTCCCGTTCAGGGCTTTCGACGTCGCCGGCGGAATGATGTGGTCACCCGACGCGAAAATATTGAGAACCGGCATGGTGACCTGCCGAAGATCGACATTGCGGTCGCCGAGCTTCCAGGTGTTCTTGATGAGCTTGTTGTCCTGGTAAAGATCCTGCAACCATTCCCGCGCGGCTTCACCGGCATGGTCAGGCCGATCTGCAAGCCACTTCTCCATGCGCAGGAAATTCAGGAATTTGTCATCGTCGTCGACGACATCGAGTATGTCCAAATTGTATTTGGTAGCGGATCGCACCGGCGTAAGCATCGAGAAGACAGCACCCATGAATTCGCCGGGAAGCACTCCCCACACGTCGATCATCTTGTCGACGTCATCCTTGGTGAGGCTACGTGTCCATACGTTGATGAACCCCTTCCCGGGATCATCCTCTTCCTCATCGGCGTGAAAATCGAGCGGTGTCACGGCCAACACCAAGTTTTGCACTTTCGCCGGCTCCAGGGCCGCGTACGCGAGCGTGAACACGCCGCCCTCGCAGATACCGAGAAGGTTGACCTTGTCCGCTCCTGTGGCGTTGCGCATGGCGGTCACACATTCGTCGATGTAACCCGACACGTAATCGTCGATGCTCAGCCAGCGATCCGCGCGACTGGCATTGCCCCAGTCCACCACCCACACATCGATGCCCAGACCCAGCAGTTTGCGGACCAGTGATCGATCCTCTTGCAGGTCGGTCATCGTGTAACGGCCGATGAGGCTGTACACAATCAGCAACGGGGTCCGGATCCGCTGTTCTGCCAGGGGCCGATACCGCGACAGCGTGACCTTGTCGGTGCGCAGGATCTCGTCCTTGGGGGTCGTCGCGATCTCGACCTCGGAGTCCTTGATACTGCTGAGCCGCTCCATCCCCGCGGTGATCTTTGCATTGAGGGCCGAAGCCTCTTGCATGAGCTCGGCCGCATTCGGAATCGGCATCATCGTCACTCCTCACCCTTGTCACCGGACGCACTCGACTCCGTGTCTGTCAGTGCCCGCAGAGTTTTCTGTAGCGCTTTGACCTGCTTTTTGAGTTCGTGTACGTTCTGATGCACTTCGTCGATTTCAGATCGTGTCGGCAGGCCTATCGGTTTGACCAGATTCTCGATGAATTCGCGTTCGACAAGGATGAAATCCAGTCCGTCTCGCAGCAGCTGCCGCTGTGCAGCCAGAAACTTCTCTGATCGTTGTGTCTCGAGAAGAACCTGATTCGAGATATCCAACCAGACCTTGAGTGCTTCTTTTGCGTCGAGTTCGCCTTGCCCGGTGCGATGGCGCTCCGCCATCTGCGCGGCATAGCGGGTATTGGTTTCGGCCCAATTGGCCGCCAGGATTAATTCGTACTCCTGGGTGGATTTCTGGACCGCCAGCCACTGTTCCATCACCCTGGCCATCAGTCGCTCCGGCGCACCTACGTCGGCGAAACTGGGTCCTTCCGTCACTTTCCGCAGTACGTCACTGACGACACCGCCACCGGCCAACGACAACGAGATCGAATCCGGCAGACCGCCCATCACGCCGGCACCCGGGATCCCCTTGCTGACACCGTTCGTCGACGACCCCCACAAGGAGTTACCCAGCGTCGTCCATGACCGCCATAAGTCCGTGAACGCCGGGGTGCCCGGCATGGCGCCCTCGGACTGGTTGAACCAATTCTGTGCCTGCGCCGCCTGGTCCACGTACATCTGGCGCCACCGTTTGGCCTGGTCCTCCCAGGATTCTGCGGTCATAGCGCGATCACCTGGCGGATCGCCTGACCATCGTGAAGACGATCGAAGCCTTCGTTGATGTCGTCCAGCTCGATGGTGCCGGTGAGGAGTCGGTCGACAGGCAGCCGGCCCAGTCGATACAGCGCGATGTAGCGCGGGATATCGCGGGTGGGCACGGCTGTGCCGATGTAGCTGCCCTTGAGGGTCCGTTCTTCGGCCACCAAGGTGACCGGCGCCAACGGCATCGTCGCGTTCGGTGCGGGAAGCCCGGCAGTCACCGTCATGCCACCGCGGCGCGTGATCCGGTAGCCGAGGTCGAGCGCCCGCGTCGATCCGGTGAAGTCGAATGCATACTCCACGCCGCCACCGGTCGCGGCCCGCACCTGCTCGGCGGCCTCGGGATCGGCCGCGTTGATCGTCGAGGTGGCACCGAGCTCACTGGCGAATGTCAGTTTCTCGTCGGAGAGGTCAACGGCGACGATCGAACGCGCGCCGGCGGCCACGGCGCCAAGCAGGGCTGCCAGACCAACGCCGCCGAGTCCGATCACTGCGGCAGAGGCGCCGGCCGGCATCCGTGCGGTGTTGATGACCGCACCCGCCCCGGTCAGAACCGCGCAGCCGAACAACGCTGCTTCGGTCAGGGGCAAGTCCGGGTCGACCTTGACTAGTGAGCGCCGGGACACCGTGGCATATTCGGCGAATCCCGATACACCCAGGTGGTGATTGACGTCAGTCCCGTCTTCACGGTGCAGCCGGCGCGCACCCGAGAGCAGCGTGCCCGCCCCGTTGGCCGCTGCACCCGGTTCGCACAACGCCGGACGACCTTCGGTGCACGGCTCGCAATGCCCGCACGACGGCACGAAAACAAACACCACGTGATCGCCGGGCCGCAGATCCGGTTCTCCGCCGCCCTCCGACGGGCCGACCTCCTCGACGATGCCCGCCGCCTCATGCCCCAACGCCATGGGCATCGGGCGGGGGCGACTGCCGTTGATCACCGACAGGTCGGAATGACAGAGCCCCGCGGCCTTGACCTTGACTAGAACCTCGCCCGGGCCCGGCCCATCCAGCTCCAAAGTCTCGATCGTGAGGGGCTTCGACGACGCATACGGCGAATCGGCACCCATCGCGTTCAGCACAGCGGCTCTGGTGATCATGACGGGAGCACCTCCGAGGGAGCGGGAACACGGTTCTGCAGCTCGTCAACCAGGACTCGGGTGTTCTCCGAATAGTCGACCGGTACCACCACCAACTGCACACCGCCGCGCTCGAATGCCGACTCCAAGACGGGAACGAAATCCTCGCACGACTGCACGACCGATCCCTGCGCACCGTACGACTGTGCGTAGGACACGAAATCCGGATTGCCGAACGTCATACCGAAGTCGGGGAACTTATCGACGGCCTGTTTCCAGCGGATCATGCCGTAGGCATTGTCCTGAAGGATCAGCACCACGAGGTTCAGCCCGAGCCGGACCGCCGTTTCGAGCTCCTGCGAATTCATCATGAACCCGCCATCGCCGCACACCGCGAGAACCCGGCGCCCCGGATAGGTGACCGCGGCCATCATCGCCGACGGCAGACCGGCTCCCATAGTGGCCAGCGCATTGTCCAGCAGCAGCGTATTGGACATCGGGGTGCGGTAATTGCGGGCAAACCAGATCTTGTACATGCCGTTGTCCAGCGCCACGATCCCGTCCGCCGGCATCACCTTGCGTACATCGGCCACGATGCGCTGCGGCACGATGGGGAAGCGGCCGTCGTCGGATCCCTCCATGACCTGGCCGAGGATGAAGTCCCGCAGCGGCAGCAGCGCCGAACCGTTCGGCAGTTGCCCCTCAAGCCGGTCGGCCAACAGCAGCAGACCAGGCCCGATGTCGCCGACGAGAGAAGCGTGCGGGAAGTACACCTCTTCCACGTTGGCCGCGGTATATCCCACGTGAATGACCGTGGGGCCAGTCGGCCCCATCAAGAATGGTGGCTTCTCGACCGTGTCGTGACCGATCGCGAGGATCACGTCGGCGCGATCGATCGCCTCGTGCACGTAGTCGCGCTCCGACAGTGCGGCAGTGCCCAACCACTGCTCGACGGGTGCTCCATCCGGATCGCCGGCCACCACGCCCTTGCCCATCTGGGTGGTGATGAACGGCATCCGTGTGCGCGTCAGGAACTCGCCCAGGTATGCGCCCAGCCGCGGCCGACTGGCACCGGCTCCGAGCATGACGAGTGGGCGGGCCGCCCCGCGGATCATCT
This sequence comes from Mycobacterium sp. 155, assembly GCF_000373905.1. Taxonomy (NCBI): domain Bacteria; kingdom Bacillati; phylum Actinomycetota; class Actinomycetes; order Mycobacteriales; family Mycobacteriaceae; genus Mycobacterium; species Mycobacterium sp. 155. The sequence goes on from NZ_KB892705.1 coordinate 2,460,963, forward strand.
CGGCGACCCGGTCGATGGCCACCGCGGGAGCTATCGGCAACTCGACTTCGTGCAGAGAAATCAGCGGCACCTCAGCACATGACTCGCCGGCGATATCTTCCGGCAACTCCAAGTGCACCGGACCCGGCCGTTCCTCCATGGCCACCCGGAAGGCCTCCCGCACCACGGTGGGGATGCTCGACGTGCTGGCGATCTGGCGGGAGAACTTGGTCAGTGGTTTCATCGTCGCCACCATGTCGACGATCTGGAAGCGCGCCTGCTGGCTACTCCTGATGGCCTTCTGGCCGGTGATCAGAATCATCGGCATCGCGCCCAGGTGTGCGTAGGCCGCACCCGTCGCAAGGTTCAATGCACCAGGACCCAGTGTGCTCATGCAAACACCGGGCCGGCCGGTGAGCCGGCCGTATGTGGCCGCCATGAACGCCGCCGATTGCTCATGGCGGGTGACGACGAGCTCGATGCTCGACGTCCGTAGCGATTCAACCGTGTCGAGGTTCTCCTCCCCCGGCACACCGAAGATGCGCTCAACGCCCTCGTTCTCCAGCGCCCTGACGAACAGATCCGAACCCTTGGTCATGCGGTCATCCCTTTACGTGTGAGGCTGTTCATGTCAAATGAGTTCATCGCTGGCGGAATCATCGGTGGGGAACGTCTCGACGCCAGCACAGTTTCGCGACGACGACCCAGCCCGAGCCTGGTATGCAACGTGTGCACTCGGCTCGGATCTAGTTGCAGGCCAACGGAAGTCGAAAGTGATTGGCACGAGGTTTGTTCTCCAGCGGCACCCGTGTTCATCATTTCCTGAACCTCCGCGTGGTCGGTTGGTCGGACCACAGTCCAAACCCGCAATGCAGATCGGTACAGAGCATTGAAGACTGTCGCCAACACTCTATGCCGACAGCCGAAGTTCCAAGGCACATTTCGGGTTTGCGCTACCGAATGCCACCCGGTCACAGCGACGCGCTGGGCGAAGACGATCCGCGACCGGTTCCCTATCCGCAGCAGGCGATCGACGCAGAACACAATCCGTTCCAGGCATACCAGAATGCTCTCGACACACACGGCGGCGCGTCAACAGTTCGATCGGAGTTTCCATCCAGTGAAATTGGAGCTGTCATAGCACTTTTCAGACGCAGCAGTTACACCAAGACAGCGAGAAACTACTGTCATGGCGAGGACACTTTGCCCTTGTCGCACGCCGGCAGCGAATCAAAAGCGCTCACCTGAATCGCCCAACGTCATTCAGGCACAACAGAACTCACACCTGCTCATTGAGCAGGAAGGTTAGACCTTGGCTTGGCCCGTCAGTGCGGCGTTGAACGTCTTGCTCGGCCGCATCACGGCAGCGGTCGTCTCCTTGTCCGGCGCGTAGTAGCCTCCGAAATCCACCGGCTTGCCCTGTATTTCTGCGAGTTCGGTCACGATTGTCTCTTCGTCCTCGGCCAATGCCTTGGCCAGCGGCGCGAAGTGTTCGGCCAGCTCCTGGTCTTCGGTCTGCCGGGCGAGTTCCTGTGCCCAGTACATGGTGAGGTAGAACTGGCTGCCGCGGTTGTCGAGTTCACCGGTATTGCGCGACGGACTCTTGTCGTTGTCGAGCAGCTTGCCGATCGCGGAGTCGAGAGTCGTGGCCAACAGCATGGCCCGCTTGTCGCCGGTCTTGTTGCCCACGTCCTCGAAACAGGCGCCCAGAGCCAGAAACTCGCCGAGCGAATCCCACTCGAGGTGATTCTCCTCGACCAGCTGCCTGACAAGCTTGGGTGCTGTGCCGCCGGCTCCCGTTTCGTACAATCCGCCGCCGGCCATCAGCGGCACGACGGACAGCATCTTGGCGCTGGTGCCCAGTTCCAGGATCGGGAACAGGTCGGTGAGGTAGTCCCGCAGGATGTTGCCCGTGACAGCGATGGTGTCCAGCCCGCGAATCAGGCGCTCCATCGTGTACCGGATGGAACGCACCTGCGACATGATCTGGATGTCGAGGCCCTCGGTATCGTGATCCTTCAGGTAGGTCTGGACCTTCTTAATCATCTCGTTCTCATGCGGACGGTACGGGTCCAGCCAGAACAGTGCGGGCATGCCGGAGTTGCGTGCCCGGGTCACGGCGAGCTTGACCCAGTCGCGGATCGGCGCGTCTTTGACGGTGCACATGCGCCAGATATCGCCGGTTTCCACGTTCTGGGTCAACAACACCTCGCCGGTGTCGACATCCACGATATTGGCCACGCCGTCCTCAGGAATCTCGAACGTCTTGTCGTGGCTGCCGTACTCCTCGGCCTTCTGCGCCATCAGACCGACATTGGGCACGGTGCCCATCGTCGTGGGGTCGAACTGGCCGTTGGTCTTGCAGAAGTTGATGACCTCCTGGTAGATCCGCGAGAAGGTGGACTCCGGGTTGACCGCCTTGGTGTCCCTGAGCTTTCCGTCGGGCCCGTACATCTTGCCGCCTGCGCGAAGCATCGCGGGCATCGACGCATCGACGATGACGTCACTGGGGGAATGGAAATTTGTGATACCCCTGGCCGAATCCACCATGGCCAGCTCGGGCCGATGCTCATGACACGCGTGCAGATCTTGGATGATCTCCTCGCGTTTCGCTGCCGGCAGCGACTCGATCTTGCTGTAGAGATCCGACATGCCGTTGTTGACGTTGACGCCCAGCTCGTCGAACAGCTGCTGATGCTTGGCGAAGGCGTCCTTGTAGAAGATCTTCACACAGTGACCGAAGACAATGGGGTGGCTGACCTTCATCATCGTGGCCTTGACGTGCAATGAGAACAGCACGCCGGTCTGGTATGCATCCTCGATCTGTTCCTCGTAGAACTCGCACAATGCCTTCTTGCTCATGAACATCGAATCGATGATCTCGCCGGCGTCCAACGACACCTTGGGCTTGAGCACGATCGTCTCGCCGCTCTTGGTCACCAGCTCCATCTTCACGTCGCGCGCGCGATCCAAGGTCATCGACTTCTCGCCGGCGTAGAAGTCGCCGTGGCGCATGCAGGCCATGTGGGTGCGCGAGGCCATCGACCACTTGCCCATGCTGTGCGGGTGCTTGCGCGCGTACTCCTTCACCGCTTTGGGTGCGCGACGATCCGAGTTACCTTCCCGCAGCACCGGATTCACCGCGCTGCCAAGCACCTTGGCGTAGCGCTCTTTGATGGTCTTTTCCTCGTCGGTCTTCGGATCCGCGGGGTAGTCCGGAATTGCGTAGCCCTTCTCCTGCAACTCCTTGATAGCGGCAGTGAGCTGCGGCACCGAGGCGCTGATATTCGGCAGCTTGATGATGTTGGTGTCCGGTAGCTGTGTCAGCCGAGCCAAGTCGGTGAGGTCGTCCGACACCTGCTGGGTGTCGGTCAGGTGGTCGGAGAACTCGGCGAGGATGCGAGCGGGCATCGAGATGTCTTTGGTCTCGACCTCGATGCCGGCGGGCTGGGTGAACGCCTGGACTATAGGCAGAAAGGCATAGGTCGCCAGCAGCGGGGCCTCGTCTGTCAGCGTGTAGATGATGGTCGGTTGCTCAGCACTCATTCTGGTTCTCCCGGCGTCAGTTTCGGTGAGGTTCAACGGCATTTCACGTTGGAGTGGTCACTGGATGCGTCCACACGTGGCAAGCCCGGAGTTCCGATTCTGCGCTCTCATTCTATGAACGGCTCCGAGCCGACTCAATGTCGGACGCTCTCTATCTCTCGTAGTGGGACGTCAGCCGATGGGGACGACGCCGATGGCGATTGCGACGCCAAGCATGACCAATGAGCAGATAGCCGCTCGCCAGATGGCCTTCTTGTGAAAGTCGGCGAGGTCGACCCTGGCCAGGGAGATCAGCAGGAGCATCGCTGGAACGAGTGGGCTGGTCAGGTGGACGGGCTGCCCGACGATGGAAGCCCGGGCCATCTCGACAGGTGTGATGCCGTACTGGGCCGCGGCCTCGGACAGGATGGGCAGAACACCGAAATAGAACGCATCGTTGCTCATGAAGAACGTGAGCGGCATGCTCAAGATGCCGGTGATCACGGCGAACCAGGGCCCGAGACCGGACGGCACCACCGCCACGATGGCATCGGCCATGGCCGTGACCATCCCGGTGCCGTCCAAAATGCCGACCAGGACCGCAGCAGCGAAGACCATGGAGACCACGGCAACGATCGAACTGGCGTGCGCCTTGATCCGCTCGGACTGGTCGTGCGGGTTGGGGAAATTCACAACTAAACCGATGGCCGCGGCGATCATGAACAGCAGGCCGAGTGGGAAGATGTCCATCCCGAGCATGACCAGCAGGACGATGGTCAACGCGGCGTTGAACCAAATCAGCTTCGGACGCAGCGTCGATCGATTCGGATCCAGCCCGGTGATCATGTCGGGGTTGTCCTCGGCGTAATCCAGTTCGGCGTCGGGATCACCCACGTGGGGCGGGAGGATGTCCAACCCGTGATCGCCACCGTGGCTTCGGCTGCCGCCGCCGCTGCCGCCTTCGGCGACTGCGGTGGCGGTGGTCGGCTTGCTCACACTGAGCGATTCGGCGACGGTATCCAGAGTTTTACCGGAGGCCAGCAGCCGTTTCTTCTCCGAGCGCCCCAGCATGTACGCCAGTATCAGCACCGCCACCAAGGCCACCGCCATGCCGGGCACCATGGGCAGGAAGAGATCGTTCGGGGACACCTTCAACACCGTCGCGGCCCGCACCGTTGGCCCGCCCCAGGGCACGATATTGAGTACGCCGTTGGCCAGCACGGCCACTGTGGTGAGCACGACGGGACTCATCCCGAGCCTCAGGTAAATGGGCAACAGCGCCGACACGGTGATGATGAAGGTCGTCGAACCGTCGCCGTCGAGCGAAACCATCGCCGCCAGCAGCGCGGTACCCAGCACAACCCGCACCGGGCTGTTACCGACCACTCGGAGGATGAACCGGATCACCGGGTCGAACAGACCTACATCGATCATCAATCCGAAATAGGTGATTGCAAAGAATAGCAACGCCGCGGTCGGCGCAAAATCCTTGATTGCACTCATAATTGCGGCGGCGACGCCCTTATCGGCTACGTTCGCCACCCCGAGTTGTACGGCGAGGATCCCGAACGCGATAGGGACGAGTATCAACGCGGCCACTGGCGTCCATCGTTTAGTCAGAATCAAAGTCATGAATACAGCGATCATGAGAAATCCGAGACCGACGAGCATCAGTTCACCTCCCGAGAAGAACAGTCGAACACCGTGAAGAACGGACTGACAGAAGTCGCGTACACAGTGGCCACTGGCGACGACCATAGACCCGACAAGCACTGTCATGAGCTAGTTTTGGACCAATCCGCCCAGATCTGACCTGCCAAGTGATGATTTCACAGTCGCGAGATGAGAATTGCGCGGTCGCGTGTTTCACTCAGTGGAAAGTAATTGTGCCACAAGCAACTTGCCTGTTTTATCCGACGGGCGCGGAATGGTTACGTGATCTTGCCCAAAATGATGACAGCACACGCCGCTTAGCGCGAGACTGGATGCGAGCGACCGGACCTGCCTTGTTAACAGCACCATGGCGTCAGGGTCGGGAACTCCGCCGACACAGCCCGTCGCGGCGATGATCTAGCCGGGAGTTGACTTATGAGCAGCACGAATTCGGTGAACACTTTTGGTGCCCGTGACACTCTGACTGTTGGGGACAACAGTTATGAGATTTATCGTTTGGACGCGGTACCCGGTACCGAGAAGCTGCCCTACAGCCTCAAGGTGCTCGCCGAGAATCTGTTGCGCACCGAGGACGGCGCCAACATCACCAAAGAACACATCGAAGCGATCGCCCACTGGGACCCCCAGGCCGATCCGAGCATCGAGATCCAGTTCACCCCGGCCCGGGTGATCATGCAGGACTTCACCGGCGTGCCCTGCGTAGTGGACCTGGCCACCATGCGCGAAGCCGTCGCCGCGCTGGGCGGCGACCCGGAAAAGGTCAACCCCCTCTCCCCGGCCGAGCTGGTCATCGACCACTCGGTCATCCTGGATGTGTTCGGCAACCCGGATGCGTTCGAAAAGAATGTTGCACTGGAATACGAACGGAACGGCGAGCGCTACCAGTTCCTGCGTTGGGGCCAGGGCGCTTTCGACGACTTCAAAGTCGTCCCCCCCGGCACCGGCATCGTGCACCAAGTCAACATCGAATACCTCGCCCGCGTGATATTCGAACGCAACGGAGTCGCCTACCCCGACACCTGCGTGGGCACCGACAGCCACACCACCATGGTCAACGGCCTGGGCGTACTGGGCTGGGGCGTCGGCGGCATCGAAGCCGAAGCCGCCATGCTCGGCCAACCCGTCTCGATGCTCATCCCCCGCGTCGTCGGCTTCAAACTGACCGGCGAAATCAAACCCGGCGTCACCGCCACCGACGTCGTGCTCACCGTCACCGACATGCTCCGCCGCCACGGCGTCGTCGGGAAATTCGTCGAGTTCTACGGCAACGGCGTCGCCGAAGTGCCCCTAGCCAACCGCGCCACCCTGGGCAACATGAGCCCCGAATTCGGTTCCACCGCAGCCATCTTCCCGATCGATGACGTGACCATCGACTATCTGCGGCTGACCGGGCGCACCGAAGACCAACTCGCACTGGTCGAGGCCTACGCCAAGGCCCAGGGCATGTGGCACAACCCCGAACACGAACCCGCCTTCTCCGAATACCTAGAACTAGACCTATCCACCGTGGTCCCCTCAATCGCCGGCCCCAAACGCCCCCAAGACCGCATCGAACTCTCCGACGCCAAGAACGCCTTCCGCAAAGACATCCACAACTACGTCGAAGAGAACCTGCCTGTCGAACACACCCATCTCGACGAGGCCGTCGAAGAATCCTTCCCCGCCTCAGACCCGGCCGCCCTGTCCTTCGCCGACGACGGTGCCGAGGACGTTCGTCCGTCGGCGGCCAACGGCGCCACCGGCCGCCCCTCCAAACCCATCACCGTGCGCTCGGAGGAGCGCGGCGAGTTCGTGCTCGACCACGGCGCCGTCGCCGTCGCCGGCATCACCTCCTGCACCAACACCTCCAACCCGTCGGTGATGCTCGGCGCGGCCCTGCTCGCCAAAAAAGCCGTCGAAAAAGGCCTCACCACCAAACCCTGGGTCAAAACCAACATGGCCCCCGGATCACAAGTCGTCACCGACTACTACAACAAGGCCGGCGTATGGCCCTACCTAGAGAAGCTGGGCTACTACCTGGGCGGCTACGGCTGCACCACGTGCATCGGCAACACCGGCCCACTCCCCGAAGAAATCTCGGCAGCCATCAACGACAACGACCTCACCGTCACTGCCGTGTTGTCGGGTAACCGCAACTTCGAGGGCCGCATCTCCCCCGACGTCAAGATGAACTACCTAGCCTCGCCACCGCTGGTCATCGCCTACGGCATCGCCGGCACCATGGACTTCGACTTCGAAACCGACCCCCTGGGCAAGGATCAGAACGGCAACGACGTCTTCCTCAAAGACATTTGGCCCACCGCAGCCGAAATCGAGGAAACCATCACCTCCTCGATCAACCGGGACATGTTCACCGACTCCTACGCCGACGTCTTCACAGGCGACGACCGCTGGCGCTCGCTGCCCACCCCCGATGGAAATACCTTCGCCTGGGACGAAGCCTCCACCTACGTGCGCAAAGCCCCGTACTTCGACGGGATGCCGGCCGAACCGCAGCCCGTCAAGGACATCACCGGCGCCAGAGTGCTTGCCTTGCTGGGTGATTCGGTCACTACCGACCACATCAGCCCCGCCGGATCCATCAAACCCGGCACCCCCGCCGCCCAATACCTCGACGCCAACGGAGTGGCACGCAAGGATTACAACTCGCTGGGCTCGCGGCGCGGCAACCACGAAGTCATGATCCGCGGTACCTTCGCCAACATCCGGCTCAGCAACCAGGTACTCGCCGGATTGGGAGAAGTCGTCTCTGGCGGCTACACCCGGGACTTCACCCAAAACGGCGGCCCGCAAGCCTTCATCTACGACGCGTCGGTCAACTACAAGAAGGCTGGCATCCCGCTGGTCGTGCTGGGCGGCAAGGAGTATGGCTCCGGCTCGTCGCGCGACTGGGCGGCCAAAGGCACCGTCCTGCTCGGCGTGAAGGCCGTCATCACCGAATCCTTTGAGCGCATCCACCGGTCCAACCTGATCGGCATGGGCGTCATCCCACTGCAATTCCCCCCGGGTGAATCGGCCGCCAGCCTCAAACTCGACGGCACCGAAGTGTTCGACATCACCGGCATCGAAGCGCTCAACGAAGGCAAAACCCCGAAGACCGTACACGTCACAGCCACCAAAGAAAACGGCTCCAAAGTCGAATTCGACGCAGTGGTCCGCATCGACACCCCCGGCGAAGCCGACTACTACCGCAACGGCGGCATCCTGCAATACGTACTGCGCAACATGCTCAAATCGACCTAGGAGGTAAACATCGCGGATGAGCGTGTTGCTTGCTTAAGACGGTGGCCATCCTCGGGATACCGATAGCCTCCACGCCCAATGGCGGTGCTCGTCGAAGTCGTTGACCGCGACCCGGCACAATAGCGGCATGACAACCGAGGATGATCCGTCGTCAGGTCCGAAGGATCCTTGGCAGCCCCAGGCAGACACGCTTGGCAGCTTCATCCGTATGCAGCGCCAACTGGCGCACCTGTCGCTGCGAGAAATGGCCGCAATGACGGCCGTCTCCAACGCGTACCTCAGTCAGGTCGAGCGTGACCTCCATCAGCCGTCGCTGAAGGTGATGCGATCGATCGCCGACGCACTCGGTATACCCACCGCCGACCTGCTGCGCCAGGCCGGTGTCGCGGAGCCGGACGGAGCGTCCACCACGTCAGCGACGGAGGACCCGGACTCAATGAACACCGAGCGGGCGATCAAGACCGATCCTCGATTGAGCCAGGCGCAACGTGAGGCGCTGCTCGGCGTCTATCGCAGCTTCCTCGCAGAGGGCTGAACCGAACTCCCCCGCGGACCACATCGGTTCAGCTATAACGCAGAGTCGAGCGTCATCGATGCTTCGTACGGAACCGTACGCAAAAGCCGTTCCCTCGGCTGCTCGTCGAGAGATCCGCCTTTTAGCTCACGAGCCAGGCTGCCACAGGCCATCGCGAGAGCAGCCGTAACTGTCGCCAGCTCCCGGCGCGGGTCGGACACCCGCAACTCCAGCACTGCAATCGCCTTGCGATCACCGAACACCGGCATCGCGACCGCGTTCGATCCGATCTCAAGTTCACCGACAGACACAGCGAATCCCGCCCGTCGTATGGAGACAAGGGTGTGCCGCAATTGATCGGGTGACGTGATGGTGTTCTTGGTGAACTCAGGCAGGCCATTCATGATCAGCCGCTCGATGTTCCGTGGCGGAGAAAACGCCAGCAGGGCTTTGCCGAGCGCGGTCGCGTGCGCCGGAAGCGTTGCGGAGGTATCGAAGCTCGTGACCGGCTGGCTGGGTCGTTTCTCGATGTAATGGACCGCGGTCCCGCGCAGCACTCCCAGGCGCGCAGTGCGATGCGTCGCGGCCGACAGATCATCGAGTACAAACGGGCCACGTTCCGCCAGGGTCGGCGGTCGCCACCCAGCCGCTCCCAGGTGCCGCAACCGAGGCGCGACGCGATAACGCCCCGAGGCGTCGCGCTCCAGGAAGTCCGTGGCGGCCAGCTCGACCGCAAAGCGGTGTGCAGTCGAAACCGGCAACCGGGTCAGCCGGGCGATCTCGGTCAACGAGTGCACATTGCTGTCAGTGAACGCCAGCAGAATCGCGGCGATCCTGCTCGTGACCGACTGCCCGGGCCCTGTCGAATTTCCTGCCATTGAACCTTCCTGACGTGGTGAAAGCTCCTCCACGGGGCCCACCAGAGACGTGTGACATAGATCATATCGCCGGTCGCACTGAATGCCCGCACCCGCATCCGCCCCAGCCGGAGCTCCTCAAAAAGTATTCCTCGACGGGGTTGTGCTGCCAACTGGCACTTCTAGGAGTGCCCGGATTCAAGGCTTGCCCACGGGCCGATCCCGCCAGGACCGCAACCAACCCACCACAATCGATTGACATTCAGTGCATGCGTTAACTATAGTTATCGATGTTCGTATCCGAACTACACAGCTACCCAGGGAGAAACAATGAACACCGCACAAGAAATCGGTCAGAAGGTTCAGGAACAGGCGCTGGAGACCGTCCGCAAGACGCAGGACGCCGTCGTCGAGGCAGTCACCATCTGGACCGAGACGGCCAACAAGCTCGCCGCACAACTGCCGGAGTTCGCCAAGGACTACAAGGGTCCGGAATTCGCCGACTTCACCAAGCAGTTCCCTACCGCCGCAGACCTCATCGATTCCAATTTCGACTTCATCGAGCGGCTTCTGACCAACCAGCGCGACTTCGCCCAGCGCATCCTCGCAGCCACGCAGCCGGTCGCCAAGTAAACGGTTCGATCGACAACGAGCGGGCTGCGCGCCCCACCCGGGCCGTAGCCCGCTCATCGTGTGTCAGTCCAGGTTCGACGCCACGGTCGACTCGACGGCGGGCTCGCGTTCACATGCACGTTGTTCACGCCGCATCTCCGGGAGTACAGGCTCATGGCAGGCAATTCGACAGATCCGGGCCGTTCGGTCACCAGCAAAGTCGCGGCAATACTGATGGCATTCAGTGGCGACGCCGTTCTTACCCTGACCGAGATCGCCAGTATCGCAAACCTGCCCACATCGACCACGCATCGTCTGGTGTCCGAGCTGCTGGCCTGGCGCCTGTTGGAGCGCACCGACGAAGGCGGTTACCGGATCGGCCTGCCGTTACGAATCATCGGAAAAGACGCGGCCGATTTTGACGTCCTGAACCGCGCGATCCTCATGGTGCGGGCTCGTCCAGTGCTCGACGAGTTGGCCTGGACGATGCGCACGGATGCCAAACTGGGCACGCTGCTCGACGACGAGATCGTCTTTCTCGGGAACAGCGGACCGAGCGCTACCGGGGCATCCCTGACACCGACTCCGCCGGCACATACGACCGCCATCGGAAAAGCCCTGCTGGCTTTCTCTCCGACAAACGTCATCGACCGAGTCCTCGCCGACGGTACGCGGGCGGCGAAGACGATGACCGCGCCGGACAAGCTTCGCCAGGAACTATCAGTCATCCGGCTCACGCAAGTCGCGACCGCGCGCGATGAATCGCAGTGCGCCCCTTCATCGATTGCCGTGCCGGTCTTCAGCGGCGGGGGCAATGTCGCTGCGGCGATCGAGTTGACAATCCGCGATTCCGATATCGACGTCACAGCCGCTACGGGTGCGCTGACCGTGGCGTGTAGAAGCCTGTCTCGACAGTTGGCTACCGAGTTTCGCGACGACGGCGCAAATCGCTCCTGCGGGCACCGGAACGAAACCGCAGTGTGAGCTGACGAATCACCTTACGCGCCAACGCCTGGCCTGATAGCGAGACATCAAGGATCACCACTTGGGAATATGCCGCCGATGTCCGGTGTTGCGCCCGTGGTGACTGAAGCCGAGCTGAGCCCGACCGACTGGGTACGCAAGCAGACCGAACAGATCCTCAAGCAGGGCACCACCGATGGCGTCGAAATCCTCGACCGCCCCGTCGTCTTGTTCACGACAACGGGCGCCAAGTCTGGGAAGAAGCGGTACGTGCCGCTGATGCGGGTCGAGGAAAACGGAAAGTACGCGATGGTCGCGTCGAAGGGTGGCGCACCGGAACACCCGTCGTGGTACTTCAACGTCAAGGCCAATCCGGCAGTCACAGTGCAGGACGGCGACAAGGTTCTCCAGCTGACTGCACGCGAACTCGACGGCGACGAGCGCGCGCACTGGTGGAAACTCGCCGTCGAAAGCTACCCGCCGTACGCCGAGTACCAAACCAAAACTGCGCGGCAGATCCCCGTTTTCGTGGTGGAGTAAGCGCACCGTCTGGACGTCAGCGCCACTGGCTGAGCGTCCCGTTCAATCCGAAGACTCGCCGCCACAAGCCAACGTCGGGTAGTAGGCGCTGGTGACCCGGTTGCCGCCACCGCTCCTGGACTGCTGCATCGCGCGCGTTGCCAGGGTTACGAGGGTGTCGACGGCTTCCTCTGCGGGAAGGTCCGCCGCCGAGCGCAGCGGGCTGCACACGGACCCGATACTCGTGGTCAGCCGCATCTCAGTGGTATTGATCGAGCCACGTATTCGATCGATCAGCGGCGACGGATCGTTGGTCTTGAACACGTCGGCGATCAGAAAATCACTTTCGGTGATGTGTGCCAGCGGCACCTTGTGGCGAATCGTCTCCCGCAATGCGCGTCCGACGGCAACCCGCGCACTGAGCGTGCCATGCACGCCTTCCATGTCGGTCAGCAGCGCCACGTCGTCGATGGACACTGCAACCACGACAAGGTACTGGTCGTCGTGGCGACTTGCGGCACCGAACATCGTGGCCGCTGCGATGTCGAACGCCTCCCGGTTGAGCAGCCCGGTCAAGGGCTCGATTTCGTCCGGATGCCGCATGGCGTCGGGGTCGACGAGCTGCACCGCCATTCGGCACATCAGCGACGGGAACGCCAGGACCAGGCTGACGACAATCGCGCCGGCCGCACCCAACAAGACGTCGGTGAGCGCCACTCGCACCGCGAGGTACACGGCGACGATCTCACCGGCAGCCAGTGTCAGCACCCATACCCGACGGCTGTGCAGGAAGGCCGCGTAACTGGTGAGCATCGCGTAGACCGACATGCCGAGCAGACCGATCATCGGATTGGTCAGCACCAAGCAGGTGACGATGATCCCCAGAGCTCCGACGGCAAGGATGATCCAGGACTCGGTCCGGCTGGGCCATTGCAGGCGCCACCACCGCCAGGCCATGACGATCCCGCCGATGGTGATCAGGCCCGCCGTGTAACGCACAGGGCCGCGCATCCCCATCGAGCTGGCGAACAGGAGCAGCGGTACCACACTCAACACGAGCATGGACACCGCGTTGAGCCCCCGCATCCTGTCACGCAGGCCAAGCGCCGCTAAGTGTGCGGTGCGTCCGTAGTAATGGTCGTACGGACTCACGCCGCCCTCACCTCACCGACTGTTACGACGGAAGGCCGTCGCGGCCGGCAGCTCAAAATCTGCGCCACAGCCGCAATTGTCCCACTCCCGCCCAACAAGACCACCCAGCATGGCGCTATCGGTCACATTGCGTGGCCCTGAGGTGTCGGAGAAGTAGGAGCACGTCCACCGATCACAGCGAACAGGCCATCGACATGACTGCAATCACCACAACTCACAGCACTTCCGCACGCACGGTCGCCTACTGGATCATCACCGGTCTACTCGCCGTAGAACTGATCCTCGGCGGCATTTGGGACGTCCTGCGTATTCCAATGGTCCGCGACGTCGTCACCGACCTCGGGTATCCCACCTATCTGCTGGTGATCCTGGGGACCTGGAAGCTGCTGGGCGGAGCAGCGATCCTGGTCCCGGGATATCCCGTGCTGAAGGAGTGGGCATACGCAGGCGCCTTCTTCGTCTTCTCCGGGGCGATGGTCTCGCACTTGACGACGGGCAAGGACTTGCAGGAGCTTGGAGTTCTGGCCGTCGCGCTCGTACTGGTAGTCGCATCGTGGGCGCTGCGTCCATCCAGCCGCCGCGTCAGCGGCACAGCGGATCGATCGGCATCCGGCCCATGACCGTGACAAAGGAGTGCGACCCCATGCCGGACAACGACCGGTGGGCGGAGCCGTTCGAACGCGCCCGTCCGCAGTTACGCGCGGTGGCCTACCGCATGCTCGGTTCGCTCGCCGACGCCGAGGACGCCGTGCAGGAAGCGTGGCTGCGGCTCAGCGGTGCCGATACCACGGCAGTGCACAACATCGACGCCTGGCTCACCACCGTAGTTGCCCGCATCTGTTTGAATGTGCTGCGCGCCCGGCACATTCGGCCTCAGGAGGAATCACTCTCGACGATTCCGGATCCCGTCATCGACGCGCCAGACGACATCGACCCGGAACATCAAGTGCTGCTGGCCGACTCGGTCGGGTTGGCGTTGTTCGTCGTCCTCGACACGCTCGCACCCGCGGAGCGTCTTGCCTTCGTGTTGCACGACGTGTTCGCGGTGCCGTTCGACGACATCGCGCCGATCGTCGACCGTTCGGTGGAAGCCACCCGCAAATTGGCCAGCCGGGCTCGTCAGCGCATCCAAGCAGCCGGAACATCACCCGATCGCGACCTGGCCACCCAACGAAACGTCGTCGACGCATTCTTCGCTGCCGCGCGCGGCGGAGAACTCGACCGGTTGGTGTCGGTTCTGCATCCCGACGTCGTGTTACACGGCGACTTCGGTCCAGGCGGCAGCCGATCGGAGCACGGCGCCGACGCCGTGGCCCGGCTCGCCAGCGTGTATGCCCGCTCGGGTGCACAGGTGCACCCGGCTACGGTCAACGGCGTGGCGGGTGCCGTCATCGTCGCAGCCGGCCGGGTGGCAGCGGTCATGGGCTTCGTCGTCGTCGACGAACGGGTCACCGAAATCGATGTGCTGGCCGACCCGCGACGACTGTTGCGTCTCGACGTCAGCGCCGTGCTCGATTGACTTTGTCGGTGCTTGCCGCGGAACCTTATTTGGCTTCCGTCCAGAGTCGCCGGATCAGCTCGATCGAACGGTCGCGCCGCTCACGGTAGGCGCCGAACGACCGGGTGCTGCGCTCAGGAGATGGCCCCACTCTCGCCGTGCGGTGCGGAATGCCGGCTGCAGGTCGTCCACGTCAGTCGTCACCTGCCGACCGGAGGCCAGATCCACCAGGGCCTCGGCCAATTCGGACGGGCACATACGACAACCCTGCGCTACCTCGATCAACTCGACGATCTCATCTTCCCAGCGCCGACAACGCAACCCGACCAGTACACCGGCCGCAAGGCTGATCATTCGCACTTGAGCGATGTGGTGCTTCTCAGAGCTCGGATCCGCTTCATAAGTTTCCAACGTTGTCTCCTGCATGAACCTGCCGCTGACCACTGGGCATACCCGGGCGTCGGTGCGGCCAAACTCCCCCGAAGGTTGTCCGATGCACGCAAAGCGACCAGGTGGTGATGCGACTTTCCCGCAGTTCTGTCATACGCGGTCTCCAAGAGCGCACTGGCGGTCTTCGGCCGCAGTCTCAACGCCGAACGACCGCATCCGAACATGTGCGCGACGAATGTCCACTTTTCGCTGATCCGGACCGAAATGATCGCTCCGACAGTTGAATACACCTGTCACGGCGCAGTAGAGCGCCCCTTGTAGCCGCCGATCGCCGGGCCTACGGTTAAATTCGACGGAAGGTGGTCCCGCGATGGAAATCTACAAGTGGTGGCTCAATCTGCCCCTGGACAGCAAGGAATGGCTGCGCGAGAACCTGCGCGCTGAAGAACTACCGCCGCAGGTGTCACAACATATTGCCGAGGCCGGAGGTCCTGGCACCGATAAGGCCAGTGACGTTCTGACCGCGGCGGATTGGGACTTTATCGAGACCCAGTCGGAGTTCGTGGACTGACACTGGGCCGGGCTGCGCAACGTTCGCCCACCACGCACAGAAGTTCCCCAGTAGCCGCACAGTCAACTTTGCGGAAGCGGTTCAGCCGCAGTTCGGCATCAGTTCGGAGAGAGCCGGGCGCCGCGAGACAAACCGGGGCCGTAGAAGAGCCCGTCCAGTTCGCATTCCACTACGCCCAGCCGCAATCCTTACCAAGACTGGACCTTCGACCAACAACCGAGGGACGGAACCGATCCCGACGAAATACGTGGAATTGTATTTTGACGCAGGACGCATCTCCCGTCCGACTCACTATCCCGGGGAGAGAACCATTTCGTCGCGACGGCCAGAAACGAAGACCGCTAATAAGCGACCCGCGCCGGTATCCGTCACGCCGTTTGCTAGCTCCCGTCCGCCCCGGCCGCTCCATCTGAGTGACCCTGGCTGGACTGCGAACGATAAGCTCGCGCATAGGCACTGATCGGCTTCCGAAGGGCCAGCGCGCCGAAAGCTCCGCCGATCGCGGTCAAGGCCGCCACGCCGCTGAGTTTCCAGAACAGCTCACCGTGACCTGTCTGGTGCACGATTACCCAGTAGGCCACGCAGCCAGCCGTAAACAGCAGGATCCCCGCGAACAGCACACCGAAACTCGACGGGTAGTTGGTTTTCCTCTCGGTGCTCTTTTTCACCATGTCTCCCTATTTGTTTAGAATCAAGGTCGCATCGTTGCGGCCGATTGGAAAAGTAATCCGGGGAGACATAGTTGCCTTGACCCTTGACTCGCCGAGTGATTGTAGTACCGCGCTATTGGAAAGTCAATGACTTATGCGGCGACCCTACTCCTGCACCAAGTAACCAGAGGTCGAATTCAGAAGAACTTTGGCTTCGGAGTCGAATGCGCTCGCTGTGGCCAGCCAATTTTCGTCAGATGCCGAGTTCTGCGGCGAGGATCTTCGCGTCGTTAGTGGCAATGGTGAGCCATGCCTCCCGCACGCGGCCGCAAAATCGGTCGCGCCGTACGGGTCAGCGGTCGCGCCGCGTGCGGCACGACCGACCCGGTAGCTTCAGCAAACAGCGGTCCCGTCAAACCCAGACCGGTGAAAGCCCGTGGCTAGCTCTATGAGGCCGCGGTCGGCGGTCCCGGATTCTTCGCGATGGTGGGGGCATTGGTGGAACAACCCGACGTCAGGATGTGGCCGCCTGGGTTCTGCGCCAGGGCGCTTTGCTGAGCTCGGTAGATGAACGGGCCGATGCCGGTGGCCCAATCCTTCGTGCCGGCGACGGCAAGTGCGATACATGCGCTCTGGGTACCGCCCATATACCCGCAATGGTCGCCACCTTTGCTTGTGCAGTCGTTAAGGGAGGCGATCATCGCGGAATGCTCATCCGCTCCAGTTCCCACGCCGCCGATCTGGTCACCCGGAGAGTTGGCAGTCTGGGGGTATCCGCGGCTGACCGCCACCCAGGTGCTGGGTGGAGTTGGTGGAGCCTCAACGATTGTCGGGGGTGGAGTCGGGGGCGAGACGGGCGGTAGCGCATTTGCCGGTCCGGCCGCGGCGAACCCACCGGCGGCCATCGTGGCGGTAACCAGCGTTGCGGCTGCCGCAATCAGTCCGTGACGATACGGGCTTCGATAGGTGGTGGTCATGGCGATCTCCTCTCGAGTTGAGGCCCGCGGTGGGCTCATACACCTGTAGGAGCACGCCGCACGCCCCGGTCGGACACTTTTTGAGGCCTCGATTCGCGCGATCGGATACGCGTGGGTGAACGAGCGTGTGAGCGCTGGTTGCTTTCAGCTCACATCGCCACGGTTCGACGAAGTCGCGGCCATGGCCAGTCGCATCGCCCGCCGCGTTGACAAGCAGGGACCAGGTGCGGATGTGGATCGTGCCAGGTGTGACGGTCATCGTGTTTGACCCTTGCTGCATCCGGGGCAACGCCCGACCGCTCCGGAGAAAGAAGAATTACCGATTTGAGTTGTCCACTCATTATTGATCAATTCGCTGCGTGATGGTAGGCATAATATTGTATTCGAGCAACTAATGAATACTTGCCAGATGGGGCCGACGGGCTCATCCTGAAGCTGAGGCGAGTACCGATATTTGGTCGCGCCGTAATTAGTGGAATCACTAAAAAGAGCGGGTGCGTCATAGTGACAGATGTGGAATAAGTCGCCGGACGGCTGATAGTGGGTGATGCAACAGGAGTTGTGAGTTCCCTGTCTATATGCTGTGTAATTACCGTATATCGCGACGTGGTATGGATTCTGTAATTCAAGTTTCGGTGACAACTGGACTGGTTCGGTCCGCTCGGCTGCGTCGCCCGCACCGAGTTTTGGGTGCCGCCCAAAAAATGTCCTCGGCCGTGACGTCTGTTGCTCCTACCCGTGAGGAGTACACCACGGCCGAAGGAGCGTGCATGCCCGTCGTATTGCGTACGCCGACCGCCGGCGGCCAGAGGGACCGCTCCCGGCCCGGCTCGGACCGACAACCAAGTTCGCGGAATGAGCACTAAAATCACGGGTTGTCGCCGACGGATCCCTGAGGAGGCGATGTGATGACCGCACTGCCAGACTGGGACGCGGTCACCGACGCTGAGCTGGCCTGTGCGGCCGCCGCGGGTGATCGGGGGGCGTTCGCGGGGATCTACGACCGATACGCCGACCGGTTGTACGACTTCTGTGTCGGCATGCTGCGGGATCGCGACGGCGCGGCCGAATGCGTTCAAGAAGCGTTTTGCATTGCCGCAGACCGTCTGCCTCAGTTGCGCGACGCGGAGAAGCTGCGTCCGTGGCTGTATGCGATAGCACGTAACGAGGCGCTGCGCGCCATTCGCGAACGTAGCCGCGAGCGAGTCGTCGACCAAGTGCCCGAGGAAGTTTCGACCGAGCCGGGGCCCGAGATGCTGGCGGTCCGCAGCGAACTGGCTCGTCTGGTAGCCGAGGCCACGGGTGGGTTGTCCGAACGCGACCACGCTGTTCTGGAGTTGACCTATTGCCACGGGTTGGATGGACCCGAACTCGCCACGGCGCTCGGCGTCAGCCACGCCAGCGCCAACAAGATGACACAACGACTGCGCGACACGGTCGAACGATCTCTGGGTGCACTGCTGGTTTCCCGCAGCGCCCAGAACAATCCCCGCGGATGCGCGGAGCTGGCCGCCATCATCGAGGGCTGGGACGGCGTCTTTACCGTACTCATGCGCAAGCGGATCGCCCGTCATATCGAATCTTGCCCGGCGTGTGACGAGCAACGCCGCCGTCTGGTCAGCCCCGCCGCACTGCTGGGCGGTGTTCCGGTATTCGTTCCGGCCCCCGACTGGCTACGTGATCACACCCTGCACCGAATTCGCCTCACCGCCAACGCAAATGCCACGAGCGCGCCGGTGGATCGGCGCGAGAGATCAGGCATCGTGCAGGGCGGCGCCGACGGCAGCGATCGAGGCCGCTTGTCACGCCAGCTGCTGCTCGGTGCGGCACTGATTGCCATCCTCGTCGGTGGGCTGGCATTAACCGTCTTCCGGCCGAGTCCCCGCAACCTACCGGTCAGCCCGGCCAACCTCACTCAAACCACCGCCGCGCCGAGGACTACATCGATGACCGCCTCGCCGCGCACCGCCGAAGCACCCCAGCACAGTGCGCCGGCCTCGCCGGTCGTGCCGTCGAGCGCGGCGGCGAGTGTGCCCGACACTACCGCGAGCACACGGCAGCCTTTCCCGGCAATACCCTCGGAACCGCCACCCGCCGCACCGATCGAATCCACTGTCCCGGTGGCCACACCGGTCCCGCCGTCGATCACACTCCCGGCGCCGCCCTCTGCTACGCCGGTCGTACCGAGTGCACCAGTGGCGCCGTGGCGTCCTCCCCTGAAGCCGATCCAGTCGCCCACAGCCGGTCCGATCGCACCCACCAAGCCCGTCCCGATACGGCCGCCACGGGCACCTGTCGCACCTCCCGCGATACCGGTGACAACGCAGCCAGTCATCGGATGACATCACGCATATCGTCCATCGTGACCTTCGACTGCCTGATCAGGTCGGGCGAAAGCGTCGAACAGCGATCTGAATGCCCAACACGCGGGCATATCGAAACAGCATGGCTCCCAACAGAAGTAATTCGAGCGGCCGTGTGAAGCCATGTCGTCGCTGCCTCGCGTGGTGAACGA
This sequence comes from Mycobacterium sp. 155, assembly GCF_000373905.1. Lineage (NCBI taxonomy): Bacteria > Bacillati > Actinomycetota > Actinomycetes > Mycobacteriales > Mycobacteriaceae > Mycobacterium > Mycobacterium sp. 155. The sequence goes on from NZ_KB892705.1 coordinate 2,480,602, forward strand.
CTGACCTCGGCCACCTCGAATTCCTGCAAACCCTATGCGAGGACAAGATCGCCCGGAGCCCTACCGCGCAGCACCGAACAGAACCACCGCCAGCAAACAGAATCACATACGCTTGAAGACCAGCAGAGTCAGAGGTTTGCCTCAGTCACCTCGCGGTATCCGCCTCGTGGGATGACGGGGATTTCCAAAGCGGACGGTTGATCGGGGCAGCAACGGATAGTCGCTTTACCCTGGGCGCTGGGCTCGTAGTGAGTCGGGAAGTGCCCAAACAACGGGTTGCGGGGTTCCAGGTATCGACCGGCGACGATGAGGCGAAGGCTTTCGCCGGCGTGAAAAAGGGTCGCGGAGTTACTCAACGGGATGACCACGTCGATCTGCTCGTTGTCGCGAACCGGTTGCAGGGTGCGGAAGGTATGTTCGGGCTGGTGGGGTCTGCCGCGTTCGGGATCTAGTTCCCGGAGCGCCAGTCGCAGCCGCCCTTGGGCGACGCGGTCGCGCCCGTATCCGTAGGAGCCGTTGAACGGCACCGGGACGCCGTGTGACCATTTCTCGACGCCGACGAACAACCGGGGGTCCTCGGTACCGGTCACCGTGACCTGCAGTCGGAGAGTCATGGGGCCACTGACTTCAGTGTCTTCCTCGAATCGATACTCGAAAGCGGCGCCCGTGTTTCGCAGGTCGAAGGTGACGTTGCCCTCGGCGCCGTCTGGCCGCGCGCTGAGTTTGCCGTCGACGCACAGGTACAGCTGCTGCCAGCAGGTCCGCGCCAGCGGCCACTCCTGCTCGTCGCGTACTTCGACGACATGGTCGGCTCGGTCCCGGATCTCCAGCCGCACCGGGGGCAGCGGCGCAACATCGCGTTCGCGCAGATGTCGGTCGAAGAACGCGAGTTGGGCCCGGCAAGCCTCGTCTCCGTAGAACGTGGCCCACTTGGGTCCGCGGTGGGCGTAGGCGTGGCGTTCGCTTGACCCGGTCTCCTGGAAGGCTCGCATCGACCCGATGCTGTGAAGGTTGTTGTCGGAGAAGCTCGTGCACACCAGCATGGGCACCCGAACCTTTGACAGCTCCGGTGTCAGAGCCTCCCACCAGGCGTCGCGCAGGGGATGCTTGCGGCGCTCCGCACCAAGGTTGGTGTGGAGCCGAACCACCCGTCGGGTCATGAAGAGCCACACCCGGGCGAACCCGTCCTCCACGATTCCGCCGGACGTCATGAAGTCACGGTAGGCGTCGGTGAACCCTTCCCACGGGCAGATCGCCTTCAAGGCAGGGGGATTCAGGGTGGCCACCTTGTACTGTGACAGTGCGAGGTAGGACACCCCGAGCATTCCGACGCGACCGTTCGACCAAGGCTGGTCGGCGGCCCAGGAAATAACCTCAGAGACGTCGTCGGCTTCTTGATCGGACAGCAGATCGCCGCGTCCGTCGGAGTGGCCGCCGCCGCGGGTGTCCAGGTTGACGACCGCGTACCCCTGCTGCACCCACCACACCGGATCGGGTGCCTCCCAACTGGTCTGGTCGGAGATCCGCAGCGGTTCGGGCTGATTCATGATCCGGAACTGCTTGTTCACCTTCCACCCGCCGCTCTTCTTGGTTGGCACTCGGTCTTTGCCGTAGGGGTGCGCCGACAGGATCACCGGAAACGGTCCGTCACCGGCGGGGCGGAACAGGTTGAGTCGCAACATGACTCCGTCACGCATCTGCACTTCCACGTCCTCGTTTTTCGTGACGTGGGCCGGCATCGGATACACCGTGACCGGCGGGTGCAGAGCCGCGCGGAGCCGCTTTCGTGCGTATCTAAATTTCCCGGGGCGGTCCCAGGGCTGGTCGAACGGCGTCTTAGTCATGGCCATTCCCCTGATGGTTTTTAGTGACACTCAAATTCACTTGATCGCCACTCTAAAGCATAAGTAACCTGTTGTCCATGACCGCATCGAGAGCTGCGAAGCCCATGAGTCGGCAGAAACAAGTTGGTGACGCCCTGCGGCAAGACACGCGCAACCGTCTCCTTGAGGCCGCGGCGAGCGAGTTCCCCGCGCACGGTTACGCAGGAACGACCGTCACCCGACTCGCAGCGGCCGCCGGGGTCTCCGTCCAGACCCTCTATCTGGCGTGGGGAAGCAAGCGCGCGCTGCTCCGGGGGTATATGGAAAGGGCGATTGCAGGCGACCTCGCGTCACCGGAAGACGCCAGCCTACGATTCGCGGACTTGTCACCCCAGCAGCGGCTCGCCGAGATCGCGGCCCTTGTCACAGAAATAGCCGAACGCGCCGCGGACGGCTGGCAGCTGTACCGGGACGCCGCCGCCGTTGACCCCGAGATCGCGGCGGACTGGCAGGAGCTCCAGCGTCTGCGACACCGGACCCTTTCCAGGATCCTGGGCGACGTCCCCGTCAGCGCCCTCGCCGAGGGGCTCACACCCCAAAAGGCCATCGACACAGCGTGGGTCATAGCCAGTCCTGAGAGTTACGAGCTTCTTGTGCGGCGGCTCGGCTACACACTCGCCGAGTTCCGGGTCTGGGTGAAAGAAACCCTAGGCGCGGCCATACTGGCCTCGTAGGCGAACTTAGAACCCGACGCTAGAAATCGACGAGCATGGCTAGGGTCACAAATCCCTTGACACATCCTATGAATCGGCCCCCGGAGTATCCTCCGGGGGCCGATTCCGCTAGTAGCGGGGACAGGATTCGAACCTGCGACCTCTGGGTTATGAGCCCAGCGAGCTACCGAGCTGCTCCACCCCGCGTCGGTGAACTTAAGGTTACCGAAGCGGTTGGCACTGCACCAAATCGAGTGCTCAGAGGCCCTTTTTGGCCGAATCAGCCGTTCAAATCAGTCCCTGAAACGCACCATCTGACCGCATTGGAACAGCCCCGGCCGGGTGACACCGTTCGGCGAGGGCGGCCAGCCAGTGCCGAATGCCCTCGTCATAGATCCGGAATCATCCGTCCGGCGTCGTCCGACGGTGCGAAGTCCGGCAGCTGCCCACCGGTGGACCACGTCTGCGATGGGCACCGCCACTCCCACCACCGTCACGCCGCGTGACAGTGGGCATAGCACGCGGGGGCGACGTCCGTCACGGGCCAGCACTCCACCGATCATGTTGATGTCGACGACCGGTGACTCGCAGGACCAAATCGACAGTCTCCGAGGTTAATTCGCACAACAGCGTGCAATGTCCGGATTCGGGCGTCGTTCCACCTAGTCGGCGTACGCGGCGCGATTGCCGCCTACGGCGGCACGCCGACGGTGTCGAGTGGCGGGGTAGTGACTGCCCGCGGGAAGCCCATCGCTGAATCTACGGAAGTCGCAGGGCAATGGAGTTGAGAGGCTGGCGGGCAGTTCCACACACCACTGCTCCCACCCCTGTATCACCACAGCAACATCTGCTCCATCGAAGTCGATTGGCCCACCGTGAAATTCAGGGACAACCCGGAAGAAATCGGGACTCTCCTCGGGCGTCGCGCGAGGCAGGCCGGTCAATGACGGACGGCCTGCACTGCCCAGGGACGCGGCCAGCAGACACGTAGGTCCCCCGACAACGGCGTGTCGGGGGACCTACGTGTCTGCTCGCGAGGGAGAGGTGAGGCTACTTGGTGGTGTCGTACTTCTGCATCGCGTCGGCCAGACGCTGCAGTGCCTGGCCGTAGTTGGCGAAATCACCACTGCGCTGGGCCTCCTGGGCCGCCGACACTGCCGCGTCGATCTCCTGCAGCGCCGCCGCCTTGGCCGGCGACAACTGCACGGGCGGCTGACCCGGCACGGGCACTGACACTTCCGGTGCGCGGCCGGCCTGATCCGCCGCCGGCGGCGGTGCGGCGGTAGGCGCCTGGCCCGGCACTCCCGACTTCGCATCCGTGGGTGCGACATTCGTCGCGGTGGCACCGGCTCCTGGGCCGAACAGCTCGGTCAGTGCGTCACTGACCGTCGGGCCGTAGCCGACCTTGTCGTTGTAGAGCATCGCCACCCGGATCAGACGCGGATAGGACGACGCCGCGTCGCTGGTGCCCGGCGAAGCGTAAACCGGTGCGACATAGAGCAATCCGCCCTCACCGACTGGCAGGGTCAACAGATTGCCCCACCGGATGCGGTTCTGGTTGTCCCGACCGATCACACCGAGGTCCTGGCTCACCGCGGTATCGGTGCTGATCGCGTTGAATGCCAGCTTCGGACCGTTGACCTGACCTGGGATGGTCAGAACGGTGATCTTTCCGTAGTTCGACGGATCCGAACTGGCACTGACATAGGCGGCCAGGAAGTCACGTTGGAATCGGTTCATCGCACTCGTCAACTGGAACGACGAGGAATCGTCGTTGTTCGCAATGTCCTTGGCGACGATGTAGTACGGCGGCTGATAGCTGCTGGCGGTCGGGTTCGGATCCAGCGGCACATCCCAGAAGTCCTGCGCGGAGAAGAACGTGATCGGGTTGTCCACGTGGTAGCGAGCCAACAGGGCCCGCTGCACCTTGAACAGGTCCTCCGGGTACCGCAGATGTTCTTGCAGTTCCGGGGAGATGTCACGCTTGGGCTTGACGGTGCCCGGGAACACCTTCTCCCACGCCTGCAGCACCGGATCGCTCTCGTCCTGGGCGTAGAGGGTGACCGTGCCGTCGTACGCGTCGACAGTGGCCTTGACCGAGTTACGGATGTAGGACACCTTCTTGTCCGGCGCCAACCGGTTGACCGCCACCTCGTTGGAATCCGCGGTCGCGCTCGACAGCGTCGTCAACTCCGAATACGGATAGTTGTCCAGCGTGGTGTAGCCGTCGACGATCCACACCATGCGTCGGTTGACGATCGCCGGGTACACGCTGGTGTCGGTGGTCAGCCACGGAGCCACCGCTTGCACCCGCTTGGCCGGATCGCGGTTGAACAGGATCTTGCTGTTCGCGCCGATCACGTTGGAGAACAAGAAGTTCCGCTCGGCGAACTTGGCCGCGAACACACTGCGCGACAACCAGTTGCCGATCGGAACGCCACCCTTGCCCTCATAGGTGTAGTTCTTGGTCTCGGTGTTGGTCTCGTAGTCGTATTCACGGTCGGGGCCGTTGCTGCCGACAATCGCGTAGTCAGCGGGCGCATTGGCGATCACCGGACCGAAGTACACCCGCGGCTGATCCAGCGGAGCCGGACCAGGCGACACCACGCTGCCGTTGGCACCCACGACACTGGCCAAAAACTCGGGATAGCCACCATTCTGGTTGGGATCGTTGGCGATCCCGCGCACGGTGTTGGCCGGCGAGGCGATGAACCCGTTGCCGTGGGTGTACACCGAGTGGCGGTTGATCCAGTCCCGCTGGTTGTCGATCAGGCGGTCCGGGTTGAGTTCGCGGGCGGCCACCACATAGTCCCGCAAGTTACCGTCGGGGCCGATGTAGCGGTCGATGGACAGCTGATCGGGGAAGTAGTAGAAGTTCTTGCCCTGCTGGAACTGGGTGAACGCCGGGCTCACTATGGTCGGGTCGAGCAGCCGGATGTTCGATGTGGTCGCCCGGTCCGCCGCAACCTGGGCCGCCGTCGTCTGCCCGTTGCTCTCGTAGTTGCGGTAGGTCACGGTGTCACTGGTAAGACCGTAGGCCTGCCTGGTCGCCGTGATGCTGCGGCTGATGTACTCGCTTTCCTTCTGCGCCGCGTTGGGCTTGACGCTGAACTGCTCGACGATCAACGGCCACCCTGCGCCGACGACCAGGGAGCTCAACAGCAACAGCACCACGCCGATCGCGGGGATCCGCAAGTCCCGCAATACGATTGCCGAGAACACCGCCAAGGCACAGATCACGGCAATGGCCAGCAGGATGAGCTTGGCGGGCAACACCGCGTTGATGTCGGTGTAGCCGGCACCGGTGAACGGCTTGGCCGAACGGGTGACGCTGAGCAGCTCGTAGCGGTCCATCCAGTAGGCGACCGCCTTGAGCAGGATCAGCGTGCCGCCGAGGCTGATCAGCTGGATACGAGCCGAGCGGCTCAGCGCGCCGGTACGCCCGGACAGCCGGATACCACCGAACAGGTAGTGGCCCAGCAGGTTTGCGATGAACGCCAAGAACGTCGCGACGAACAGGTAGGTGAGGATCAGCCGGTAGAACGGCAGATCGAACGCATAAAACCCGAGATCGCGCCCGAATTGCGGGTCCGTAACCCCGAATTCGCCGCCGTGCAGGAACAACTGGACCCGCACCCAGTAGGTCTGGGCGACGATGCCGGCCAACAAGCCGATGAACACCGGAACGCCGATGCCGAACAGCCGCAGGCGCGCCAGCACCGCACTGCGGTACCGGGCCACCGGGTCATTGGGCCCGGTGGCGGGAACGAACACCGGGCGCGTGCGGTAGGCCAGCGCCAGCCCGCCGAACACGATTGCACCGAGCACCACTCCGGCAACGAGGAACACGATGAGGCGAGTGGCGAGCACTGTGGTGAACACCGACCGGTAGCCGAGTTCACCGAACCACAACCAATCGACGTAGGTGTCGATGAAGCGCGGCCCGATCAGCAATAGCAGCACCACCACGAGTGCCAGCCCGATCAGAACCCGGCTTCGTCGCGTCAGCTTCGGCATCCTTGCCGCGGGCCGCATACCCACTCGTCAACTCCAGTCTCGGGTTCCCGGATTACTGGCCTGCCTGTCCGGCCTGCCGGATTTCCCACAACTCTAGTCAGGTCCCCCGTGGTAGCGGTTCAGCAGCGCGGAGGTTCGCCACCGGCAGAAAGCGTGTGCAAGGCGTCGACGGCCTCGGTGAGCGTGTCGACCTTCACCAGTTCCATGCCGTCCTGCTGTGCCGAGCGGGCCTCGGCACAGTTCTCTGCGGGCACGAGGAACACCGTGGCGCCGGCTTCGTGGGCGGCCAGCATCTTGTGGGTGATGCCACCGATCGACCCGACCTTGCCGTCACCCGTGATGGTGCCGGTGCCTGCGATGAACTTGCCGTCGTTGAGATCGCCCGTGCTCAGCTTGTCCACCACGGCCAGGCTGAACATCAGGCCCGCTGACGGGCCGCCGATGTTGGCCAGGTTGAAGGTGATGTCGAACGGCGCCCACGGAGCTTCGAGTACGCCTACTCCCAGGAAGCCGTAGTCGCGGTCCGGGTTGTGGCCCAGGGTGATGGTGGCCGTGCCGGCGGGAGCGTTCTTGCGGCGGTAGTCGATGACGATGGTGTCCCCTGGTTTGGTCGTCTTGAGCAGCGTTTGGAACTCATCAAGGTTGGCCACCGGCTTACCGTTGACCCCGCCGATCGCGTCGCCGACCTGCAGCTTGCCCGCCGAGGGGCCCGGGTCGGTCACGCTCTGCACGGTCACCGCCATCGGGTACTTCAGGAACGACAGCGCGGCATACTCGGCGTTGTCCTCGGAGCGCTTGAAATCGCTGGTATTGGCCTTGTCGATCTCGTCCTTGGACTTGTCCGGCGGGTACACCAGGTCACGCGGCACCAACTGTTCGCGGCCCGACATCCACAGCGTCAGAGCCTGGCCCAGGGTCAACCCGTCGCGCTGAGAGACTGTCGTCATGTTCAGGTGCCCTGACGTCGGGTGCACTCGGGCGTCAGGGCCCTCGATGTCGACGACTTGTTTGCCTTCCACCTCACCGAGGGTGTTGAAGGTCGGACCAGGCCCCAAAGACACGAAGGGCACCTTCACCACTGAGAGCAGCACACCGAAGGCCAAAATCGGCACCAGAGCCACCACCAGCGTCAAAATCCGCCTGTTCACGCCGCCAACAGTAAAGCCTGCGGCGTCAGGTTCACTGACAGCATGACCCACAGCGCCGCGAGTCCACCCTGTAGTGAGTACCGTTGGGGATATGGCTGACCTGCCCTTCGGCTTCTCCGCCGGGGACGACCCCGAGCGCGACAAGCGCAAGAAAGACCCAGATCCGGGATCCGGATCCGGCCCTGGCTCTGATCCGTTCGGTTTCGGCGCCGGGGGCGCCGGCTTCGATATGGGTGACCTGGGCCAGATCTTCACCAAGCTCGGCGAGATGTTCAGCGGAGCAGGCACAGCGATGGCCGGCGGCGGTCAGTCCGGCCCGGTGAACTACGACCTGGCCCGCCAGTTGGCGTCGAACTCGATCGGCTTCGTCGCCCCGGTGCCCGACCAGACCAAAGGCGCCGTCGCCGACGCGGTCCGGCTTGCCGAAACCTGGCTTGACGGTGTCACGGCACTGCCTGCCGGAACCAGCCACACGGTCGCGTGGACGCCGAGCGATTGGCTCGACAACACGATGGACACCTGGAAGCGGCTCTGCAATCCGGTGGCCGAGCAGATTTCGACTGTGTGGGCTTCTGCGTTGCCCGAGGAAGCCCAGAGTATGGCGGGCCCGCTGCTGGCGATGATGTCGCAGATGGGCGGCATGGCCTTCGGTTCGCAGCTCGGCCAGGCCTTGGGCAAGTTGTCTCGGGAGGTGCTGACCTCGACCGACATCGGACTGCCGCTGGGCCCCAAAGGGGTGGCCGCGCTCATGCCGGAGGCCATCGAATCGCTCTCGGAGGGCCTGGAGCGCCCGCGCAGCGAGATCCTGACGTTCCTGGCTGCCCGAGAAGCCGCGCATCACCGGCTGTTCAGCCACGTGCCGTGGCTCTCCAGTCAGTTGCTGGGCGCAGTCGAGGCGTTCGCCAAGGGCATGAAGGTCGACATGTCGGGCATGGAGGATCTCGCTAAGGGGTTCAACCCGGCCTCGTTGTCAGATCCGTCCGAGATGGAGCAGCTGCTCAGCCAGGGCATGTTCGAACCCAAAGCAACACCCGAGCAGGAAGCCGCCTTGGAGCGGCTGGAAACCCTGCTCGCGTTGATCGAGGGCTGGGTGCAGACCGTGGTGTCCGCGGCACTGGGTGACCGGATTCCCGGCACCGAGGCGCTGTCCGAGATGCTGCGCCGACGGCGGGCCACCGGCGGCCCGGCCGAGCGAACCTTCGCCACGCTCGTCGGCCTGGAACTGCGGCCGCGCAAGATGCGCGAGGCAGCAGCGCTGTGGGAACGGCTGACCGAGGCGGTTGGCTCCGACGCCCGCGACGGCGTATGGCAACATCCCGACCTGCTGCCCGACGCGTCCGATCTCGACGAACCCGCCGGTTTCATCGACCGGGTGATCGGCGGCGACATCAGTGGAATCGACAGTGCGTTCGAGCAAGCGATCGCCGATCTGCAGAAGGAACAGGGCGAGGGTCCCGAACGCCCCGACGAGTCCTGAGGCCTGTGGATAACTGACCGGGCGGTGCCTCGGGTCGTGGCAGAGTCATGTCATGACGACGCGGTATGTGCTGGCAGCCGGTCGGCCCGTGCTGCTGCGGCCCGACGGAACAGTCCAGGTGGGCTGGGACCCCCGTCGCGCGGTGCTCGTCCGCCCGCCCGGGTCGATGACGCAAGCCCAGCTCGCCGGACTGCTGCGCACCCTGCAGGGCAGTGGCGCCTCCCGAGACGAACTTGCCGCTGCTGCAACACAATTCAAATCGGCCGAGGCCGTCGATGAGGTGATTCGCGCGTTGACCGACGCGGGCATCGTCACCGTCGAATCACCGCACCCGTCACGCACCGCATCGGTGCGCATCCACGGCCGGGGACCGCTCTCGGAACTGCTTACCAGCTCCTTGCGCTGCTCGGGCGCACGGGTCCGGCACACCAGCCGACCGCACGCAGCGGCCGTACCCGATGCCACCGACCTCGTGGTACTCGCCGACTACCAAGTCACCGAACCACGGATGGTGCGCGAACTGCACGAGGCTCGGGTTGCACATCTGCCGGTGCGGCTGCGCGACGGCGCCGGATTGGTCGGCCCGCTCGTCATCCCGGGGTTGACAAGTTGCCTGCAGTGCGCCGACCTGCACCGCAGCGAGCGGGACGCGGCATGGCCGGCCCTCGCGGCGCAGCTGCGCGGCACGGTCGGTACCGCCGGGCGCGCGACGATCCTGGCCACCGCGGCGCTGGCGCTGCGCCAGATAGATCTGGTGATCCAGGCAGTAAGGGAGGCCGATGCGCCGCGACGCGCCCCCGCACCGCCGCCGACGCTGGACACCACGCTCGAACTCGACGCCGACGGCTACTCGATCACCGCGCGTCGTTGGTCACGCCACCCTGACTGTCCGTGTTGAAAACGTACGCTGCCGCTGAATTGTGGCTCGTTCAGCGCCGTCGTGGATGATGGACTGGTGTCTGACATCAAACGGGGAAGCGTCGCACGCAACGCCAAGCTCGCGGGCTTGGCGGGCGGCATGGCCGGCCGGGCGGCGCTCGGCTTGGGCAAACGCCTGACCGGTAAGTCCAAAGACGAGGTCACCGCCGAGTTGATGGACAAGGCCGCACAGCAATTGTTCACCGTGCTGGGTGAGCTCAAGGGCGGCGCGATGAAGGTCGGACAGGCCCTTTCGGTGATGGAAGCCGCCATACCTGAGCAGTATGGCAAACCGTATCGCGAGGCACTGACCAAGCTGCAGAAGGACGCTCCCCCATTGCCGGCAGCGAAGGTGCACCGGGTGCTCGACGGCCAACTGGGCACTAAGTGGCGGGACCGGTTCACCTCGTTCGACGACGCTCCGGTCGCCTCGGCGAGCATCGGCCAGGTGCACAAGGGCATTTGGTCCGACGGCCGCGAGGTAGCGATCAAGATCCAGTACCCGGGCGCCGACGAGGCGCTGCGCGCCGACTTGAAGACCATCCAACGACTCGTCAGCGTGTTCAAACAGCTGGCGCCCGGCGCCGACATCCAGGGCATCGTCGATGAACTCACCGAGCGCACCGAGATGGAACTGGACTACCGGCTGGAAGCTGAAAACCAGCGCGCCTTCGCCAAGGCGTACCGCAACGATCCGCACTTCGCCGTACCCGCCGTAGTCGCCAGCGCGCCCAAAGTCGTCATCGCGGAATGGATGGACGGCATCCCCATGTCGGTGATCATCCGCGGCGGTACCCCCGAACAGCGCGACCTCATGGGTACTCGCTTGAGCGAACTGACCTTCGACGCGCCTGCGCGGCTGGAGATGATGCACGGCGACGCGCACCCGGGCAACTTCATGCTGCTGCCTGACGGCCGTATGGGTGTCATCGACTTCGGCGCCGTCGCCCCGATGCCCGGCGGATTCCCGTCCGCGTTGGGGCGGACGATCCGGCTGGCCCGCGACCAGAACTACGATCAGCTGCTGCCCGCGATGGAGGAAGCCGGATTCATCCAACGGGGCCAACAAGTTTCGGTTCAGGAAATCGACGACATGCTGCGCCAGTACGTCGAGCCGGTCGAGGTCGACGTGTTCCACTACACGCGTCGCTGGATCCAGCGCATGGCAGCGGGTCAGTTGGACAACTCGGTGGCACAGCTCAAGATGGCCCGCCAGCTCGACCTGCCGGTCAATCTGGCCATCCCGCTGCGCGTGATCGCCTCGACTATCGCCATCTGCTGTCAGCTTGATGCCCATGTGCCGGTGAAATCCATTGCCACCGCACTGGTTCCGGGATTCGCGGAAGAAGCTGCCTGACACTGGGGCAGGCGGGGCTATGACCGTGGGACGGACGAGGCGCGGACGGACGGGATGGACCTGCCGCGGCATCACGCCGCGGCCGGATTGCTTCCGACGTCCTTACGCGGGCGGCCACGCGGCCGTTTCCGGGCGACGATGCTGCCGCGGTCGAGGATTTCACCGCCCCACACCCCCCACGGCTCCTGCCGCTCCAACGCTGCGGCCAGGCACTCGTTGCGGATCGGACAGTCCGCGCACAACGCCTTGGCGCGCTCGAGGTCGACGGGGCTCTCGGCGAACCACAGATCCGGATCCTCGAGGTGGCACGGCACCGCCGGCAGTCGCTTCTCGCATGTCACCGGCGTGAACCCCGTCTCCGGAGCGTTCATCGCAATGGACATGTGCATATCCCCTGCTTCCTGGTCGTAGATTTCGGCGATCGATCTGTCTTGTGATGGATCTACGACCAGATTCCTCGGGGAAACCGACAAATATGGCCACGGATCCGGTTGACTGCGGGTCCGTGGCCATTAGGCGGTGACGAGAGCTCTACCTAGGAGCGCTCCAATCCACGGACGCGCGGAGCACGGCGGCGGGGCGGCGCTTGCGCTGCGGGGCAATGCCCGCGACGGGCGGCCACACGGCGTTGGCGACGGGCAGATGCCGCTCGGCCGGGACCGCAGCAGCGGCGACCATGCCAACACGGGCAACGGCCGCCAACCCAGCATGGGCAGGGGCTACGGCATAGCTGGTACGGAAGGAGGGCATGCTTGTGACCGCGACACCGCTGACTTTGATGTTGCTAATCATTTCGGGCATCCTCCTTCCATCTCGTCACCAGAGTTATTGACTTTGAGGCTAAAGCCTAACAGCCAATTATGACAACCTATTTTCTACCTGCGGTTTTGGCGTGATCTTTACGATTTCTGACGGCCCTTCACCAATGCCAGTACATCGGCGCCGTACTGCTCGAGCTTGCGGGCACCGATGCCGGGGATGGACACCAGAGCAGCGTCGTCAGTGGGTTGCGACTCGGCGATGGCGATCAGCGTGTTGTCGGTGAACACGACGTAGGCCGGGACCTTCATCTCCTTGGAGACGCGCAGCCGCCAGTCTTTGAGCTCGGTCAGCAACTCCTCATCGAGGTTGGCCGGACACGTTTCGCAGCGCCGCAGCATGATCGCCGGTGACGTGGTCAGGGTGGCGTTGCATACCCGGCAGCGCGGAGTGGCGCCGCGTTGGCGGCGGTTGCGGTCGGGGGCGGCCGGTGTGCTCGAGAGCTGAGGCGCGATGCCGTTGAGAAAGCGCGACGGCCGTCGCCCCTGTCGCCCGCCCGGAGTACGGGCCAGCGCCCAACTCAACGCCAGGTGTATCCGCGCCCGGGTCACCCCGACGTAGAGCAGCCGGCGTTCTTCCTCCACCGGCTCACTGTCCGGGCCGTGTGTCAGGGCGTGCGAAATCGGTAGCGTGCCATCCGCTAGACCGACCAGGAACACCGCGTCCCATTCCAGGCCCTTGGCCGCGTGCAGGGACGCCAACGTCACGCCCTGCACAACCGGTGGGTGCCGGGCGTCGGCGCGTTGACGCAGTTCGGCGACCAGGGTTCGCATATCCAGGTCGGGACGCAGCGCGACCTCCTCGTCGACGAGTTCGGCCAGTGCGCCGAGCGCTTCCCAGCGCTCGCGGGCCCGGGTACCTGCGGGAGGTTCGGCCGTCAAACCGAGTGGCTCGAGCAGTTGGCGCACCAGCGCGGCCAGATCGTCGGTTTCGGCACCGCGCTCGGCGCTGCGCTGCAACGCCACCAGGGCCTGGCGGATCTCCTGACGGCTGAAGAAGCCCTCGCCACCACGCACCTGGAAGGCGATCCCAGCCTCGGTCAGCGCCTCCTCGTACACCTCAGATTGAGCATTGATCCGGTACAGCACCGCGATTTCGGCAGGCGCCGTTCCCGATTCGATCAGCTTCTTGATCGAGCGGGCCACCGCAGTAGCCTCGGCGACCTCGTCGGGGTGTTCGGAAAAGGTCGGCGCGGGGCCGGGATCGCGTTGCCCCACCAGATGCAACTTGCTACCCGCCATGCGGCCCCGCGCAGCGGCGATCACCCGGTTGGCCAGCGACACCACCTGCGGGGTGGACCGGTAGTCACGCTCCAGGCGCACCACCGCGGCGTCGGGAAACCGCCGCGAGAAGTCGAGTAGATACCGCGGCGTGGCGCCGGTGAACGAGTAGATGGTCTGGTTGGCGTCACCGACGACGGTGAGATCGTCACGATCCCCGAGCCAGGCGTCGAGCACCCGCTGCTGTAGCGGGGTGACATCCTGATATTCGTCGACGACGAAGCAGCGGTAGCGGTCGCGGAACTCCTGCGCGACGGCGGAGTCGTTCTCGATGGCCGCGGCCGTGTGCAGCAGCAGATCGTCGAAGTCCAGCAGCGTGGTGTCGTCGCGGCGGGCCTTGAGTGACTCGTAGCCCGCGTAGACAGCAGACACCCTCGCCGCGTCGAACGGTATGTCGCGGCCGACCTCGGCGACGGCTGCGGGATATCCCTCCGGCGTGATCAAAGATGCTTTGGCCCATTCGATTTCGCCGGCCAGGTCTCGCACGTCGTCAGTACTGGTCTGCATGCCCGACCGGCTGGCGGCCTGAGCGACGACGGAGAACTTGCTGTCGAGCAACTCCCAGCCGGTGGTACCGACCAGGCGCGGCCAGAAGTACTGCAGTTGCCTGCGGGCCGCCGCGTGGAACGTCACCGCCTGGACAGTGCCGGTGGGCACCCCGGACTCCTGTCCGAGCGCCCGCAACCGGCCTCGCATCTCCCCCGCCGCACGAGCGGTGAAGGTCACCGCGAGTACCTGGCTGGCCGCGACATGCCCGGCGGCGACGAGGTGCGCGATCCGGCGGGTGATGGTGCGGGTCTTTCCGGTACCCGCGCCGGCCAGCACACACACCGGGCCGCGCGCGGCGAGCACGGCCTCGCGTTGTTCATCGTCGAGATCGTCCAGGGTTGCGACGGGGGCCTGCGACGACATGGGGTCCATGATGGCAGCCACAGGCGACATGAGCAGGCATCCGGTGCCGGGACGCCGCATGTCGGGCCTGTGACCAGCGGAGATCAGTTATGCATAAGTGGCGGTCGCGGTGGCGTGAACGGCGCCCGCACCCGACACCACGCTGAGTCTTACCGTGGTGTCGCCGTCGCCCTGCCCATTTCGCTCCTCACGTGCGCAGGGTTCCTTTCGCTCCTCACGTGCGCCCGGTTCATCTCGCTCCTCACGTGCGCCCGGTTCCCCCTGCACCCGGATCCGGTCACCCAGGAAAACCGGGCGACGCAACCGGAAGTCGAACCGAGCCACACTGCGCCGCGGTCCGTGCGCCCGCAGCAGTTCGGCCATGTAGATCGCCAGCAACGGACCGTGCACCACGAGCGCCGGGAACCCTTCGGTGCCCGTGGTGTACGGCTCGTCGTAGTGGATGCGGTGGGCGTTGGCGGTCAGCGCACTGAACCTGAACAGCAGCGCGGGATTGGGTACCGGCTCAGCTGCCCACGGAGTCGATTGCGCGGCAAGAGGTTCGGTGGTGCGGGTGAACGACGTGGCGGTTCCCGCGTCGCTGCGATACACCAGGTCCTGCTCCTCGACCAGGCGCACCGCCGGACCCTGGCGGTAGCTACTGCGCACGGTGACGAACAACAGTTCACCGGTACTGCCGTGTTTGACAGCGGTGCCCGTGACCTCGGAACGACGCACGGCCGACTCCCCCAACAGCAACGGAGAACTGATCGATATCCGGCCCCCGGCGAACATGCGGCGGCGGTTCGGGATCGGCGGCAGGAAGTGGCCGTCGTGGGGATGCCCATCGGCTCCGAGCTCGACTGTTCTCGGCCATTCGGGAAAGTAGATCCACTGCCACAGCGGCGGTAGTGCGGAGCCGACGGCGAAGCGGTCGTCGAGGTCGAGGGTCGCGGCCAGATCTGTGGCTTGCTTGGGGGCCAGCGGATCCGACGATTCGACCGGCTCGGGCGACCAATCGGCGATGTAGCGCAGCGTGTCTGAGGTCTCAAAAGACATGTCGACTCCTCGAATCACAGCGGCGGCGTACTCGGTCAACGCGTCGTCCCGGTGCTGCACCGAGCCGCGCTCCGAATACCATGCCAGCGCGCATCACCACTGTGACAGCCCCGCAGACGAACACGCTACGGCGACAAGGAATCCAGGTATTCCGAGATCCAGTCATGCTCGGCCCTGTCCCAACACTGCATTAGCAACTTACCGCTGAGCAGGAAGCCACCGGCGGTTCGGCTACGTTGTGTGGACTATGACTGCTACGTCCTCCGACCTGACCATGTACACGACCAGTTGGTGCGGCTACTGCCGGCGCCTGAAGACAGCGCTGCGGGCCGAAGGCATCGGCTGGACCGAAATCGACATCGAGGCCGACCCCGCCGCCGCGGAGTTCGTGGGTTCGGTCAACGGAGGCAACCATGTGGTGCCGACGGTGAAGTTCGCCGACGGATCGACGCTGACCAACCCGAGCATCAAGCAGGTCAAGGCCAAATTGGGCTAGTCGCCGCTTCTCGCGAACAGACGCTGCGGTCCGCGACACGCGGCTTTTCCGGTACCGCCGTGTCTGCTCGCGGTGAGAACGTCAGTCGAGCGCGGCCCAGGATTCGATGATCTCGCGCGCAATGGAGATCGAGCCCGGCAGCAGCAGCCGCGATGACGAATCGACCGAACTCCAGTCGCCGTACTCGAGGGCGTGACGGATCTCAGCCCGGGTGAACCAACCGGCTTCGGCGATCTCGCCATCGGTAAAGGCGAACGGCTGCTCGGGATCACCGATCGCGTGGAAACCGACCATCAACGACCGCGGGAACGGCCACGGCTGGCTGCCCAGATACTGCACATTGGTGACGGTCAGCCCGATCTCCTCGGCGATCTCGCGCACCACGCAGGTCTCGAAGGATTCCCCGGCCTCGACGAATCCGGCGAGAATCGAGAACAACCGTTCGGGCCAGACCGCCTGACGAGCCAGCACCGCGCGGTCATGGCCGTCGTGCACCAGGCAGATCACCGCAGGATCGATGCGGGGATATTCCTCGTGACCACTGGCGGCGTTGACCCGAGCCCAGCCGGCCTTGACCGATTTGGTCGCCGCGCCGTCGACCGCGCTGAACCGCGCGCGGTCGTGCCAGTTCAGCAACGCCGTCGCAGTCGCCACCAGTTGGGCGCTGGTGTCATGGAACACCGAGCCGGCCCGGCGCAGATCCAGCACCTCGGTTTCAGCGCCGGGGTCCTCGGGTGCCTCCACCGCACCGCGCACCGCCCAGACATGTCTGCCGTCGTAGAGGCGGCCCAGGAACACGGCATGCTCCGGAGGCGTGTCGGCAATCGCCGAGGCCTTGCCCAACACCACCTTGCCCTGCGAAATCAGCACCTGGTTGCGGTGGTCGACGCACAGCAGCAACGCGTCGGCCCAGCCGGCGATCGCCGCGTCGATGTCGGTGCGCACGGTGTCGGCGCGGTCGGCCCCGACCCGGGACAGCAGTGGGACGTTGCGCAGGCGGAAGTCCATCAACTTCCCCCGTCGCTGCGCTCGCCCCCGGTCATCGCTCAGCGTCTGCGCTGCGGATGTAGAGCAGCCGGTCGCCGGACTCCAATGCATCCACCTCAGGATCGTCCACCCGCACCAGGCGGCCGCCGCGGACCACACCGAGCACGATGTCATGCAGATGCCGCGGCGAGCCGCCCTCCTCCTTCGGTTCGACCTCCCGCTCGGCAATCGCGAAGCCCGCGTCGGGTGTCAGCAGGTCCTCGACCATCTCCACCACACTCGGGGTCTGGGTGGCGATGCCCAGTAGCCGGCCCGCGGTCTCCGCGGACACCACGGTCGAATCCGCGCCGGACTGCCGCAGCAGATGCTGGTTCTCGGCTTCCCGCGCGGCCGCGATGATCTTGGCGTTGGGAGCCAGCTCCCTGGCGGTCAGGGTCACCAACACCGCGCTGGCATCGTTATCGGTCGCGACGACAATCGATTTGGCGTGCTGCGCGCTGGCCAGCCGGAGGATGTCGGACTTGGTGGCGTCACCGTGGACGGTGACCAGGCCGGCACTCTTCGCGCGTTCCAGCGCGGTGGCGTTCTCGTCGACGACGACGATGTCGGCCGGGGCCACCTCGTCACCCACCATGGCAGCCACGGCCGTGCGGCCCTTGGTGCCGTATCCGATGACGACGGTGTGGTTACGCACTCTGTTCCTCCATCGCTGGATCTTCAGCGCCTGCCGAGACTGGGTGGTCAGGGTTTCCACGGTGGTACCGATGAGGACGATCAGGAAGGCCACCCGCAGCGGCGTGATGATCAGGACGTTGACCAGACGCGCTGATTCCGTATAGGGCGTGATGTCGCCGTAGCCCGTTGTTGACAGCGACACGGTCGCGTAATAGAGGCAATCCAAGAACGACAGCGGATGATCCGGATCCGGCGCGCTGTCGTTGTCGCGGTACCCGTAGCGGTCCATGTAGACGATCAGCACCGCCGCGAACAGTGCTGCCAACGCGTAGAACACTCGCATGGCGATTCTGCGCGCCGGGCTGACGAACGGCTCCGGTATGCGGAGCACGTCGGTGAGCGCGGCGTCAGGCCGCGAGGTGAGGTTCTCGTCGATCGCGGCGAGTCGGCGCCGCAGCCTGCCCTTAACCATGGGTACCGGTCATGCGGGGATCCATCCGAGCGGTCGCACGCCACAATGTAACCATGACCACCGCCGCGTCTCAGCGAACCGCCGCCGCCCGCACCGCCCGGCGGCTCGCCGTCATGCTGCTCGGCATGGGCACATTGCATTTCGTTACGCCCAAACCGTTCGACACGATCATCCCGGCAGAGCTGCCCGGCCCCGCCCGCTTTTACACCTACGCCTCCGGCGCCGGCGAATTGGCTACCGGCGCATTGTTGGCGGCTCCACGCACCCGGCGGCTCGGCGCACTGGCCGCAGCGACCCTGTTCATCGCGGTGTTCCCGGGCAACGTCAATATGGTGCGGCTGTGGTGGGGCAAGCCGTGGCCGATGCGCATCGTCGCGATCGCTCGCCTGCCGCTGCAGATCCCGTTGGTGACCACGGCGCTCAAGGTGTACCGCAGCTCCTGAGTGCGCCGCCGACTGGTTTGGCAAGGCTATCGTTGCTGGCAGCACATGGTTTCGATGTATATCGTCGCAGCCGTGCCGAGCCCCACACACCCGGCCGAACCGCACGTCGGATCGGTCTCCTCGAAGCTGAACTGGCTACGCGCCGGCGTGCTGGGCGCCAACGACGGAATCGTCTCCACTGCAGGCATCGTCGTCGGCGTGGCCGCTGCGACCGCGGACCGCGGACCCATCCTGACCGCCGGCGTCGCCGGCCTGGCGGCCGGTGCGGTGTCCATGGCGTTGGGTGAATACGTCTCGGTGAGCACGCAACGGGACACCGAACGAGCGCTGCTGAGCAAAGAACGGCGCGAGTTACGTACCGATCCCGCAGCAGAATTGGACGAGCTCGCCGAACTCTATGAAGCCAAGGGGTTGTCGCCCGTCACTGCGCGCACCGTGGCCGAGGAACTCACCGACCATGACGCCTTCGCCGCACATGCCGAGGTCGAACTGGGTATCGATCCGAACGAACTGACCAACCCGTGGCAGGCCGCGTCGTCGTCGGCTCTGTCGTTCACCGTCGGTGCGCTGTTGCCGTTGGCCGCAGTTCTGTTGCCACCGGCGACGTGGCGGGTCCCGGTCACCGTTGTCGCGGTGCTACTGGCCCTGATGCTCACCGGGACGGTGTCGGCTGGTTTGGGTGGTGCGCCTAAGGGCCGTGCAGTGCTGAGAAACATGATCGGTGGTGGCCTGGCGTTGGCGATCACCTATGCGATCGGCCGTTTGGTCGGCGCCGCGATCACGTGAGCTCGATACCTCCCATCAGCCAAGGAGTCCCATGACAGTCATCAACGGCCTGCCCGCCCACGTTTTGTTCGTGCACGCCATCGTCATACTCGCGCCGCTGACCGCGGTAATGGAGATCATCTGCGCGCTCTGGCCGGGCGCCCGTAGGGGGCAGCTGATCTGGGTCACCCTTGCTCTTGCCGTCGCCACAGCGGTTTTGACCCCCATCACGATCCAGGCCGGCAACTGGCTGTACGACCTGCGCCGCAACCCCGACGCCATCCTGCAGGAGCACGCCGAGCTCGGCGACACCATGATCTATTTCTCGGTGGCATTGCTGGTCGTCGCTCTGGCCCTGGTGGCGCTGCGGTACGCCGAGCGGCGCGACAACACCCGCCGGGTGCTGTACAACGCCATCGTCGCGGTGGTGGCGGTGCTGATCGGGGTCGCCTCGATGGTGCAGGTCTATCGCATCGGAGACGCCGGGGCCCAGTCCGTGTGGAGTAATGAGATCGCCAATCTGACCTCGGCCAACAAGGGCTAGGTCCGGGCTAGGTCTGCTGCGCTGCCGGCGAGTCCGCCAGTAACGCAGCCAATTCCTCTGCTCCGGGCAGGGTTTCGGGCCTGACCGTCTGGCCGGACCGCACGTAGTGGAAGGCCGCGCGCACCGATCCCGGCGGGCACCCGCGCAATGCGGCCCAGGCCAGTCGGTAGACCGCGAGCTGTATCGCGGCTTGCTCCTTGGCTTCCGGAGTGTTCGGTGGCTCACCGGTCTTCCAGTCCACGACGGTTGCGGTGCCGTCGGTGTCGGCGAACACCGCGTCGATGCGGCCCCGGACCACGGTCTTACCGAGCACCATGTCGAAGGGCACCTCCACCTCGATCGGTGTGCGCGCGGCCCACGATGACATCACGAATGCGTCCTGTAATACGGCGAGCTCTTCGGCGCAGCCGCGGCCGACCTCGCTGTCGACCGCACCGGGCAGATCGTCGAGATCGAACAAGCGCTCGGCATGGAAGAACCGCTGGACCCATTCGTGGAAGATGGTGCCCAGCAAGGCATGCGGATCCGGACGCTGCGGTAGCCGGCGGTGCAGCCGTTGCAACGCCGCCTGCGGATCCCGGCTGAGTTCGACGAGCGTGCTGACCGACACCTGGCCTGGCAGTTCGGCCGGAACCGTATGCGGCGCCCGGGCCCGTTCGGCCAGCAGCGCGTCCACGTCGGCCCCCCAGCCGTCGGTGTCTGTTCCCTCGCCGAGATCCCCCGCCATCGCCCGAGCGATGAGCTCCGCTCCGCGGCGTACATCGCCGTCAGGACTCGGCTTCGCCGGCCATATCGCTTTAACTTCCTTATCCCGCAAAGGGTTCTGCTCACCGGCTACCGGCTCGGACGCCCACTGCTCGATGTCGCCGCAGGGTCTGCCGTCAGCTGCGGCCTCTTCCAGAATGGTCTTGATCTCGCACAGAAACTCCGATGGTCCCCGCGGCTTGCTCTCGGTGGCACCCCAGTGGTGACCAGACAGCAGCAACGTGTCCTCGGCGCGGGTGACCGCCACGTACAGCAAGCGACGTTCCTCATCGACGCGGCGCTGCTCTAGCTTGCTCTTGTGATCGGCAATCTTGTCCGACAGTATCTTTCGATCGTTGACATCCGAGGTGTCGAGCACCGGGACGCCGATCTCGGACACGGTGGCGCGGTCACCGCGCAGCAGCGGCGGCAGATCCGCGGCGTCGGTGAGCCAGGTGCGCGCCGACGCCGTCGACGGGAATATCCGCGCACTCAGATGCGGCACCGCCACCACCTGCCATTCCAGCCCCTTGGCGGCGTGCACGGTCAGGATCTGCACCCGGTCGTGCGAGACCGCCAATTCGGCGGGCGCGAGCCCGTTTTCGACCACCGTCGCGGCGTCGAGGTAGGCCAGCAGCCCCTCGACCACGGCGCCGGGGCGCCCAACGCGCTCAGCGCCGGGGCGCCCAACGCGCTCTACACCCGAGCGGCCGGCGTAATCGGCCACCAGATCGCAGAACGTGTCGAGGTGTTCGGTGCCGGTCCAGCCCGCGGTCACGGGCTGCGCTGCCCGCGCCTCTGCGTCCAGCCCTGCCACCCGCCGGACCTCGGCGACCAGTTCGGGCAGCGGGTGGTTCAGATGTGCCCGCAGCATCGTCAGTTCCCGGCCCAACGCCACGATCCGCTGGTAGCCCGCGGCCGAATAGTTCTCGGCCGCACCGGGATCGCAGATCGCGTCGGCCAGGCACGCGACGTCGGCGTCGGGAGCGGCCGCCGCGACGATGTCGGCCGGGCCGGGCTCCCCGTGCGGGCGATCGTCCAGCTCAACCGCTCGGCGCCACAACGCCGTGAGGTCGCCGGCGCCGAACCGCCACCGTGGCCCGGTGAGAATGCGCATGACCGCAGGTCCGGCGGTCGGGTCGGCGACCAGCCGCAGCATCGCCACCAGATCGGCTACCTCGGGCACCGCCAGCAACCCCGCCACCCCGACCACCTCGACCGGAACCCCGCGGGCCTCGAGCGCTTCGGCCATCGGAGCGGCATCGGCGTTGCGCCGCACCAGAACTGCCGCCGTCGGTGCCGACGCACCGTCTTCGCGGGCGCCGTGGTACCTGCGCGCGACCTGATCGGCCACCCAATCCCGTTCCGCCGCAACATCGGTCAACAGCGCACAGCGGATGGTGCCCGGATCGGCACCGGGCCGGGGCAGCAATTCCCGCACCGATACCGAACGGTGCCGCGCCTCAGCCGAGATGGCATTGGCGACGTGCAGAGTACTGGGCGGATTGCGCCAGCTGGTCCGCAACTCCAGGGTCGGCGCCGGGGTGCCGTCTGCTAACGGGAAGTCGGTGGTGAACCGGGGCAGGTTGGTGGCCGATGCGCCCCGCCAGCCATAGATCGACTGGATCGGATCACCGACAGCCGTCAGCGCCAGCCCGTCGTCGGTACCGCGACCGAACAACGCCGACAACGCGACGCGCTGGGAATGCCCGGTGTCTTGATACTCGTCGAGCAGCACGACGCGGAAGCGTTGCCGCAACTGCTCACCGACCTGCGGGAAACCCGCCGCCAGCCGGGCTGCGGCGGCCATCTGCATGCCGAAGTCCATCACCTTGTCGGTACGCAGCCGTTGGTGCAGCGCGTCGATCAGCGGTACCAGCTCCGTGCGTTCGGTCTGGGTGGCCAGCATGCGCAGCAGCCACTGGCTCGGCCCGCGGTCACGCTGATATGGCCCGGCCGGAAGGGTGTGGACCAACCGCTCGAGTTCGGTGTGGGTGTCGCGAAGCTGATCGGTGTCGACGAGGTGCTCGGCGAGCGCCCCGGAAAGACGGAGCACCATCGCGGTGACCGCGCCCGGGGTCTTGTCGGTGTCGAGCCGGCCCGGGTGAGCGCACACCACATCAAAAGCCAACTGCCACAGTTCAGTTTCAGTGAGCAGCCGGGTGTCCGGTTCGACGGGCAGCAACAGGCCGTACTCGCGTAGCAGTGTGCCGGCGAATGCGTGGTAGGTGCTGACGGTGACCGCTTCGTCGGTGCCCACGGACAGCGCCAGACCCGCACCGGCCAGCCGCGCCAGCCGGGTGCGAACCCGGCGCAGCAGCTGCCCGGCGGCCTTGCGGGTGAAGGTCAGCCCGAGCACCTGTGACGGTGTGGCATAGCCGTTGGCCACCAGCCACACCACCCGAGCGGCCATGGTCTCGGTCTTCCCTGCGCCCGCACCCGCGATCACCACGAGCGGACCGGGTGGCGCGGCGATCACTGCGGCCTGCTCGGCGGTCGGCGGGAAAAGGCCCAGCGCAGAGGATAGTTCGACCGGGCTGTAGCGGGCCGTCTCGGCCGGTGTCATGACCGCGGCGCCTGTGCCGGACAGGCCGACCGCACCGGGCAGTTCGAGCATCCGTCGTTGACTCTCGCCAGGAACTGCGGTCCCGCGGTGGCGGCGGCCGCGTCACCGACCGCTGCCAGCCAATCGGCACGGGTCTCGGATGTCATCGGATCCTGTTCACGCACCGTGGCACCGGCTGCGCCGGCCTTTCCGAGGTATATCAGCCGACCTCCGCCGGGCTCGTCCAGATCGGTAGCGGCTTCGTCCGTCAGCAGGCCTGCGGCGACGGCCAACTGGTACATGGCCAGCTGAGCATGGCTCTGTGCGTTCTCCTTGGTCACCGGACTCTTGCCGGTCTTGAGATCGACGATCACCAACCGACCGGCCTGATCACGCTCGAGGCGGTCCAGCCGGCCCCGTATCCGGACCCCGGGTGCTTGGTTCCCGGACTCGGGATCGGCGGCCCGGATGACTCCCTCGACGTTGATCTCTGTGCCCACCTCTGTGAGCTGGCACCTCGTGTCGGCCCGCCACCGGGTGAATGTCTCCAGCATCGCACGGTGCCGTTCCAGCTCGTTGTCCGAATACCATTTCGCCTCGAAAGGTAGTTGGTCCCAGACCTTTTCGAGCTCGTTGACGAGTTGACCCTCGGTGCGCCCCGGCTCGGCAACCAGCGCGTGCACCAGCGACCCGACGGTGGACCGCACGTCGCGGCCCGAGCTACCGCCATGCCGTTCCAGCAGCCAACGCAATGGGCAGTCGGTAAGCATCTGCAGCGTCGAGGGTGACAGCGTCACCGTCTGATCGGCACCGGACCACAACGGATGGTCGGTGGACAGCGGGGTCATGGCGTACCAGTCCGCCGGGTTGGCCCCGGGCACCCCGGCTTCGGCCAGCCGGGCCAACTGCGTTGCCGCACAGGCCCGGGAGTCCTCGTCGACCGCATCATCGGGTGCACATACCACCGCGCGCAACCGACCAACCAGCGCCGAGGGGGCCAGCACCCTGGGCGCCGCCAGTGGCGGGAGCACCGGCACGTCGGTGGCCAGGGCGGTCAGCTCGGTGCAGAACGGCGAGGGCAGCAGCGAACCATCACCGGAATCGCTGTCCACCGCGGTCACCAAGAGCCGGGTGCGGGCACGGCCCATCGCTGCCATCAGCAACCGCCGTTCCTCGGCCAATAGCGGCGCCCGGGTAGACACCGCGGCGTCGGCGGGCCCGGTAACGCCGTCGAGCACATCCACCAGATGCTGGGTTCCGAGCACACCGCCGCGAGGAATAGTGTTGGGCCACAATCCTTCCTGCACACCAGCGATGACGACGAACTCCCATTCCCGGCCCAGGGAGGCATGGGCGCTCAGAACGGCGACGGCGTCGGGCTGTTGACGCGGGTCGGCGGGTGCGGCCGGTGCGCCGAGCGCCCTGACGTGGTCGATGAGACCGCGCAGCGACGCACCCGCCGTCCGGTTCACGTATTGATCGGCGATGTCGAACAGCATCGTCACCGCGTCGAGGTCGCGATCTGCCTGCGCGCCAAGAGTTCCGCCACGCTCGCTGGCCATCAGCCACCGTCGCTGTAGCCCGCAGGCATGCCAGACGTCCCAGAGGGTGTGGCGCGGATCCGCTCCGGCGGCCACACTGCGGCGGGCCGCGGTCAGCACCGCACGCAGCCGCCGCAACGGGCGCAGTTGCTCGACGGGGAGCCCCCGGGGTTCGGTGTTCACCGCGGCAACAACGAGGTCGCCGAAATCACGCGGCGGTACCGAGCCGTCGGCACGGCGCAGCGCGCGGCGCAACTGCCGCAGGCTCACCGGGTCGACCCGTCCGATCGGCCCGGTGAGCAGGGTGAGTGCGTCGTCGCCGGTCAGCTCTCCGGTGGCGACATCGAGCACCGTGAGCAGCGCGGCGACGGCGGGCTGCTGGGCCACGGGTGACACGTCTCCGGCAGCCTCGACCGGCACCCCTGCGCCGGTCAAAGCCCGGGCCAGCACCGTCCCGGCGCGGGGCACTGAGCGAACGATAACTGCCATCTCCGACCACGGCACCCCGTCGACGAGGTGGGCACGCCGCAACGCATCGGCGATCAGGGTCGACTCGGCGTGCGTCGACGCGGCCAGCCGCAGGGTGACGGCCCCCTCGACCGCGGCGCTACCGACCAATTCGCGGGTGGGGCTGACGCCGGGAAGGCGTCGTCCGATACCGGCGATGGCCGCCGCGACCTCGGGAGCGCACCGGTGCGATTCGGTCAGCACGATGATCGCGTCGTCGGCGTCGCCCGGATCGCGCAACAAGACCGGATCGGCGCCGCGGTAACCGAATACCGCTTGATCGGGGTCACCGGCAATCACGGTCAGCCCGGCGCCTGCTCCCAGCACGCGCACCAGCAGAGCGGCTTGCGGGTCGAGGTGCTGGGCGTCGTCGACCAGCAGCAGGCTGATCCGGCCGCGTTCGGTGGCCAGCAGGTCGGCGTCGGTGCCAAGAGCCTCCAACGCGGCACCGACCAGTTCGGCCGCGCCCAGTGCGGGCACGGTGGCCTGCGGTGCGGCCATGCCCACCGCCGAGCGGAGCAGCATGATCTGCTCATAGGCCTGCGCGAACTGCCCGGCGGCCACCCACTCGGGACGCCGCGCCGACCGGCCGAGCCGTTGCAACGCAAGCGGATCCACACCGCGCTCGGTGCAGCGCGCCATCAGGTCGCGAAGTTCACTGGCGAACCCTGCGGTGCTCAACGCCGGCCACAGCTGGTCGGGCCAGCAGACACCCGAGTTGGGCCCGTCCTCCAGATTGCCGGCCAGCAGTTCACGGATGATGCCGTCCTGTTCGGCGCTGGTGATGAGCCGCGGCGGCGGGTCACCGTTGCGCTGGGCCGCCAACCGCAACAGCGCGAATGCGTACGAGTGGACCGTTCGTACCAGCGGCTCACGCACCACGTGCCGCTCCCCCGCACCCAGCAGCCGCGCGGTGACCGCGGCCCGCGCGGCCGCCCGCAGGCGTGCCGAACCGGTCAGCAGCAGAACCGATTCCGGATCGGTGCCTGCGGCGATGTGTTCGACGGCCGTGTTGATCAGCAGCGAACTCTTGCCGGTTCCCGGCCCACCGAGCAACCGCACCACGCCCGTGCGTCCCGGAGCGAGCAGCTCGGTACCCGCCAGTGCCGGTTCGACGTGTGCAGTCATGGAAGGCATGACACCAGAAGGGACCGACAAGTAGCGGAGCGGATTGGCGCAAGCAGGCCCGACAAGTAGCGGAGCGGATTGGCGCAAGCAGGCCCGACAAGTAGCGGAGCGGATTGGCGCAAGCAGGCCCGACAAGTAGCGGAGCGGATTGGCGCGAGGGGTCCCACAAATCTGTTGGGCCGGGCCCTGGCAGCATCACGGGGGTGTCCCCCGATTTGTTGCACGTGCTCCGGTACGGCCCGCAGGCCCCGGCCGAGCTGCTGTTGATCCACGGTGTGACCGGGCACGGTCAGCGCTGGCAGACCCTGGCCTCCCAGCTGCCCGAGGTGTCGATTCTGGCGCCCGATCTGCTGGGACACGGCAGGTCGTCGTGGGCGGCGCCGTGGACCCTGGCGGCCAACGTCGACGCCTTGGCGGCACTGCTGGACGGCCCGACGCTGGTGGTCGGGCACTCTTTCGGCGGTGCGGTGGCCCTCACGCTGGCTGCCACCTACCCGGACCTGGTGTCCGGGCTGATCTTGTTGGACCCCGCGGTGGAACTTGACGGTGAGTGGGTGCGGGAGATCGCCGAGAACATGATGGAGTCGCCGGACTATCCCGACGTAGCCCAAGCTCGAGTGGAGAAGATGAAGGGCTCCTGGGGTGAGGTCGAGCCCGCCGAATTGGACCGCGAGTTCGGCGAGCACCTGATCGCGCTGCCCAACGGCCGATACGGGTGGCGGGTCTGCATGCCCGCGATGATGGCGTACTGGAGTGAGCTGGCCCGGCCAGTTGTCTTACCGCGCACCGGAACACCGACCACGCTGGTGCGGGCCACCAAAACCAGCCCGCCGTATGCCACGGATGCGCTGATCGGCGCGTTGAGCGTGCGGCTCGGACCCGATTTCACGCTGCTGGACTGGGATTGCAATCACATGGTGGCTCAGGCCCGGCCCGCCGAGACCGCGGCGTTGATCCGGGAACGGCTGGGATAGCCGTGGCGGCGGTGACCGAGGAGCAGGTGGAGACGGTCCGCGCGCTGGTCGCCGCTATTCCCGCGGGCAGGGTGTCGACGTATGGCGATATCGCCGACGTCGCGGGGCTTTCCAGCCCCCGGATTGTCGGGTGGATCATGCGCACCGATTCGTCGGACTTGCCATGGCACCGTGTGATCCGCGCCTCGGGCCGCCCCGCACCCCATCTGAGCACCCGGCAGCTGGAGCTGCTGCGCGCCGAGGGTGTGCTTTCCGTCGACGGCCGGATAGCACTGAGCGAATGCCGCCACGAGTTCTGAGCGCGAGCAGTCACGCGGGTACCGCGATCGCGGCGTGTCGGGGTACCCCCGCGTCTGCTCGCGGGTTAAACGTGGGTTAGAGGATGAGCCGGACCAGCGACGCGGTGCGGGCCAGTCCGGGGAAGGCCGCCGCGGTGGACCGCGGATGCAACGCGTGCACGGCCAGCCGGAACATCAACGCCCGCAACAACATCTGCGGCCACTCCGGTAACGTGTCCCAGCGCTCGATGAGCCCGTCGTCAGCGTCGCCCCAGGACAACGCGTCGACGACAACGACCCCGGCCGCCCACGACGAAGGGCGCCAGTATGGAGTGATGTCGGTGATGCCTGGCGCCGCGGCGCCGGCGAAAAGCACTGTGCCGTAGAGGTCGCCGTGCACCAGCTGGCTCGCGCTCTTGGTCGGTTTGCGGAGTGTGGCGAGCTGGTTGATCAGCTCGACCGAACGCTGACCGTCCGTCGAACCCGGCGCGACCCTGGCTCCGGACGGGAGCGAGTGCAGCGGCCGGTCTTCCCACGCCGCGCGGTCGGCGGCGATGAACACGTCGACATCTGCCCACGGCGCGACCGGAGGCTGGGTCAGGAACCGGGGCCGCTCCAGGGTTCCGGTGGCTTCGTGCAACCGGACCGCCGCCGAGACCACCTCGTCGTGACGCGGTTCCGGGGTCCCGGCGACAAATGTGTCGGCGCGCCAACCGGCCACGACGTAGCGCCCGTCGGTGGAACGCACCGGGCGGGCCAGCCGTACCCCATCGACGAACAACGTCTCCCGGATCTTCGCCGACCACGCCGCACGGGCGTGGTCGGGGACCACCGACAGTACGACTTCGCCGCAGCGCCAGCCGCCCTCCCAACTCGAACCAAGTGGGACCGGACGCACCCCGGACAGCCCGAAGGCCGCCAGCACATGTTCCGGCGGCCGTTCTGCACTCACAACCTCAGCCTAAGGTGTAGACCCGCAAACCGGCGGTCAGTACATGACCATGTCGGGATCGACCTGTCGACCCCACGCCACGATGCCGCCCTGCAGATGCACCGCATCGGAGAATCCGGCCTGTTGAACGATGGCCAGCACTTCTGCCGAGCGCACACCGGTCTTGCAGTACAACACCGGTGTGCGATCCAGCTGGAGCTTGGCGAGCGCATCGCCCGATTCGAACGTCGGCTTCGGGATGAGCTCGGCACCCTGAATATGATTGATCTCCCACTCCACCGGCTCACGGACGTCGATGAGCGCCAACGGCTTCCCCGAGTCCAGCAGCTCCCGCAGCTCCTGCGGGGTGATGGTGGAGTCTTTCGTGGCTTCGGTCGCCTCATCCGAGATGGCGCCGCAGAACTCCTCGTAGTCGATGAGCTCGGTGATCTTCGGAGTCGTCGGGTCCTTGCGGATCCGGATGGTGCGGTAGGTCATGTCGAGCGCGTCGTAGATCATCAGCCGGCCCAGAAGCGGCTCCCCGATACCGGTGATCAGCTTGACGGCCTCGGTACCCATGATCGACGCGATGGATGCGCACAGGATGCCCAGCACGCCACCCTCGGCACACGACGGGACCATTCCCGGTGGTGGCGGCTCGGGGTACAGATCGCGGTAGTTCAGGCCCTGCTTCTCGCCGTCGGGACCGTCGGGTGCGTCTTCCCAGAACACCGACACCTGGCCCTCGAACCGGTAGATCGAACCCCACACGTACGGCTTGCCCGCCAACACCGCGGCGTCGTTGACCAGGTATCGGGTGGCGAAGTTGTCGGTGCCGTCGAGGATCAGGTCGTACTGGTTGAACAGCTCGACGGCGTTGTCGGCCTCCAGCCGGAATTCGTGCAGGTTGACGGTGACCAGCGGGTTGATCGCCAAAACCGATTCCTTGGCGCTCAGCGCCTTGGACTTCCCGATGTCAGCCTGGCCGTGGATGATCTGGCGCTGCAGATTGGACTCGTCGACGACGTCGAACTCGACGATGCCGATGGTTCCCACCCCGGCGGCAGCCAGGTAGAGCAGGGTCGGCGAGCCGAGTCCGCCGGCACCGATCACCAGCACCTTGGCATTCTTGAGCCGCTTCTGTCCGATCACGCCCACGTCGGGAATGATCAGGTGGCGGCTGTAACGCGTCACCTCTTCGCGGGTGAGCTCGGCGGCCGGTTCAACCAGCGGCGGTAACGACACACCCAAATTCACGGACACCGAATGTCTCCTCAAGTCATGGACCGTACGTAGGGACAACGGTAATCCGGCGGTCATGCTTCCCGCGCCGCGGTAGGCGTCAATCGGCTACCGAACCCAAGACAGGCGCTACGCGATGGGATATGGCCAGGGGTTGAAGCGGCAGGTCTTCCCGTCCGGCTTGACGGTCTCCGGGTCGAACTTCGCATCGTCGTTGTTTGCGGTGGAGAAGGTCTGCTGCATCATGATCGGCGCCAGGCCGCCGTCGTCACGGCACGGCTCATGCCGCTGGTAACCGATGGCGTGGCCGACCTCGTGGTTGATCACATACTGTCGGTATGACCCGATATCGCCCTGGAACGGCATCGCGCCGCGCACCCAGCGGGCTTCATTGATGAAGACCCGGGCCTGGTCGTCGTAGGACGGGTTGTAGCACGACGCTTCCAGCTGGATGTCGTAGCCGCAGCCCTCCCGCACGGTGATCGGCGAGGTCAAGGACACCCGGAAGTCAGGCTCGACGCCGCTAGTGGCGTCGACGCGGGTGAACCCGAACATGCCGTCGTGGGTCCAGCTCTTGGGGTTGGCCAGCGTTTCACTGACCATCCGCGCGAAGCCCTCGTCGCCCCCGAACGATGTGGTGTCCACGCCGTCCTCTACCTCGACGGTATAGGTGAACGACTTGGTGGTGCCCTGACCGACCTTCTCGGTAGTTCCGGGCACGATGTGCCAGGTCTTGGCGCCGGTCTCGGTGAACTGCCCGCCCGCGGGCAGGATGCCGGTGGGCAGGTTGGCGTCGAACTGGGTCAGCCCTTTGGGCGGCGCGCCGATGATGGCGGTGGCGGCCTGGTCGATGGTGGGCGATCCCTGGATGGGCCCGTCGTCGGCGTGCCCGGTGCGCGCGGACGTACCGGTCACCGTCTGGTACAGCACCACCACGGTCAGCACGATGAGGACCGGCAGCGCGTAGGCACGCCAGCCATAGGTGGACACAAAGCGGCCGAGCCAAGTCTGCTTGCGCCACTGGCCCCGCTCGTCGCGATTGACCCGGGGCCGACCCGAATCGGCCGCAAGTGGATCCCGTTGGGCCCGCAACGGCTCCCGCCATTCGTCGCGCAGTGCCGGGACGCCGCTGCCCGCGCGGGGCCCCGGGTCGTAGGTCACCGATCCAGAATGGCACAGACCGCTGTGAATGCCATTCCCGTGCGTCAGGTCCGTGACCCCGCCGCAGCCAATTCGCAACCGTCGGACGTTTCGCAACCGGCGCCGCAACGGTAGTACTGTCGTCCGATGAGCAGCCTGGTTGACCATGACCAAGCGCGCCGAAGGAATCCAGATTGAGGACTACATGAGCGATCTCGCGAACACCGAGAGGAGAGCCGACAAGCCGGCGACCGGTCGACGCGGCAATCGACTGCCCCGCAACGAACGACGCGGTCAGCTCTTGGCGGCCGCCAGCGAGGTGTTCGTGGACCGGGGTTACCACGCCGCGGGTATGGACGAGATCGCCGATCGCGCCGGTGTCAGCAAACCGGTTCTTTACCAACACTTCTCGTCGAAGCTTGAGCTGTACCTCGCGGTATTGCAGCAGCACGTCGAGAATCTGGTGTCCGGCGTTCGCCAAGCCCTGCGCACCACCACGGACAACAGGCAGCGGCTGCGCGCCGCCGTGGAGGCATTCTTCGACTTCATCGAGCACGACGGTCAGGGTTACCGGCTTATCTTCGAGAACGACTACGTCAGCGAGCCACAAGTGGCTGCGCAGGTGAAGGTCGCGACCGAAGCCTGCACGGACGCGGTGTTCGACTTGATCAGTCGCGATTCCGGCCTTGAGGCGCATCGCGCCCGGATGATCGCGGTCGGCTTGGTCGCGATCAGTGTCGACTCCGCGCGGTACTGGCTCAACAACGAACGGCCGATCGACAAGGACTGCGCGGTGGAGGGCACGGTGCAGTTCGCCTGGGGCGGACTGTCACACGTGCCACTCACCCGCGCCTGAACGGGCCTTCTCTAGGCCGACTCAGCCCCGACACCGAAGCCGACGCGGCGCACATCGGCAGCGCCGATCTCTACGTAGGCGATCTTTTTGTTCTGCACCAGGAACCGACGGCCCTTCTCGTCGGTCAGCGCCAGCACACCCGAGTCCTGGCTGAGCGCGTCAGTGACCTGTTTCTCCACCTCACTGGGAGTCTGCGCGCTGTTGAAACTCAGCTCCCGCGGACTGTCCGTGACGCCGATCTTGACCTCCACGCTGGACCCCTTCTCTGTCTCTACTGTCTGTGTCCCTCAGCAGGCTAGTGGACAGTGCGGGCGCGAGGCCGCCAGCGTCGGCCATTGAGAGTTCGCCGTGCGCGAAGCGCTCGATGCCTGCGCCAAGCGCGGGAGACCTTCAGCGACCGAACCGAGTCCGGACCGTAACCAACACGCTGGTCATCAAACCTCACCCGTCACATCTGCCTCGATAGCATCAGCAGCGATATTGGACGAGACGACTGGGATAGCCTCATGACCAGGCATTATTCGCCGTATGGCACGACTTCGACCGAGCGTTTCGGTGAGCATTCGACTAGGCCCGGATCGTCCGACCCGGACGATAACTTCCGGAGCCGTTACCGCTCGAGCGATGACAGCGAATACCGCACCGGCGGCGACGATGCCGGCTTCGCGGACTACGACGCCTACGTGGGCGACAGCCCCGATGAGGACATCGACGACGAGATCTACGAGTACTACGACCCTGCCGACCGGCGATGGATGTGGGTCGCCGCCGTCGCGGGCGTGATCCTGCTGGTCGCGGTCATCTGCACGGTGATCATCCTGGGCGGCGGCGACAGCGGGTCGGTCTCGGCCACCGTGACCTCTTCAGCGGCACCCACGACGAGCCAGCCCACGACCACTCCGGCACAGGACGCCACATCGAAGCCGGTGCCGACGCCGGCACCGCCCGTAGCCGGCATGTCACCCGAGACGGTGACCACCGTGACGCCGACCCCCCAGGCCACCGCGGAACCGACACCCGAACCTGCACCGCCTGCCGAGGCGGCCCCGCCGGCGACCGTCGCCAGCCCGCGCACCATCACCTACACCGTCACGGGCACCCGGCAGCTGATCGACCTGGTGAGCATCGTGTACACCGATCAGCAGGGGGCACTGCAGACCGACATCAACGTCGCCCTGCCGTGGACCAAGACCGTGACGCTCGACCCCGGTGTCGAGCTGAAATCGGTGACCGCGACCAGCGTGGCAGGTCAGCTCGACTGCGCGATCACCGATGCCAACGGCACAGTGCTGGTCCAGCAGGCCAACAACACGATGATCGCGACCTGCACGCAGTAGAGCGGTCAGGCCAGGCCCAGCTCCTGCATCCGGGAGTGATGGGTGTGCTGCAGCCCGTTGAAGAACTCGGCGAGCTGGGTCAGGCCTTCCCCGCTGGACATCACCAGATCGACCAACTCGTCGTGATCGGCCAGCACGAATTGCGCCTGGGTGACAGCCTCGCCGAGCAGTCGGCGCGCCCACAGTGCCAGCCGGTGGCGCTGCCGGACGCTGGCGGTCACCGCCGCCCGCACCTCGGCCACGACGAACTGTGAATGCCCGGTCTCCGAGAGCACCGACCGCACCACCGAGGCAACCTCGTCCGGTAGCGAGTCGGTGATCTCCAGGTAGAAGTCTGCGGCGAGCGCGTCACCGATGTAGGTCTTCACCAAAGCTTCCAGCCACGTGCTCGGCGTGGTCATGCGGTGGTAGTTCTCCAGCGCCGAGGCGTACTTCGTCATCGCCGCGACGACATCTACTCCCCTGCGCTCCAGCGCATCTCGCAAAATCTCGTAGTGACCCATCTCGGCGGCGGCCATGCTGGCCATGTTGATCCGGCCACGCAGATTGGGCGCCATCCGCGCCTCCTCGGTGAGCCGGTAGAACGCGGCGACCTCCCCGTAGGCCAGCACCGCGAACAGTTCGTCGACCCCGGGGTGATCGGCCGACACGCCTGGGGCGACCGGTTCGGCGATCTGTTCTGCGGCGGGCTGCGGCGTTGTCATGGGGCCAACTTTAGACGCCGCACGACGGGCCGACTTGCCGGCAAATCGGCCCTGCCATCGCGACCAGCTACAATGACTTCTGGTAACAGGATCTGCAGCGGCTTCGAGCCCGCTTGCGAGCCGCCCAGGCCGCTACCGAAGAAATGTGCGTGCACGCAGTTGGCCCGCCCCGTAGCGCTGGGCCCCGCGGATCGGCACCGCCGCCTGTACCGGGCGAACCGGCCGTGTCATTGTCGAAACTCGTGCGCGCGTGGACGCCCCATGAGGTTTGACAGTGAAAGGCTACCTCCACCAACCATGACGCATCTCAACAAGACGTTTGCCGAACTCGGCGTGCGCGAAGAAATTGTGCGCGCACTGGCCGAGAACGGTATCGAACACCCCTTTGCCATCCAAGAACTCACCTTGCCCCTGGCACTCGCCGGCAGCGATCTGATCGGCCAGGCCCGTACCGGCATGGGCAAGACCTTCGCCTTCGGCGTGCCCCTGCTGCACCGGGTGGTCGGCGACGAGACCCGACCGCTGACCGGAGCGCCGCGCGCGCTGATCGTGGTGCCCACCCGCGAGCTGTGCCTACAGGTCTACGACGACCTCGCCGCCGCAGCAAAGTACTTGACGGCAGGTACCGGAACCTCCTCGCAGCGCCCGTTCACCGTGACCTCCATCTACGGCGGACGTCCTTACGAACCGCAGATCGAAGCGCTGCGTAAGGGTGTCGACGTGGTCGTCGGCACGCCGGGCCGACTGCTCGACCTGGCCCAGCAGGGCCACCTGCAGCTCGGCGGCCTTTCGGTACTGGTCCTCGACGAGGCGGACGAGATGCTCGACCTGGGCTTCCTGCCCGATATCGAGCGCATCCTGCGGCTGACCCCGGATGACCGGCAGTCGATGCTGTTCTCGGCAACCATGCCCGATCCGATCATCACGCTGGCCCGCACGTTCATGAACCAGCCCACCCACATCCGGGCCGAAGCCCCGCATTCCGCGGCGACCCATGACACCACCGAGCAGTTCGCCTACCGGGCCCACGCCCTGGACAAGTCGGAGCTGGTCAGCCGGATCCTGCAGGCCGATGGCCGCGGCGCCACGATGATCTTCACCCGCACCAAGCGCACTGCACAGAAGGTGTCCGACGAACTCGCCGAGCGCGGATTCAAGGTCGATGCCGTGCACGGCGACCTGGGCCAGGGCGCCCGGGAGAAGGCCTTGAAGTCCTTCCGCACCGGAGCCGTCGACGTGCTGGTCGCCACCGACGTCGCGGCGCGCGGCATCGACATCGACGACGTCACGCACGTCATCAACTACCAGTGCCCCGAAGATGAGCAGGCCTATGTGCACCGTATCGGACGCACGGGCCGCGCCGGCAAGACCGGCGTCGCGATCACGCTGGTGGACTGGGACGAGCTGGCCCGCTGGGAAATGATCGACAAGGCGCTGAACTTGGGCTGCCCCGATCCGGCCGAGACCTACTCCAGCTCACCGCACATCTATGAGGAGCTGGGCATCCCCGCCGATGCCACCGGCACCGTCGGCACCCCACATCGTTCGACAGACAAGCGTGCCGACAAGTCGGAGAAGCGGATCTCCTCGACCGACTCGAACTCGGAGCGGCCGAGCCGGACCCGGACACGGCGGCGAACCCGCGCCGGCAAACCGACGACCGGGCATCCGGAGACGCCCTCGGCTCCGGAGACCGATGTCGAGGAGCCGGTCGACGCACCGGTTGCCGAATCCGAGAACGGCGAAGCTCCGGCTGCCGGACGGCGGCGCCGTCGGCGACGTCCCCGCAAGACCGAAGCCGCCAGCGCCAGCTAGCCGACCGCGCCACCTATGGTCAAACCCGAACGTCGCACCCGTGGCGACATGGTGGCGGCTGCTGCGATCGTTGCGGTCATCGCCGTCGTCGCCGCCCTGATCTGGTGGACCAGCGACGAGCGGGCGACGATCAGCCGTCCCGCAGCGTCGCCGGTCGCCAATCTGAACCCGGCCCGGGACGTACCCGCCGGACTGCAGCAGCTGTGGACCGCGCCGAGCCCCAAGACCACAGTGCCGGTGATCGCCGGTGGGTCAGTGGTCACCGGAGACGGGCACACCGTCACCGGGCGCGATCCGGTCACCGGTGCCACGTTGTGGAGTTACGCCCGCGATCTCGACCTATGCGGTGTGACCTCGGTGTACGACTACGCCGTCGCGGTGTATCCGGACAGTCGCGGCTGCGGGCAGGTCAGCACCATCGACGGTAAGACCGGCCAGCGCGGGCCGGCCCGCAGCAGCTATTCCGATCCCGAGGTGCGGTTGTCCTCCGACGGGACCACCGTGCTCTCGGCCGGGGACAGTCGCCTGGAGATGTGGCGCTCCGACATGGTCCGGATGCTGTCCTACGGTGCACTCGACGCCCGCATCAAGCCCGATGTCCCAGCGTCACCGGTGTGCCGGCTGGTGTCGGCGGCGGCCAGTTCCTCGGCGGTGTCGGTGCTGGAGTCGTGCCCCAAACGGGACGATCTGCGGCTGACACTGCTGCGTCCGGCCGATGAGGAGGACCAGCCCGACACCCGGAACGTGGAGCTGCCGGGCGTGACGGACGACTCGGGCGCACAAGTGATCGCCGTATCGGACACGACAACCGCGATCTACGTGCCGACGCCGAAGCCGACGGTCAATGTCATCGACCGCGACGGTGCCACCATCGCCAGTACGCTGCTGCCCGCACCGCCGGGGCCGCAAGCCACCACCAGCCGTGCCGGAGACCTGATCACCTGGTGGACGGGCAACTCGGTGCTGGTGTTCGACGCCAATGGGCTGCGCTACAAGTACACCGTCAGCCCGACTAGTACGGCCAACCCGGTCGGACCCGCCACCGAGATGGCCGGGCGGCTGCTGGTCCCCGTCAGCGACGGCTACGACGTGTTCGATCCCGCTACCGGCGCCGGTGAGCGGCACATCGCGTTGGCCCGCCAACCGAGTGCCTCGCCCGTGGTACCCGCGGTGGCCGGGTCGACTCTGCTCGAACAGCGCGGCGCCGAACTGGTCGCGCTGGGGCCGACGTGACGGCAGGGGGCCCGCGGCTCAGCCCAGGTCGATGACGATGACGCTGGTGTTGTCGCTGCCGCCGGCATTGTTGGCCACCTCGATCAACCGCTGAGCTGCCGTCGCGGGCTCCACCGTGCCGGCCGCCTCAGCGATCGAGGACTCATCGGCGGCCGCGAACAAGCCGTCGCTACAGATCAGCAGCCGGTCACCAGGGAGACAGTCGAGATCGGCGACATCGACACGGATCACCGGCCCGATGCCGAGCGCACGGGTGAGCAAGTGGCGGTGTGGATGGAAGCGGGCCTCCTCGCGGGTGATCTCCCCGGCCTGCACCAGCTCACCGGCCACACTGTGATCGGCCGTGAGCTGCTCCATCCGGCCGTCCCGAATTCGGTAGAGCGGCGAGTCGCCGATGTTGAGGACCATGGGGCCACCCTGTTCGGTATCGAACATCGCCACTACGGTCAGTGTGCAGCCCGAGCTTGCGCCTTCTGCCGTGACGAGAGCGCTGACGCGTTCATTGGCCTGCCGCACCGCGACCATCAGCCCGTCCCGGTCAGGCACGGCGACGAAACCGGCCCGCAACATGTCCAGCGCCAGCCGGCTGGCGTGGTCACCGACCGCGCCGAAGCCGTCGGCGATGGCATACAGCACCCCCTCGACGAGCACAGCATCCTGGTTGCTGACCCGGACGGGGCCCTGATCGGTGGCCGTCGCGGCCGCGAGCACTGTCGCCATGGTTCCTGCTACACGACTTCGGGTGTGAAGGTGGCCATCGCCTTCCCGGACTTCCAATACCTGCGCAGGGCCTCGGCCAGCTGCCGGTAGGCCTCCGCGCCCTTGTTCTTTCGGCCGGCCAGTACCGACACACCTGACGCAGTGGCCTCGGCGAATCGAACAGTACGCGGGATGGGCGGTGCCAACACCGGCAGCTGATAGCGGTCCGCCACATCGAGCAGTACGTCACGGCTGTGGGTCGTGCGCGAGTCATAGAGCGTTGGCAACGCGCCCAGCAGCGTGAGATCGGCGTTGGTGATCTGCTGAACGTCAGCGATGGTGCGCAGGAACTGCCCGACGCCGCGGTGCGCCAACGTTTCGCATTGCAGCGGCACGATCACCTCATTGGCGGCGGTCAGGCCGTTGAGAGTGAGCACCCCCAGCGACGGCGGGCAGTCGATGATCACCACATCAAAGGAGTCGGCGACCTTGGCCAGGGCACGTTTGAGTGCGTACTCGCGACCCGCCCGCATCAACAACATGGCCTCAGCACCGGCCAGGTCGATGTTGGCCGGCAACAGCGTCATACCTTCATCGGTCTGCACCAGCGCTGCGTCCGGCTCGACTTCGCCGAGCAGCACCTCGT
The DNA here is from genome assembly GCF_000373905.1 of Mycobacterium sp. 155. NCBI lineage: Bacteria > Bacillati > Actinomycetota > Actinomycetes > Mycobacteriales > Mycobacteriaceae > Mycobacterium > Mycobacterium sp. 155. The sequence goes on from NZ_KB892705.1 coordinate 2,518,806, forward strand.
GTACCGACACCAGAAGCTTGTCGGGATCCTGGCCCAAGGAGAACGTCAGACACCCCTGCGGATCCAAGTCGACCAGTAGTACCCGCTGACCGAGTTCGACCATCGCCGCGCCCAACGACGCCACTGTCGTCGTCTTGGCTACCCCACCCTTTTGATTGGCGACCGCTAGTACCCGCGTCACACCTTCATCCAAGCACGCTCCCGGCAGGCACCGTCAGACGTGCGGCAGAATCACCGTATGAGCGCCCCACAGCACCGCCTCATGCTGCTCCGTCACGGTGAGACCGAATGGTCCAAGTCGGGTCAGCACACGGGCCGCACCGATCTTGATCTCACCGATACCGGACGAGAGCAGGCCAAGTCGGCAGCCGCGGTGCTGGCCGACCTGCAACCGCAGAACCCGATTGTGATCAGCAGCCCGCGGCTCCGCGCACAGGAGACCGCCGAGCTGGCCGGCCTGACCATCGACGAAGTATCTCCGCTGCTCGCCGAATGGGATTACGGCGAGTACGAGGGGCTGACTCCCCAACAGATCCATGCGATGGTGCCGGACTGGATGGTGTGGACACACGGCGGCCCGGGAGGGGAAAGCCCGGCCGATGTCAGTGCCCGCGCCGACCAGGCGATCGAGCTGGCGTTGGGGTACCTGGAGAGCCGGGACGTGGTGTTCGTCGGACATGGCCATTTTTCGCGGTCGGTGCTGACCCGATGGGTGGAGCTGCCGATAGCCGAAGGCATCCGGTTCACGATGGAGACGGCCTCGGTCGCGGTCTGCGGCTTCAAAGACGGTGTGCGGCAAATCACTGCACTCGGCCTCACCAGCCGCACCAATCCGTGCCCGCCGCCACACTGAACCCCGGGTTCGTGCTGGCTGGGCCGTCCGGGGTGCTGATCACCGAAGGCGTGCGTACCGGCTACTCGCGAATCCCCGACGCGCAATCCGCACTGCAATCCGGGGCGGCATCAATCATATTGGGCGCGTTGCCGTTTGACACGACACGGCCGGCCGCGCTGTACGAACCGGTAACGGTCCACCGACCCGAGGCGCTGCCCGACTGGCCGGCCGGACCGTCACCTTCCGTGACGTTCCGGGAGACACTGCCGGCCAGCGCGGTGCACCGCGACCGGGTCGCCGAAGCCGTGACTCGGTTGCGGGATCCCGCCACAGCGCTGGACAAGGTGGTGCTGGCCCGGGCACTTCAGCTCACCGCGGACGGCCCGTGGGACCCCCGCACCGTGCTGCGCAGGCTGGCCGATGCCGATCCAGCCGCCACGGTGTATCTCGCGGACCTGTCCCCGGCGGGCCCGCGATATGCCGGAACCGTCCTGGTGGGAGCCAGCCCCGAACTGCTGGTCGCCCGCAAAGGTGACACGGTGATCTGCCAGCCCTTCGCTGGTTCGGCGCCACGGTCAACCGATCCGGCCACCGACGCTGCCAACGCGGCCGCACTGGCAGCGTCGGCGAAGAACCGCCACGAGCATCAACTGGTCGTAGACGTCATGCGCAAAGCCCTCGATCCACTGTGCGTCGAGCTGCAGATCGCCGCCGAACCCGAATTACACGGCACCGACGCGCTGTGGCACCTGAGCACGCCAATGCGTGGGCGGTTGCGCGGAAAAGACATCACGGCAATCGATCTGGCGCTCGCCCTGCACCCCACCCCCGCGGTGGGCGGGGTGCCCACCGGCACGGCCGCTGCGCTGATCGGCGAGTTGGAGGGTGACCGCGGGTTCTACGCGGGGGCGGTCGGTTGGTGCGATGCCGACGGCGACGGTCGCTGGGTGGTGTCGATCCGGTGCGCCGTGCTGTCCCCGGACCGCCGGGAGGCCTTGGCCCACGCCGGTGGCGGCATCGTTGCCGAATCCGATCCCGATGACGAAGTCGACGAGACCACAACGAAATTCCGGACCATACTGGCAGGACTGGGGGCAGCATGACCGAAGTGATCAGACGGGTACAGCCCGGCGACGAGGGCGAGATCGTTGCGATGATCCGCGAGCTGGCCGAGTTCGAGAAGGCGCTCGACGAGTGTACTGTCACCGAAACTCAGTTACACACAGTACTTTTCGGCGAGAAGCCGATGGCATACGGGCACATCGTCGAGATCGACGGCGAGGTGGCCGCCACCGCGGTGTGGTTCCTGAACTTCTCGACATGGGACGGCGTCGCCGGGATCTACCTGGAGGACCTCTACGTCCGCCCGGCCTTCCGACGCCGCGGGCTGGCCCGAAAATTGTTGGCCACCTTGGCGGCCGAGTGCGTGAAGAACGGATATTCCCGGCTGACGTGGGCCGTGTTGAACTGGAACGTCAACGCGATCGCGCTGTACGACGCTGTCGGCGGCAAACCGCAGACCGAATGGACCACCTACCGCGTGTCGGGTCCTGAGCTCAGCGCGCTGGCCGGTGAACACGGCGAAGCGCGGTAGCCCGCCCGGCTCGCGGCCTCGATCAACGACACATCACGCACCGCACCCCGGTCCGCCGAGACAGCCATCGCGGCATAGGCCCGCAGCGCCGGTGACATCTCCCGGTCCCGGCGCCGTGGCCAGTACCCGCCGTCGTCCTCCAACCGGCGTCGGCGGTCGTCGAGTTCGGCGGCGTCGACCCGCAATTCGATGCGGCGGGCCGGGATATCGATGTCGATCAGGTCCCCGTCCTGCACCAGCGCGATGACGCCACCAGCCGCCGCTTCCGGCGAGATATGCCCGATCGACAATCCCGATGAGCCGCCGGAGAAACGTCCGTCGGTGATCAGCGCGCACACCTTGCCGAGCCCGATGGCCTTGAGATATGAGGTGGGATACAGCATTTCCTGCATACCGGGGCCGCCGCGCGGACCCTCGTAACGCACCACGACGACGTCGCCGGGTCGCACCCGGCCGGTCAGTATCACGTCCTGCGCGGCCTCCTGGGATTCGACGACGATTGCGGGCCCACTGAAGCGCAGGATCGACTCGTCCACACCGGCGGTCTTGACCACACACCCGTCCTGGGCGAGGTTTCCGCGCAGGATGGCCAGTCCGCCGTCCGCCGAATAGGCATGGGCGACATCGCGGATACAGCCCGATGCGGCATCCAAGTCGAGGCTCTCCCAGCGGCAGGACTGGGAGAACGCCGAACTGGAACGCACCCCACCGGGCGCGGCGTAGAACAGGTCGACGGCCTCGGCCGAGACCGTGGGAGACCTCAGATCCCACTCATCGAGCCAGGCGGTGACTGAGTCAGCGTGTATTGCATGCACGTCGGTATCGAGCAGTCCGGCGCGCTGCAACTCCCCCATCACCGCGGGGATACCGCCCGCCCGGTGCACGTCCTCCATCAGGTACCTGCCGTTGGGGGCGACCTTGCAGATGCACGGAATCCGCGTGGACAGTTGCTCGATGTCGGCCAGCGTGAAATCCACGTCGGCCTCATGTGCCGCAGCCAGCAGGTGCAGGATCGTATTGGTCGACCCACCCATCGCAATGTCGACCATCATCGCATTGGAAAATGCTGCGGCAGAAGCGATGTTGCGGGGCAGCACGCTGGCGTCATCGCCGTCGTAGTAGCGCCGAGCCAGCCCCATCACCGCGGCGCCGGCATCTTCGTACAAGCGGCGGCGGGCCGTGTGGGTCGCGAGCGTCGTGCCGTTGCCCGGCAGCGCCAGCCCGATCGCCTCGGTCAGGCAGTTCATCGAGTTGGCGGTGAACATTCCCGAGCACGATCCGCAGGTCGGACAGGCGGCGGCCTCCACCCGTTCCATGTCGGTGTCGGAGACCTCGGGAGTGACGGCGTCGGTCATTGCCGAGATCAGATGCAGACCGCTGCGGACAGTTCCGTCGACCAGCGTCGTGGTACCGCCCTCCATCGGTCCGCCCGAGACGAACACCGTGGGGATATTCAGTCGCAGCGCCGCCATCAACATGCCCGGGGTGATCTTGTCGCAGTTGGAGATACACACCAGGGCATCGGCACGGTGCGCGTTGACCATGTACTCGATCGAGTCAGCGATCAGGTCGCGTGACGGCAACGAGTACAGCATGCCGCCGTGCCCCATCGCGATGCCGTCGTCGACGGCGATGGTATTGAACTCCCGAGCTATTCCACCGGCCGCCTGGACCGCCTCGCACACGATGCGCCCGACGGGCTGCAGATGGGTGTGGCCAGGTACGAACTCGGTGAAGCTGTTGGCGATAGCCACGATCGGCTTGCCGAAGTCGGCACCGGACACGCCGGCGGCGCGCAGCAAGGCCCGTGCGCCGGCCATGTTGCGGCCGTGGGTGATGGTCCTGGATCTCAAATCGGGCATATGCCCATGCTTGTCGCCAATTCACCGCGGGCGAAGACGGCCCCACCACTAGTACTGCCGGTACCAGGCTCACATCTCGAGCCTTAGAATCTGGCCATGCCCAACCAGGCCGCTCGCGCTGAACTGGGTGGCTTCCTGCGGATGCGCCGGGAGGCACTGGATCGGTCCGAGCGGAGCCTGCCACCGATCCGCGGCAGGCACAACGGCTTACGCCGTGAGGAAGTCGCATTCCTGTCGTCGATCAGCGTTACCTGGTACACGTGGCTGGAACAGGGTCGTGACATCAACCCGTCACGACAGGTCCTGGAGGCCATCGGGCAGACTCTCGCGCTCTCGCCCGCCGATCAGGCGTATCTGCTTTCGCTGGCCGGGTTTTCGTCCGGCGGCACACAGCCCGTGCCGGATCCCGGCGAACCCCCGGATCATCTGCGCCGGCTTCTTGAGGCGTTCGGCCGCTCACCGGCCTTCGCGATCGATCTCGATTGGGAGATCACTGCATGGAATCGCGCCTACGCGGCGCTGTACCCGCGGGTGCGATCAGTCGCCCGCGAGGACCGAAATCTGTTGTGGCTGGTATTCACCGATCTGTCGATCAGGCAATTGATGCCCGACTGGGAGGTGGAGAGCCGACGTTTCGTGTCCGAGTACCGCATACAGAACGGGGCACGGCTCGACGAACCCACGGTCATTCACCTGCTGGATCGACTGCGCGCGGAAAGTAGTGACTTCCAACGTATTTGGGAAGACCACGCCATCGAGGGCTTTCAAACCCGGATTCGGCGATTCGACCACCGGCTGATCGGACAGACCGGGTTGGAGTATCACCGGCTGACCCCGGCGGACCTCCCGGACGTCAGCATTGTCGTCTACACCCCGACTGACGCCGTCGCCGCCGCACAACTGGACCGACTCATCGACGACACCTTGTGACGGCGACTGTTCAATCCCGCCCGGACGTCCAGTGCACGGCCGACGGACTCAACAGCATGCCCAGCGCGACCAGTGCCAACACGCCAACGGCGATGCCGTAACCGATCTGGTGGGACGTGAACACGTACCAAGCCACGCCGAGCAACAGCAGGTTGGCGAATACGCCGATGCCGCGGCCCCAGCGCCGACCCGTGATCAATGCCCAGCCGCCGGCCAGCACCCCGCCGCCGACCAGAAGGAACCAGAGCGCGGTGCCGTACCCGCTGACGATGTGCTGATCGGCCCCAGCCAGCCCGCGAACGACCAACACGACCGCGGCCACCAGACCCAGCACCCCTTCGGCGGCGACGAGGTAGCCCGCGTAGCGAACGATGGGCGGCTGCACAGGCGGTTGAGTCACGACAGCTTGCCGGCGAGGTAGCGGACGGCGTACTCGTAGCCGGCCGGACCGGCCCCGGCGATCACCACCTCGGCGACACCGGACACATAGGAGTGGTGCCGGAACGGTTCCCGGCGGTGGATGTTGCTCAAATGCACTTCGGCGACCGGTAGTTCGACCGAGGTGAGGGCGTCGGGGATGGCCACCGAGGTGTGGCTGTAAGCGCCCGGGTTGATGATGATGCCCGCGCAATCGGCCCGGGCGTCGTGGATGGTGTCGATCAGCACGCCCTCGTGGTTACTCTGCACCGCGCGTACCTCGAACCCGAATTCAGCGGCCAGCGCGGTCACCGATCCCTCGATCTCGGGCAGGGTGGTCGCACCGTACACCTCGGGCTGGCGGGTGCCCAGCAGGTTGAGGTTGGGCCCATTGAGCAGGAGCAGTCGGCGAGCAGTCACGTTCGTACCGTACCGGCGCCGCACCGCTGTCGAGCAAGAGCGCGCCCCACCCCGACGTAGGGTGGGGCGCATGCGAATCGCCATGACGGTCGGGGCGGTCGCTGTCGCATCGGCATTCGTCCTGGCGCCCAGCGCGGCGGCCGACAGCGACGGCGCAGAGGCCGACGGCCAGGTGTTGACCGCCTTTGACACGCAGGACCCTGCGATCGGCCGGCTGGATCCCGCCTTGCTGGCCGCCATTCAGCACGCCACCACGGCCGCCGCGGCCGACGGCGTCACCATGACGATCAACTCCGGCTGGCGGTCACCGGAGTTCCAGCAGCGGTTGCTCGACCAGGCAGTCCAGACCTACGGCAGCATGGCCCTGGCCCGCCAGTACGTGCAGACGCCCGAGCAGTCCAGGCACGTGACGGGACAGGCGGTCGATGTGGGCGGCCCCGGCGCCGACGAGTGGCTCATCGCCAACGGTGCGCGGTTCGGCCTGTGCCGGATCTACGCCAACGAGCTGTGGCATTTCGAACTGGCCACCGATGCATTGGGCAACTGCCCGCCGTTGCTACCGAACGCGGCGGGCTGACAACCCCGATAGGCTCATGCCCCGTGCGCGCCGTCCTGATCGTCAACCCGAACGCGACGTCGACCACCCCTGCCGGGCGTGATCTTTTGGCGCACGCCCTGGAGAGCCGGGTGAAGCTGACCGTCGCCCACACCGATCACCGCGGCCACGCCATCGAGATCGCCCGCGACGCCACCGGCGACGGCGTCGACGTGCTCATCGTCCACGGCGGTGACGGCACAGTGAACGAGGTGGTCAACGGCATCCTGGGACACTCTGGCGGTCGGGCTAGCGCCGACTCGGCGCCTGCGGTCGCGGTGGTTCCGGGCGGCTCGGCCAACGTCTTCGCCCAGGCCCTCGGAATCAGCCCGGACCCGATCGAAGCCACCAATCAGCTCGTCGACTTGCTCAGCGAATACCGGCGCGGCGGACAGTGGCGGCGGATCGGTCTGATGGACTGCGGCGAGCGCTGGGCGGTGTTCACCGCCGGGATGGGTGTCGACGGGGCCGTCGTCGCGGCGGTCGAGGCCCAACGCGCCAAGGGCCGCAAGGTCACCGCCTCGCGCTATGTCCGGGTAGCGGTACGCGAGATGCTGGCCAGCGCCCGCAAGGACCCGGCACTCACGCTGCACCTGCCCGGCAGAGAGCCCGTGCCGGGAGTGCACTTCGTGTTCGTCTCCAATTCGAGCCCCTGGACCTACGCCAACGCCCGCCCGGTATGGACCAACCCCGATACCACATTCGAGACCGGACTGGGCGTGTTCGCGACGACGAGCATGAACGTGTGGGCGAATCTGAAGCTGGTGCGGCAGATGTTGTCCCGCAAGCCGCGCATCGTCGCCAAGCACTTAATCCGTGACGACGATGTGTCGAGCGTGACAGTGACAAGCGACACGCCGGTCGCGTGCCAGATCGACGGTGATTACGCAGGACTCCGGGAAATTATGACGTTCACAGCTGTTCCAGAGGCTCTCCGCGTGGTCGCACCGCCGGTAAAAGCCCTTGATCTGCGATAATCGGCCCGGTACCGTCGTTTGAGGGTGCAGGCGGGTCGAGTCTAGTACAACCGGGTAAGGGGTCTGGTAACAGACCGGGCAAGTGACATTGCGCACTTGTTAACTCGCGAGTATTGACATCTGTTCAGCCTGTGAAAGCATCGGATACAACAGTGCAGGATTGTTTCGCATGCACGCGTTAACAGCCGAAGAAAAAGCTTGTGCGCTCCATTGCGCACATATACATATCTGACAAGGAGTTAGATCAATGGATTGGCGCCACAAGGCGGTCTGTCGCGACGAGGATCCGGAGCTGTTCTTCCCGGTCGGTAACAGCGGACCGGCGCTCGCGCAGATCGCCGATGCGAAGCTGGTGTGCAACCGCTGCCCGGTGACCACCGACTGCCTCAGCTGGGCATTGGAGTCCGGGCAGGACGCCGGCGTCTGGGGCGGCATGAGCGAGGACGAGCGCCGTGCACTCAAGCGCCGCAACGCCCGCACGAAGGCCCGCACCGGCGTCTGATCCACCGTTATCCAACAGGTCGCTACGGCCCCGACGAATTCGTCGGGGCCGTATCTCTTTCTTGACGAATTCGGTAGTAATTTCCGTTATCACGGTCACATTTCGTATTTGACGCGAGTGTCCATTCCGTTGAACGGGCTCTTACTGTTACTGTGCGCCCCGGCCGCGTCGGCCGATCGGCACCCGCAGCACCACGTCGGTGCCGCCGTCGGCCGCGTCGTGCATCCCCAGCGACCCGTCGAGTTCCGCCGACACCAGCGTCCGCACGATCTGCAGCCCTAGCCGGTCGGACTTCTCCAAGCTGAATCCGTCAGGCAGGCCACGGCCGTCGTCGTGCACCACCACATCGAGCCAACGGGCCGATCGTTCCGATCGAATGGTCACGCATCCATGCGGTGCCTTAACGTCGAAGGCATGCTCGATGGCGTTCTGGACCAACTCTGTGATCACCATGGTCAGAGCCGTGGCGCGATCGGCATCCAGCACACCCAGATCTCCCACGCGGTTGATCCGGATCGGAGTGTCAACGGACGCGACGTCGTTCATGATCGGCAGGATCCGGTCCACCACCTCGTCGAGGTTGACCTCCTCGTCGACCGACATCGACAGCGCATCGTGCACGAGCGCGATCGATAGCACGCGGCGCACAGATTCGATCAGTGCCTCGCGGGCCTCGATGTTGTTGGTGCGCCGGGCCTGCAGCCGCAGCAGCGCCGCGACGGTCTGCAGGTTGTTCTTCACCCGGTGGTGAATCTCCCGTATCGTGGCGTCCTTGCTCAGCAGCGCGCGGTCCCGGCGTTTCACCTCGGTGACATCGCGGATCAGCACAGCCGCACCGACCGCGGCGCCGTGCACCACCAGCGGCAGCGTCCGCAGCAGCACGGCCGCACCACCCGCGTCGACCTCCATGCGCATGCTGGACCCGCCTACCAGCGAGTCACGAACATGGTTGGCCAGTTCCTGCGCCTCGAACGGATCGGAGATCAGGGGCCGGGTGATGGCGACGAGGTTGTGCCCGTCCAGCTCGGAAGTCAGCCCCATCCGGTGATAGGCCGAGATGGCGTTGGGACTGGCGAAAATCACATCACCGACCTCGTTGAGCCGGATGAATCCATCCCCGACCCGTGGACTGGACCGCGACATGGCCAGATCACCCACATTGGGGAAGGTGCCCTCGGCCAGCATGTGCAGCAGATTGCCCGCACAGTCCAGATAGGCACCCTCCAGGGGGCTGGCGAGCCGTCGGGCGGCCAACGCGGTCTGATGGGTCAGCACGGCGACCACCCGGTCGCGGTGGCGCACCGGAACCGCCTCGACGTTCAGCCCGGGTACGTCCTGCGGGTGCTGTTGTGCGTCATCGCCTTCCGCTGCGATTGCACCGGATTCGAAGGCGGTGGTGACCACCGGGAGATCGACCGGACCGGCGAGCGTGCCCACGGAGTCGGCGAGCAGACCCGTCGGGGCGGTATTCGGCCGCACCTGCGCGACGCACACCAGCAGGCCGTCGTCGCGGCGCACCCACATCAGGTAGTCGGCGAACGACAGGTCAGCCAAGAGTTGCCACTCACCCACCACCGCATGCAGGTGGTCCACTGCGCTTCCCGGCAGGACGGTGTGCTGGGCGAGCAGATCACCGAGGGTGGACATCAGCTGTTTCCGCGCACGTGAGGAGCATGAAAGTAACTGCGCACGTGAGGAGCATGAAAATGCTCAGCGTCAGTCGATCACCGCGATGAGGTCACCGGCCTGGATCACGTCGCCCTTGGCCACATTGACCTTCGTGACGGTGCCCGCGACCTCGGCGAGGACGGGAATCTCCATCTTCATCGACTCGAGCAGCACGAGAGTGTCGCCCTCGCCGATCTGATCGCCCTCGTGAACCACGACCTCGAGCACACTGGCCACGATCTCAGCGCGAACGTCCTCGGCCATCCTTCACCCCACTACTCCGGCTGCTGTCTGCCTACCGGGCTATATCGAACCACAAGACCGGGTGGACGGTGCTGTAGCCGGGCCGTGAGACACTGGGGAGCAAGCTCTCGAACATCTGGAGGAACATCATGGCCAAGCGTGGCCGCAAGAAGCGCGACCGTAAGCACTCGAAGGCGAACCACGGCAAGCGTCCCAACGCCGGTTCGAAATCAGTGCGCTAACCGCGCCAACGCCATCCGAGGGCCGGGCTTACATGCCCGGCCTTCGTGCATTGACCGGCCCGCCCAGGCCTTTCTGGCAGCCGGCGTCAGCCCCGGATTATCGTGGTGCGGCTGATCTCGATACGCAGCCGCTCACGCAGACCATCGGGGGCCCGCTCACCGCTGCACTTGTTGGCGATCAGCCGCTTCACGCGCTCCTCGACGCCGTAGTGGCGCAGGCAGGCGGGGCATTCTTCGAGGTGATGCTTGAGCTTGTCACGGCTTTCGGGCGTGCATTCACCGTCCAGCAGCGTCCATACCTCGGCGATCACCGCCGCGCATTCGGGATGTGCCGGATCGATGGGCCCGATCGGGGGCGTCCAGCGCTCGTCCTCGTCGAAGTCGCTCATGACGACACTCCCTCCGGCGCGCTGAGCTGCTGATCTCGGATGAAGCCGCGATCGCGGGCAACATCGGCCAGCAGATCCCGCAGCTGCTTGCGGCCACGGTGCAGCCGCGACATGACAGTCCCGATCGGCGTATCCATAATCTCGGCGATCTCCTTGTACGGGAATCCCTCGACGTCGGCGTAGTACACCGCCATCCTGAACTCCTCCGGCAATGCCTGCAACGCAGCCTTGATCTCGGTGTCGGGCAGCGCCTCGAGTGCTTCGACCTCGGCCGAGCGCAGGCCGGTCGAGGAATGCTCGGCGTTCGCCGCCAACTGCCAATCGGTGATCTCGTCGGTCGGATACTCCGACGGTTGCCGCTGCTTCTTGCGGTAGCTATTGATGTAGGTGTTGGTCAGGATGCGGTACAGCCAGGCCTTGAGGTTGGTGCCCTCGCGGAACGACCGGAAACCGGCATAGGCCTTGACCATGGTTTCCTGAAGCAGGTCCTCGGCGTCGGCAGGGTTACGCGTCATTCGCAACGCGCCGCCGTAGAGCTGGTCCAGCAGCGGGATGGCATCACGCTCGAACCGCGCGGTCAGCTCCGCGTCGGTCTCCTGCGGCTCGGACATAGCCCGCTCGTCGACGTCAGTCATGGTGCAGAACACCGTCCCTTCTGTCGCGGCGCCGCCGAACTCCCCGATGTGTACAGGGCGTTCAAGGCACACGGTTGGCACCAAACTCCCCTTCCGATCCTAGAGCGTGCTACCGACAGGTAGCTTCGGCCGGCACCCTGGCCACCGAAGCTGTACGCAACAACAGCACGCGGCACCCGCTGTGTTCCCCGAACGCTCGTCGGCTGTCTTTCGGGCTAACCTGGCCCGGTGGCACGCGCAGGGACCCCGGCCATAGCGGCGCTCGTCGCAGCAGGCATCGATCACGAGGTGGTGCAGTATCGCCACGATCCGCGCAACGAATCGTTCGGTGCGGAAGCGGTCGCCGAGCTCGCCGCCTCCGGCATCGTCGCCGAGCAGGTGTTCAAGACCCTCGTCATAGCCCTGCCGAAAGGTCTGGCGGTGGCGGTGGTCCCCGTGCCGGCCAAGCTTTCTCTGAAGGCTGCGGCCGCCGCGTTGGGAGTGGCGAAAGCCGAGATGGCTGATCCCGCCGCCGCGCAGCGCTCGACGGGTTACGTGCTGGGCGGTATCTCACCACTTGGCCAGCGCAAACCACTGCCCACCGTCGTGGACACTTCGGCGTTGAGTTTCGACCGGGTGCTGTGCAGCGCGGGCAAGCGCGGCTGGGATGTGGCGCTGGCGCCGGCCGACCTGATCCGCGCCACGAATGCGGTGACCGCCGAGATTGCGGTTCCCGCTTGACATTCCGTATCGACCGCCGCCTCGCGCAGATCGAGTCTCCGATGGGCCGGATCGCCGCAATGCTGGCTTCAGTGCACCACGGGTTGGGATAATCGGCCGATGCAGCAGGCGTGTCCGTGTGGAACCGGTGACGAGTATGAGCACTGTTGCGGTCCGCTGCACCGTCATGAACGATCCGCCGCCACGGCACTGACCCTGATGCGATCCCGGTTCAGCGCATTCGCGCTCGGGCATGTCGACTATCTGATCGCCACCTGGCATCCCGACACCCGGCCGAAACGACTGGACCTCGATGACGGCATCACGTGGCGCCGGTTGCAGATCGTCGACACCGACGCGGGCGGCACCGACGACGAGACCGGCGTGGTGGAATTCCGCGCCCAGTATGAGCGCGGCGGCACGCGGCACCTCATGCATGAGCGCAGCCGGTTCGACCGGGACCGCGGCGGCGCATGGCGTTACATCGACGGCAAGTAATCGGCACCGACAAGGTAAGGGAGACAACGACATGCGCGGAGCGGTCATGTACGGCGAGGGCGATGTACGCCTGGAGCAACTGCCGGAGCCGACCATCGTCGAGCCCACGGACGCGATCGTGCGCAACGCTGCCTCCTGTGTGTGCGGGTCAGACCTGTGGAACTATCGCGGCATCAACGAAACCCCGAAGCCCAGGCCGTTCGGCCACGAGTACTGCGGGGTCGTCGAGGCGGTCGGTGACGCTGTCACCACCGTCAAACCGGGCGACTTCGTGATCGGCTCGTTCTTCTCCTCCGATGGCACCTGCCCCAACTGCCGCAACGGTTTTCAGACCTATTGCTTGAACGCGAAGCCGATGATCGGCTGTCAGGCCGAGGCGGTCCGGGTGCCGTGGGCCGACGGCAGCCTGGTCGCCACCCCCGAACAGCCCTCCCCCGATCTGATTCCCAGCCTGCTGGCGTCGTCCGATGTGATGGGCACCGGCTGGTTCGCCGCCGATGCCGCGCAGGTCGCGCCCGGGATGACCGTTGCGGTCGTCGGTGACGGCGCGGTCGGGTTGTGCGGGATCATCGCGGCTCGACAACTGGGTGCGGAACGGGTGATCGCCATGAGCCGGCACGCACCGCGCCAGCAGCTGGCTCGCGAGTTCGGCGCCACGGACATCGTCGAGGAGCGCGGCGAAGAGGGAGTGGCCCGGATCAAGGATATGACCGAGGGCATCGGAGCCGATGCCGTGCTGGAATGCGTCGGAACGGCCGACGCAATGGACCAGGCGATCGCGTCGGCCCGCCCGGGTGCCTTCGTCGGGTTCGTCGGGGTGCCGCACGGGGTCAACATCGACGGCAACAGGCTGTTCCGCACCCAGGTCGGGGTGAACGGAGGCCTCGCGCCGGTACGCCGGTTTCTGCCCAATCTGATCGACCTGGTGTTCAACGGGACCATCGATCCAGGCCGGGTGTTCGACACCGTGATGCCGCTCGACGACGTCGCCGAGGCCTACCGCGCCATGGACGAACGCCGCGCCATCAAGGTCCTGCTGCAACCCTGATCGATGAAATCCGCCGAGTCGGCCACCATCACGGCGGTGAGACTCTGGACCGCCCGCTGCTGCCCGCGGAATATCGTGACCTCATGGCACCCACATCGTTGTCCGGAAAAACCATGTTCATCTCCGGCGCCAGCCGCGGCATCGGCCTGGCAATCGCCAAGCGCGCCGCGGCCGACGGCGCCAATATCGCGCTGGTCGCCAAGACCGCCGAACCCCACCCGAAGCTCGAAGGTACCGTCTACACCGCCGCCAGAGAGATCGAGGAAGCCGGTGGGCAGGCCTTGCCCATCGTGGGCGACGTGCGGGACGGCGACTCGGTAACGGCCGCGGTCGCTGCCGCCGTCGAGCAGTTCGGCGGTATCGACCTGTGCGTCAACAACGCGTCCGCCATCAACCTCGGGTCCATCGAGGAAGTGCCGCTCAAGCGCTTCGATCTGATGAACGGTATCCAGATCCGCGGTACCTACGCCGTCTCGCAAGCCTGCATCCCACACATGAAAGGCCGGGAGAACCCGCACATCCTGACCCTGTCACCACCCATCCGGCTGGAACCGGAATGGCTCAGGCCTACCGCCTACATGATGGCGAAGTTCGGGATGACGTTGTGCGCGTTGGGTATCGCCGAAGAGATGCGCGAAGCCGGCATCGCCTCGAACACACTGTGGCCGCGCACTCTGGTGGCCACCGCCGCGGTGCAGAACCTGCTCGGCGGTGACGAGGCGATGGCCCGGGCCCGCAAACCCTCCGTCTACGCCGATGCGGCCTACGCCGTCTTCGCCAGGGACGCCCGCGAATACACCGGTCAAAGCCTGCTGTGTGAAGACGTCCTGCTCGACAGCGGCGTCACGGACCTCTCGGTCTACGACTGCGTGCCAGGCTCGGATCTCGGCGTCGACCTGTGGGTCGACACGCCCAACCCGCCCGGATACGTGCAGCCGTAGGCATGCCGCATCTCGATGCCCCCGCGTCGAGCGTCGCACCAACCGGTCTCAGTCGGCCTGATAGAGAATCCCGCGTCCGATCGCGGCGCGCACCTCCGGCAGTGCGGCTTCGGCCAGTGCATGCGCGTCGACACCGTGATGCGCCGCGAGCAGATCGAGGAGGGCGCCGAGCGGCACCTCACCACGGCAGCCGGCGAGCAGCGCCCGCAGCACCTGGTCAACACCGATGACCGCGCCGGGACCGCCCGGACGGCGCACGGCGGCCCCGACCGATTGCCAGCCGTCGGGACCGGGCAGGGACTGTTCCTCCAGAAAGACCGGCGCCGTCGAGAGCCTGGCGGCGAGCAGTTCGCCATCGCTGGTGTCGCGCAGATAGGCCCGGCGGGCGAAGAACGCCTCCACCTCGGAACCCGTCACCATCTCGTCGGCGCCGGTGATCTCCTCCAGAACCTGCTCCACAGCCTCGCTGTCGCGGGGCACCCGCAGCGAGATCACACCCATCCCGATTCCCGTGATGCCCTGTGCGGCAAACCAATCCAGCCACTGCGCGCCCCGGTGCGCCGTCTGTTCCGGAGTCTCCCCCGCGTCGGCCAGCCACAGCGATACGTAGCTCACCGGGTCGGCCAGCTCACGCTGCACCACCCAGGCATGCAGCCCGGTCCCGGCCAGCCAGCCTCGTACCCGATCCCGCCAATCGTCGTCCCGAACAATCCAGTTGGCCATGATGTGCGCGGTTCCGCCTGGCGCCAGGTAATCGGGCACCTGCTCGATGATGCTCTGGCACAGCGCATCTCCCGCCACCCCTGAGTCGCGGTAGAGGTAATCCTGGGCGCCGGATCCCACCACGAAGGGCGGATTGGAGACGATCAGGTCGAACCGCTCCCCCGCGACCGGCTCGAAAAGGCTGCCGCTGCGCAGATCCCACGACATGCCGTTGAGCCTCGCGGTCATCGCCGCAAGCTGGAGCGCCCGGCCGTTGGTGTCTGTCGCCACGATCTCGGCGCAGTGCGCGTCGAGGTGCAGGGACTGGATCCCGCACCCGGTGCCGAGATCCAGTGCCCGGCCCACCGGTGTACGAATAACGGTACGGGCCAACGATATCGACGCTCCACCGATACCGAGGACGTGGTCGTGCCGCACCGGTCCGCTGCGCAACGCGGCATCCTGGTCGGAGACGACATAGAACTCGCGTATGCCGTCGCTGTGCGGACGGATGTCGAGCGCGGCGCGGGCCGTCTCGCTCGACACCTCCAACACACCATTGGCGGCCAGTACGGCCAACGGTGTCGATGGCAGCGCGGCCTGCACCTGCTCGCACGGTTCGTCGGAGCCGAGGAGGAACAACCGCACCAGCACGGCCAGTCGTTGCCGGCCGGCGGGTACCGCGTGGGTTGCCCGCAGCGCCGGCCACCACACGCCGCGGCTCAGGGCCGCGTCGGCCTGCTCACCCAGTAGTTCGGCCACCCCGTCGACTGTGTAGCCGGCGGCCCGCAGATCGGCACCGATCGCATCGACCACGCCGGGATCGATCATCTCGGTCAAAACAGCCCCGGCTCTTGCGCTTCGGGCTTGGCCGGTTCGATCAGCTCCGGGCCGTTGTTACGCACGCTGTTGACCAGCCGGGAGACCTCACGGATGGCGATACAGTCCAGGTCGCCGTGGCCGCGTAACAGTCCCTCGTCGATCGGCGCATCCGGGTCCAGCCAGTGGTCCCAATCGCGTTCGCTGACGGTCAGTGGCATCCGGTCGTGGATCTCCGCAAGCGGCCCAGCGGCGTCGGTGGTGATGATGGTGCAGCTCAGCAGCGGGGGCGCATCCTTCGGTGCACCGTGGGGTCGCCACGTCGACCACAGCCCGGCCATGAACAGCAATTCTCCGTCGGCCCCGTACATGTAGAACGGGGTCTTGCTCGCCTTCTTTCCGTCGGCGACGGGATTGGGGCGCCACTCGTACCAACCGTCCATCGGGATCAGGCAGCGCTTGTTCTTGGCCGAGTTGCGGAAGGCCGGTGAGCTGGTCACCTTGTCGGCCCGAGCGTTGATCAGCAGCGGCCCCTTGTTGTCCGGGCCGCCGTCCTCGGCTGTCTTCACCCACGGCGGGATCAGCCCCCACCGCATCGAGCGCACTCGCCGGGTCGACTCGTCGTCAGGTTCGGTGTGCCGCTTGACCACGCTGCTGATGATCGTCGTCGGCGCCACGTTGTAGTTGGCGCCGGGGAGGTCCTTGTCCGCGGAGGCCGCCGCGCTCGCCGTGCTCTCGTCGATGGCATCGATTTTCTGGGCCAGCAGCGCCGGATCGGTGGTCACCGTGAAACGTCCACACATGGAGCCCATGGTTGCAGAACCTGCGGACAAGGCAGGATGTAGCTGTGCGAACACGCGGACGCGAGGAGCAGAAGATGCACTGGCCTGCCCCCTCGACGACGAGCCCGGTCGACGCCACGGTGACTGTTCCCGGCTCGAAGTCGCTGACCAACCGGGCCCTGGTGCTGGCCGCCCTGGCCACAGCGCAGGGGCCGTCGACGATCAGAGGCGCGTTGCGCAGCCGCGACACCGATCTGATGATCGACGCGGTCCGTTCGCTCGGCGTGACCGTAGACGACAGCACGGGTGACGGCACCGAGCTGAGCATCGGTGGACGTATCTGCCCCGCCGACGACGCCCGCGTCGACTGCGGGCTCGCGGGCACGGTGCTGCGGTTCGTCCCGCCGGTCGCCGCGCTGAGCACGGCGACAGTGACCTTCGACGGCGACGAACAGGCCCGCGCCCGGCCGATCTCCCCGCTGCTGAATGGGATGCGTGCGCTCGGTGTGGACATCGACGGCAACGGTCTACCATTCGTGGTCCGCGGTCGCGGCGCGGTGGCCGGGGGCACGGTCCGCATCGACGCCTCCGGGTCCTCGCAGTTCGTCTCCGGGCTGCTGCTCTCGGGTGCGGCGTTCACCGAAGGCGTCACCATCGTGCACACGGGCACCTCGGTGCCGTCGGCGCCACACGTGGCCATGACGGTGACGATGCTGCGCGAAGCCGGTGTACAGGTTGACGACAGCGTGGCCAACCAGTGGCGCGTCGAGCCCGGCCCCGTGGAGCCGCGCGCCTGGAACATCGAGCCCGATCTGTCCAACGCCACACCATTCCTGGCAGCCGCCCTGGTGACGGGCGGAACAGTGCGGATCGCCGGCTGGCCGCAGGCGAGCATCCAACCCGCCGACACCATCCTGGCACTGTTGGCAAAGGTCGATGCGACTGTGCGCCAGGCTGATTCAGGATTAGAGGTCACCGGCTCCAAGAGCTATGCAGGTTTCGAAGCCGATCTGCACGATGTCGGCGAACTGGCCCCCACCGTGGCCGCGCTTGCCGCATTGGCCGCGCCGGGGTCGGTTTCCAGGCTGGGTGGCATCGCCCATCTGCGGGGGCACGAGACCGACCGGCTCGCGGCGCTGAGCACCGAGATCAACGGCCTGGGCGGCGACTGCGCCGAGACCGAGGACGGCCTGCTCATCACGGCCCGGCCGCTGCACGGCGGGGTGTGGCGGTCCTACTCCGATCACCGGATGGCCACCGCCGGCGCGATCATCGGATTGAAGGTGCCCGGCGTCGAGGTGGAAAACGTCGAGACGACGGCCAAGACCCTGCCGGACTTTCCAGGAATGTGGGCAGCCATGCTGGCGGACCCACGGGGGGAATAGGCGATTTGAGCCCGCGGGGCAGCAATTTTCGGGACTACGACGAATCCGATGTCCGGATCAGGCCGGGTCGGGGCACCCGTCCGCGCACCAAGACCAGGCCTGAACACGCCGATGCCCGCTCCGCAATGGTCGTCACGGTGGACCGCGGCCGGTGGGGGTGCGCGCTGGACCGCGACCCGGATCGTCGCGTCACCGCGATGCGGGCGCGTGAACTCGGCCGAACCCCGATCGTGGTGGGCGACGATGTGGACGTCGTCGGGGATCTGTCGGGCCGTCCCGACACCCTGGCCCGCATCGTGCGGCGCGGTGAGCGACGAACGGTGTTGCGCCGCACCGCCGATGACACGGACCCTACCGAGCGGGTGGTGGTCGCCAATGCCGACCAGCTGCTCATCGTGGTGGCGCTGGCCGACCCGCCGCCGCGCACGGGGTTCGTCGAGCGTGCGCTCATCGCCGCATACGCCGGCGGGCTCAGACCGATTCTGTGCCTCACGAAGTCGGATCTGGCGCCGCCGGAGGCCTTCACCGAACAGTTCGCCGATCTGGATCTGACGATCGTCAACGCCGGGCGCGATGATCCGCTCGACGCGGTTGCGCCACTGTTGGGCGGTGAGGTGACGGTTTTCCTGGGCCATTCCGGCGTGGGCAAGTCCACGCTCGTCAATCGCCTTGTGCCTGAAGCCGATCGCGCGACCGGCGAGGTGTCGGGCGTCGGTAAGGGTAAGCACACGTCAACTCAGTCCGTTGCGCTACCGCTCGACGGCGCGGGCTGGGTGATCGACACTCCGGGGATCCGCTCGTTCGGGTTGGCCCACATCGAGCCGGACGACGTGCTGTTGGCGTTCTCCGATCTGACCGAGGCCATCGCCGATTGTCCACGGGGTTGCGGGCACATGGGTCCGCCCGCAGACCCGGAGTGCGCGCTCGATCAGCTGTCGGGTCCGGCGGCGGATCGTGTTGCCGCGGCTCGCCGCCTGTTGGCCGTGCTGAAGGAAACCTGAGCTCAGTCTTCGCCTTCCTGAATACCCGGAAACGACAACTGCGGTGAGATCAGCAGTCCGGATGGACCGCGATCTCACCGCAGTGTCGACGCGTCAGCTTACGAGGCGTGCCCGACGGCCCGCTTGGTCGCTCGGCGCTCACGGCGCCACTCGCGCACGGTCTCGAACGCGGTCTTGAGGCCGCGCCGGCGCCCGGTGACGGGATCGGTCCCGATGAATCCGCCTTCCAGGGCGTCCAACTCGGCGAACATCCGCTCGCTGTGCGTCTCCGGAGCATCGTCGGCGGTGTCCCGCAGGAACCTGTTCGGCAAAGACAGCTTGGCGATCGTGCGCCACGACTTGCCGTACTGCACCAGGAACGACCCCGTGGTGTACGGCAGGTCGTACTTGTCGCACAGCGCCTGCACCCGAATCGAGATCTCGTAGAGCCGGTTGCTCGGCAGATCCGGATACAGGTGATGCTCGATCTGGTGGCACAGGTTGCCGCTCATGAACCGCAGCACCGGGCCGTTCTCGAAGTTGGCGCTGCCCAGCATCTGCCGCAGGTACCAGTGGCCGCGGCTCTCACCGATCATGTCGGTCTTGGTGAACTTCTCTGCACCATCGGGGAAATGACCGCAGAAGATCACGGCGTTGGCCCACACGTTGCGGATGATATTGGCCACCGCGTTGGCTTTCAGGGTGGACTTGAAGGTCGCACCGGGTGACAGTGAGGTCAGCGCCGGCCAGACGACGTAGTCCTTGGCCAACTGATGGCTGGCCTTGATGCCGAATTCCTTGATCCTGATCAACGTGGCCTTGCGGTCGTCGCGACCCTTGAAGATCTTGCCGAGCTCCAGGTGCTGCAGCCCGACACCCCATTCGAACAACACGCACAGCATGGTGTTGTAGAACAGGTTGAGCAGGTTGAAGGGCTTCCACCGCTGATCACGCGTGACCCGGATCAGGCCGTAGCCGATGTCATCGTCCATGCCGAGGATGTTGGTGTACTTGTGGTGCATGAAGTTGTGGGTGAACCGCCAGTGCTTGGACGCCCCGCTCATGTCCCACTCCCACGACGAGGAGTGAATCTCGGGATCGTTCATCCAGTCCCACTGGCCGTGCATGACGTTGTGGCCGATCTCCATGTTCTCGATGATCTTGGCCACGCCCAGGGTCGCCGTACCCGCCCACCAGGCCGAACGTCGTGTGCTGGCCGCCAGCATCAGCCGGGCCGCCACCTCGAGGGCGCGCTGCGCAGCGATCGTGCGGCGGATATAGCGCGCATCGCGCTCCCCGCGGGAGTCTTCGATGTCCTGACGGATCGCATCGAGCTCGATGCCCAGGTTCTCGATATCGGCCTCAGTGAGATGCGCGTACGCGGGAACGTCGGTGATAGCCATCGTCAGCCTCCTCTCTCTTACCTACGCTAGCGTAACCTACGTTACCGTAGGTTACCAGTCAGTAAAGTTTAAACGTCGAGTACACAATCGCCGGAAGCCGCCGAAATACAGGTTTGAATCCGGTTCCCGGGTTCATATTCGACGCCCGTACGCAAGTCGCGGACGTGTCCACCGACCAGACCCACGACGCAGGACTGGCAGATACCCATCCGGCACCCGAAGGGCATCTGGATGCCGACCTGTTCGCCCGCATCCATCAGCGGCGTCGCACCGTCGGCTTCGACGGTCTTGCCACTGCGCTCGAACGTCACGGTGCCACCGACCCCGTGCACCGCGGCCCGCGACACCGCGAACCGTTCCAAGTGCAGATGCTCGGGGATACCCGCCGCCGCCCACACCTTCTCGGCGTCGTTGAGCATGCCTTCCGGTCCACACGCCCAGGCCTGGCGTTCCTGCCAGTCCGGCACCGCCTCGGCCAGCCGGGACAGGTCCAGCCGCCCCTCTGTGCGGGTGGTGCGCAGCTGCAATCGGTAGCCCGGATGAGCTTCGTGCAGCTCGGCCAGCTCGGTAGCGAACATCACGTCCGATTCGGTCGGCGCCGAATGCACATGGATGATGTCGGTGACCTGATCGCGACGCACCAGCGTGCGCAGCATCGACATGACCGGGGTGATGCCGGAGCCGGCGGTCAAGAACAGTACCGACGCCGGCGCCGGATCGGGCAGGACGAAGTTGCCCTGCGGGGCAGCCAGCCGCACCACGGTGCCTGGCGCCAGGCCGTTGACCAGGTGGCTGGACAGGAATCCCTCGGGCATCGCCTTGACGGTGATGGCGATGGTGCGCTGACCGGCGATCGGATGCTTGTCCGGCACCGAGGTCAGCGAGTAGGAGCGCCAGCGCCACCGGCCGTCCATCAGCACACCGATTCCGATGTACTGCCCGGGCTCGTAATCGAACGAGAATCCCCAGCCCGGCTTGACCACCAGCGTCGCGGAATCGGCGGTCTCCTGCCGGACCTCGACCACCTTTCCCCGCAACTCGCGAGCCGACCACAGCGGGTTAGCGAGCTTCAGGTAGTCGTCAGGCAGCAGCGGTGTGGTGATCCGGCCCGCAATGGTGCGTAACGCATGCCAGCCGGGACGCTCCTTGGCACCCGCGACAGTGGGGCGAACAGTGTCGGCCACATTGGCCGAGAATTTTATGGAGTTCTTGGCCATGACAACCTACGGTACCGTAACTTACGGTGTCGTAGCCAGCCTTGGCATTCGATGAGCGGCACAAGTCATGCTCCTGATTCTCCACCAGATCCGCAGCCTCGGCGATGGCGAAAACAGGGTTTATTCAGAGCAGTTCGAGCAGAAACGGCAATTCCTGCGGCGCATACCAGGCCAGGTCGTGATCCTGGGCATCCCCCACGGTGAGCTCGGCGTCCTCGTCACCGAGGTCCGCAGCGTCGACCACGTCCACCGCCGCCAGCACGGCAGATTCGGCAGCGGCGTTGTCCACGTAGACAGCGATGACATCCTCGATGGCCGCCGGCCCTGACAGCCGCACGACCGCGTCGTCGAGATCGGGCCGCGGCTTGGCCGTCGCCACATCGGCAACCACCACCGCGCGACGAGGCGGCAGGTCGGTATCACCCCCGCTAGCCAACAGGCGCAGCGAGGCCAACGCGGCCTCTCGCAGCGCGACTTCGGCTAGTTCATCGTCGTCGCCCGCGGCGTAGGCCTCCCGCAGGGTCGGGGTCACCGCGAACGCGGTCCCATTCATGACACGCAGGGACCGGTCGGCGACGAGTTGTTGCAGGCCGGCCAGAGTCGCCGGGATGTAGACGTGCACTCCGCGAGATTAGCCCGCCCAGGCCCCGAGCTACTCGCAGTCCCCGATCAACGTCGCGACATGATCGCCGACGTAGCGGGCCAGATCCCGTGACGGACGCCGGTAGCCTCCGGTCAACACGGGCCGATCGGGCAGTGTCACCTGCGGCCGCTCCACGTCGTGGTAGTCGATGGTGGACAGCAGATGCGCCATCATATTGAGCCGGGCATGCTTCTTGACGTCGGATTCGACGACATACCAAGGACTTTGCGGCGTGTCGGTGTGAACCATCATCTGGTCCTTGGCCCGTGAATAATCCTCCCAGCGGTACACCGATTCCAGATCCATCGGCGAGAGCTTCCACTGCCGCATCGGATCGTCCTGCCGCGACCGGAACCGACGCAACTGCTCGTCGTCGGACACCGAGAACCAGTACTTGCGCAACAGGATCCCGTCCTCGAGCAGCATCTGCTCGAAGATCGGTGTCTGGCGCAGGAACAAGTGATGCTCTTGCGGCGTGCAGAACTCCATGACCTGTTCGACGCCGGCCCGGTTGTACCAGGACCGGTCGAACAGCACGATCTCGCCCTTGGCGGGCAGGTGCGCGACGTAGCGTTGGTAATACCATTGGCCCCGTTCGCGTTCTGTGGGTGCGGGCAGCGCGGCCACCCGCGCGATCCGCGGGCTGAGATACTCGGTGATCCGCTTGATGGTGCCACCCTTGCCCGCGGCGTCGCGGCCCTCGAACACCACCACGATGCGAGCGCCGGTATGCCGGACCCACTCCTGCATCCTCACGAACTCTGTTTGCAGCCGGAACAACTCGGCCTCATACACCTTGTTCGAGAGCTTCGGCTTGCCGTCGCGCTTCCGGCCGCCGGCCGACCCGCCGTTCGATGCTGTATCCATTCACGAATTCTAGGAGTGCATTCCGCGGTGCGGGATGTCGACGGCCTCATCTGGCCGCATCGAGCAGCTCCTCCAGCGACTCGCGCAGCAGGCTCGGCACCACGTCGACATCGCTCATGGCGTCGCGGTCGGCGTTGATCCCGAAGTACAGCATGCCGTTGTAGGAAGTCACACCGATCGCCAACACCTGGTTCTGCAGCAGCGGCGGTACCGCGTAGGTCTCCAGCAGCTTGGTCCCCGCGACGTACATCTGCTTCTGCGCCCCAGGCACATTGGTGATCAGCAGATTGAACTGCCGTGCCGAGAAGCCGGTGGCCACCCGAATCCCCATGGCATGCAACGTCGGCGGAGCGAACCCCGACAGCGTGACGATGGTGCGCGCATCGACCAGACTGGCTGCGGTGGAGTGTGATTCGGTGGCGTGGGCGATCTGGGATAGCCGCACGACGGGGTTACCCTCCCCCACCGGCAGGTCGACCAGGAACGGAGACACCTCACTGATCGCCTGGCCGGGTGCCGTCGAATCCAATTCGGCGTCCGGATACACCGACATCGGCGCCATCGCCCGCACCGTGGTGGTGGGCGTCACCGGCTCGCCGCGAGACAGCAACCAGTTGCGCAGCGCCCCGGCCACCACCGCGAGCACCACGTCGTTGATGTCGCAGTCGTAGCGGGCTCGCACCGTCCGGTAATCCTCCAGCCGATGCTCGGCCACAGTGAACCGGCGATTGCGCGACACCGTGGCGTTCAACGGGCTGCTGGGCGCAGTGCCACGGGCCACGGTGCGGACCACATCGGCCACCCGGCGCCCGACGGCGGCCAGCTCACCACTGTTGGTGGCCACGTCGATGACGGCGTCCCGCACGGCCGCCAGCTGGCTGGTCGGCCGGGCGATCCACTCGCCGATGGCGCCGAGCACGAGCTTCCTGTCGCTGGGTTCACGGGCCGGAATCCAGATGTCCTCGCCGAACTCCGGCGGCTTCTGGGTGCGGTCGGCGATCACGTGGCCGATCTCCAGGGCCGTCATCCCGTTCACCAATGCCTGGTGGGACCTGGTGTAGATGGCGATCCGGTTCTTCGTGAGGCCCTCGACAAGGTACATCTCCCACAGCGGACGCGTCTTGTCCAGCGGTCGGGAACCCAGCCGCGCGACCAGATCGTGCAGCTGCGCATCGCTACCCGGAGATGGCAGCGCCGAGCGACGGATGTGATAGGTGATATCGAAGTCACGGTCGTCGACCCAAACCGGTCGGGCCAGCCCCAGAGTCACCTCCCGCACCTTCTGGCGGTACCGGGGAATCTGCGGCAGCCGCCGTTCGACGGTCGCCAGCAGCGTCTCGTAGCTCAGCCCGGCCCGAGGTTTGCGCAGGATCTCCAGCGACCCCACATACATTGGAGTCGAAGAGTTCTCCAGGTGGTAGAACGTCGCGTCGGACGCCGACAGCCTGCTCACCATGCGGCGCCAACCTCCCCTTCAGTCGCCAGGAACCCCGTCACGGTAACCGGCCGTGCTGATGGCACGCATCACGGGTGCTGGGGGCTGTCACGGTATCCGGCGAAACTGGCGCGCGTGCCAGCAATTCGAGCGTGCGATGATGGACAGGTCTGCACCTCTCCAGCAGATGCGTCCCGCCTGTTCCCACTGCTGGAGATTGCCGTGCCCATCCCGGAAACCACCCCCACGTTGTCGTTGACCGCCCCAGTGGTCGACTGTGAGCCGCCCCCGCGGCCGCTCGGCCCGGTGGCTCTCACGCCGTGCCCGGCGCCCACGACACTGCACCGGCCGAGCCCACGCCGGTTGCGGTTGGTCGAGCCGCCGGCGGACCTTCCACCGCAGACCGGGGCGGCACAGTTCGCCGAGCTGGCGCTGCGCCGAGTGCTGGAGGTCGTTGACCGACGCCGGCCGCCTGCACAGCTGCGGCCGCTGATGAGCTCTCAGGTGCTCGACGCAGTGCTGGCCCTTCCACCGGCTCGGCAACCGGCAGCAGCAACCCTGCGCCGGGTGCGGTTACGCACTGCACCGGGGCCCGGCGGGGCAGAGGTGTTCGCCACCTTCAGCCGCGGGCCGCGAGTGCACGCCATCGCTGCAAGAATCGAATTGCGCAGCGGCCGTTGGCAACTGACTGCCCTGCAGGTCGGCTAACCCTTGCGGTGCGAACTCGGCTTACCGGTCTTGGCCTGCCGGCGCGCCGCTTCCCGGCGCTCCCGACGGGTACCACCGGACGGTGCCGCGTGCCGACCCCCGCCGGAACCCGAGCGTTGCACCTCCACGGACCCGTCCTCGGAAGGCCCGCTGTAGGTCAGCGCAGGTGCGCCGTTGTCGGTCCGCTCATCGTCGATGCCCTTGGCCCGCAACGCAGCCGGACGTTCCTTGGTGGCGACGGCGGCAGGCTCGGGTCGGCCGGCGGAATCCGATGATGCCGAGGCCCGCTCCGCGGCCGCTGCGGCGAACTCGGCGAGGCCCTGCGGGGCGGCCACCGGGGCCACCGCCGGAGCAGGGGCGGCTTCGACCTGCACGTTGAACAGGAACCCGACCGACTCCTCCTTGAGCGCGTCGAGCATGCCGGCGAACATGTCGTAGCCCTCGCGCTGGTATTCCACCAACGGGTCGCGCTGCGCCATCGCCCGCAGGCCGATGCCCTCTTTGAGGTAGTCCATCTCGTAGAGGTGCTCGCGCCATTTGCGGTCGATCACGTTGAGCAGCACGTTGCGTTCCAGCTGACGCATGGCGCCCTCGCCGGCAATCGCCTCCAGCTGCTTCTCGCGTTCGGCGTAGGCCCGCTCGGCATCTTTGATCAGGGTTTCGCGCAGCTCCTCGCGAGTGAGCTCACCGGCCTCCCCGACGGCACTGGAATCCACCAGATCGTGGTGATCGATGCCGACCGGGTACAGGGTCTTGAGCGCCGTCCACAAGGTTTCCAGGTCCCAGTCCTCGGCGTAGCCTTCGGCGGTGGCGCCGTCGACGTAGGCGGTGACGACATCGACCAGCATGTCGTGGGCCTGCTCCTGCAGGTTCTCACCCTCGAGGATCTTGCGGCGTTCCTTGTAGATGACCATGCGCTGCTGGTTCATCACCTCGTCGTACTTGAGGACGTTCTTACGGACCTCGAAGTTCTGCTGCTCGACCTGGGTCTGTGCGCTCTTGATGGCGCGGGTGACCATCTTGGCCTCGATCGGCACGTCATCGGGCAGGTTGAGCCTGGTCAGCAGCGATTCCAGCGTCGCGCCGTTGAACCGCCGCATGAGCTCGTCGCCCAGGGACAGGTAGAACCGGGACTCGCCCGGGTCGCCCTGGCGACCGGAGCGCCCTCGCAACTGGTTGTCGATGCGGCGCGACTCATGACGCTCGGTGCCCAGCACGTACAGGCCCCCCGCGGCGACGACCTTTTCGGCTTCTTCGTCGGCCTCGTCCTTGATCTTCGTGAGCGTGTCGTCCCACGCGGACTCGTAGTCCTCCGGCGTCTCGACCGGGTCCAGACCCTGTTCGCGCAGCCGCTTGTCGGCCAGGAAGTCGACGTTGCCACCCAGCACGATGTCGGTGCCGCGGCCGGCCATGTTGGTGGCCACAGTGATGGCGCCCAGCCGGCCCGCCTCGGCGATGATGCCGGCCTCCTGCTCGTGGTATTTCGCGTTGAGCACGTTGTGCGGGATTTTGCGCTTGCTGAACTGGCGCGACAGATATTCCGAACGCTCGACGCTGGTGGTGCCGATCAGCACCGGCTGACCCTTTTCGTAGCGCTCCGCGACGTCGTCGACGACGGCGATGTACTTGGCTTCCTCGGTCTTGTAGATCAGATCGGACTGATCAGCGCGGACCATCGGCCTGTTGGTGGGGATCGGCACCACACCCAGCTTGTAGATCTCGTGGAGCTCGGCGGCCTCGGTCTCAGCCGTACCGGTCATGCCGGAGAGCTTGTCGTAGAGCCGGAAGTAGTTCTGCAGTGTGATGGTGGCCAGCGTCTGGTTCTCGGCCTTGATCTCGACGTGCTCCTTGGCCTCGATGGCCTGGTGCATGCCCTCGTTGTAGCGCCGCCCCAGCAGCACGCGGCCGGTGAACTCGTCGACGATGAGCACGTCGCCGTCGCGGACGATGTACTCCTTGTCGCGCTCGAACAGCTCCTTGGCCTTCAGCGCATTGTTGAGGTAGCTGACCAGCGGCGAGTTAGCCGCCTCGTAGAGGTTGTCGATACCGAGCTGGTCCTCGACGAACTCCACACCCAGCTCGTGCACGCCGATGGTGCGCTTCTTGATGTCCACCTCGTAGTGGACGTCTTTCTTCATCAACGGAGCCAGCCGGGCGAACTCGGTGTACCAGTTCGACGCGCCGTCGGCCGGGCCGGAGATGATCAGCGGGGTACGGGCCTCGTCGATGAGGATCGAGTCGACCTCATCGACGATGGCGAAGTTGTGGCCGCGCTGCACCATGTCCTCGGTCGAATGCGCCATGTTGTCGCGCAAGTAGTCGAAGCCGAACTCGTTGTTGGTGCCGTAGGTGATGTCGGCCGCATAGGCGACCCGACGCTCCTCCGGCGTAAGTCCTGACAGGATCACGCCGACATCAAGGCCGAGGAAACGGTGCACTCGGCCCATCCACTCACTGTCGCGCTTGGCGAGATAGTCGTTGACGGTGACGACGTGCACACCCTTGCCGCTCAGCGCGTTGAGATAGGCCGGGAGCACCGCGGTCAGGGTCTTGCCCTCACCGGTCTTCATCTCGGCGACGTTGCCGAAGTGCAGCGCCGCACCACCCATCACCTGGACGTCGAAGTGGCGCTGGCTGAGCACACGCCAGGCCGCTTCGCGGGCCACCGCGAACGCCTCGGGCAGCAGGTCATCGAGCTGCTCGCCGTCGGCGATCCGCTTCTTGAATTCGTCGGTCTTGGCCCGCAGCTCGGCGTCAGAGAGCTTCTCGACGTCGGAGGCCTGGGTGTCGACATACTCAGACACCTTCTTGAGGCGCTTGACCATGCGGCCTTCACCGAAACGGAGCAACTTCGACAGCACGCTATATCCCCTGTGGGTATCGATGGATCTTCGAGTGTTGATCGTGGTCCATCGTAGGTGACCGGTCGAAATCCCCGGTTGCACTCACCGGCGGAGACGAAAACGCACCCCGGATCGCTCCGAGGTGCGTTTGCGGCCGGCCTGGTCGATCAGGCGAGGCGGATCAAGCCGTAGTCGTAGGCGTGCCGCCGGTACACCACCGTCGGTTTGTCGCACTCCTTGTCGTGGAACAGGAAGAAATCGTGGCCGACCAGTTCCATCTCATAGAGGGCGTCGTCCACGGTCATAGGCCGGGCTGGGTGCTCCTTAATGCGTACCACCCGGCCGGGTTCGTGATCGTCGAGGTATGCGGGTTCGCCGGTGTCGATCACCGACGTCGCACCCGGCTCTCCCAGGACGGGATCCTGGGCAGTCGCTTCGTGCAGCGATACCGGCGTCTTGTCGCCGTAGTGGATCTTGCGGCGGTCCTTGCTGCGGCGCAGTCGGGCCTCGAGCTTGTCGGCCGCTGATTCAAGGGCCGCGTAGAAACTGTCCGCGCAGGCCTCGCCGCGGACTACTGGGCCCCGACCTCGAGCGGTGATTTCCACATGTTGACAGTTCTTGCGTTGTCGTCGGTTGCGTTCGTGGTCAAGTTCGACGTCGAAAAGGTAGATGGTCCGGTCGAATCGCTCCAGGCGCGACAGTTTCTCCGCTACATAGATACGGAAATGATCGGGAACCTCCACGTTGCGCCCCTTGACCACAACTTCGGCGTCGGGTTCCAGGTTGGCGTCGGCGTCATGATCCTCGACCACCACGGTGCGGACTGAATCCATGGAATTGGTTGACATACTTGGCAACTCGTTTCTCTCACTCGTTGCACGCGGTTTGCGTGCCGGGCTCTAACGAATCGCGGCGATGGATCAGAGTTCTGTCGCTCCGCCCATCGGCGCAAGTGTCGGGTAACTCACCTCCTACCTTGCAATGGTTATGTGCGGTGAAGTAGCGCGGTGACGGAGCGCCGCCGTGAGGTGTTCACGGATCGTTGCTGCCGACGGTAGTCCGTGTTCACCGGTTCGTGCCACCGATTTCGACGACATGTTTCCAGTTCTTCATTTCCGTTTGATTGCGCGGCAGTTGCCGCCTGTGTCAGGCATGTGCGAGCACCAACACGCCCGCCACGAAGACCCCCGCGCCGCGCAGTACACGCACCGACTCGGCTGCGGTGGCACCGGTCGTCACGATGTCGTCGACGAGCAGCACCTCGCCGGTCACACCGGCCACCAAACGGACCCGCCCGGCGATGTTGCGCTGCCGAGCGGCGCTGGAAAGCCCGACGGAATCACGGACCCAAGGCCGCAGCCGCAGCGCCGGCACGGTTCGCACCCCGGGGCGACCCGCGCACGCCGCGATGGCCATCGCGGTGACGGGGTCGCCACCACGACGGCGGGCGGCGAGCCTGCGGGTGGGCGCGGGCACCACGTCCAGCGGCGCGCCGACGACACCCCAGGTCAGTAACCGATCCAGCCCAACCCTCAGTGCGGCCGCCAGCGGTGCCACGAGGTCCGTGCGTCCCCGCTCCTTGGCGGCCACGATGGCGGCGCGCCTGGCGCCCGCGTAACGCCCCAGCGCGAACACCGGTACGCCAGGATCGGTACGCGGGGTGACCAGGTGCGGTTCGTCGGAACGCACCGTGAGCACCGACGCGCACGCCGGGCACCACGGCGTGGCCGGGGCGCCGCAGCCGCCGCATTCCAGCGGCAGGATCAGGTCGAGCATGCTGGCAGTGTGCGCGCAGGGACCGACAGACGCCGGACCGGCGAACGGGATCGGCTCAGCCCGGCAGCACGGGTATCGCGCCGGCCACCATCAACGGGTGCACCTCCGACCAGCCGGGGTTGTCGCTGCTGGCCGACGCCGAAAGCTGCAGTACGCCACGCTGATCGGCCACGTACACCGTCGACGGGTTAGCGGCCACGGTGGTCACCGGCATCACCAGATTGCGGCTCGGCCCGTCGGAGTTGACCCCGTCGATGTTGACGTAGGACACGGGGTGCTGCGGATCGGTGCGCGAGACCACGATGTCATCGCCGGTCCGCCAGGCCAACGACACCACGGTGTTGCCAAGCCCGAAGCCGAGCCGGCGCGGATAGGTCAGCTGGAACTGTCCGTCCTGGTTCTGCTCGACACCGGCCAGGATCACCTGACCGCTGATGACCATCGCCGCCCGGGTGCCGTCACGGGACAGCTGCAGGTCGGTGATCGGCCCGGGGTATCGAGTGGCCACCGCCGTGGTGTCGACCGGAATCCGGGCCGGGGCACCGGAGGCGTCCTGAATGGCGCGGACCACGTTGATGCCGTCGACCACCACCCAGACCGCCTGGTCCAACGCCCAGCTCGGTCGTGACAGCGTGTGGCCCTCCATGGCCTGCGCTGCGCCGCCGCCCAGCGGGCCGATCCACAGGGTGGCGCCGGCATTGGGCGCGCCGGGCGGTGCCACCACCACAGAGGCAGCCTCCTGCCCGTTGCGTGACACCGACGCCGAGACCTGGTTCGGCGCAAGCCCGAAGGAACCCGAGACCCGTGGCGCCGCCTGCCCCTCCAGCGACACGAGCGACCCGCCTACCAGTGCATGCAACCCCGCTGCTGCGCCCGGGGCGGCCCCCGGATCGGTGGCCGCGACGTCGGAGGTTTCCCAGCCATCGGCGAACCGGTCGTCGAGCGGCGCACCGTCGGCGTTGATCACGTAGGGCCCACTGATGCCTGCACGCGCCAACGTCCAGATGATCTGGGCGGCCAGCAGTTGTCTGCTGTGCGGATCTCCGGCCGGCAAATTCTCCAGATCGATACGGGCACCGCCGTAGCCGCGACCGACACCCGTCTTGCCGCCGTCCGCACGCGTGACCGGGCCGCGCAGTTTCAGCGGCGCGCCCAGCAGGTTGTCCACCGACTTGGCCATCTCGGGCCGCGGACCGGCGATCAGCTTGGAGATCAGCTCGGTGGCCAGCTGGTCGGGGTCGGACACCGCAACGTAGCGCGGGTCGGGCACGACGGTATTGCCGGTCGGGTCCACGAAGTACAGGTTGTTGCGCTTGTAGGTGGACTGAAACTGTTGCCAGTCAAGGAAAACACCGTTGGGCAGCTTGTCGATGCGCCACCCGCCGCTGGTCTTGATCAACTCGATCGGGCCCGGGTCGGGCAGCGCACCCTCCCCTGTCTCGAATACGCCGAGATCCGAGAACGATCCGAGGATGTCGGCGTGCATGGTCACCGAAACCCGGTCTGAGCTACGGGTTTCGACGAACACGACCCGGTCGATCAACAGGGCGCTGCCGGCGTCGTCCCAGGAACTCGACGCAGATTCGGTGAGAAACTGCCGGGCGGCCAGATGACGATTCGCAGGATCGGCTGTGGCCTTGAGGAATTCCCGCAGCAACACGTCGGGGTCCATCTCCGGAGACGGCTTGGGCAGATTCTGCGGCGCCGGGCGCTCGACGGTGCCGATCGCCTGGGGTGAGGATGTGCTGGGGATTCCCGCACAGCTGGACGTGAGCACCACCAGGCCGATGATCGGCGCGGCCAGCACGCGCTTCACACGTTCTCCTCTTCCCGGACCGGTCGGTGTGGGTTATGTTGCGGCTCAATCGGTTTGAGCGGCAAGGGACTTGCGGTCACCTTGTGGCCGCGAACCAACGGCAGGGTCAGCCGGAAGCAGGCGCCCTTGCCCGGCTCACCCCAGGCTTCCAGCCTGCCCTGATGCAGCCGGGCATCCTCGATGCTGATCGCCAGGCCCAGGCCGGTGCCGCCGGAGCGTCGGACGCGCGACGGGTCGGATCGCCAGAACCTGCTGAACACCAACTTCTCCTCGCCGGGACGCAGCCCGACGCCGAAGTCGCGGACGGTGACGGCGACGGTGTCCTCGTCGGCGGCCATCCGGATCCGCACCGGCTTGTGTTCGGCGTGGTCGATCGCGTTGGCGATGAGATTGCGCAGAATCCGCTCCACCCGACGGGGATCCACTTCGGCGATCACCTCCTCGCGCGGCATGTCGACGTCCAGTTCGATGTCGGCGTCGGCCGCCAGGTGCCCGACATTGTCGAGCGCGCTGCGCACGGTGCCGCGCAGATCCACCGACTCGACCGACAGTTCGGCCACACCCGCGTCGTGCCGAGAGATCTCCAGCAGGTCGGCCAGTAGCGTCTCGAAGCGGTCGAGCTCGTTGACCATCAGCTCGGTCGAACGGCGCAGCGCCGGGTCGAGGTCGTCACTGTGGTCGTAGATCAGATCGGCCGCCATCCGCACGGTGGTCAGCGGGGTGCGCAGCTCATGGCTGACGTCGGAGGTGAAGCGGCGCTGCAGGTTACCGAACTCCTCGAGCTGTTGGATCTGCCGGGACAGGCTCTCGGCCATGTCGTTGAACGACTCCGCGAGCCGCGCCATGTCGTCCTCGCCGCGCACCGGCATCCGCTCGGTGAGATGCCCCTCGGCGAACCGCTCGGCGATGCGCGACGCCGAACGCACAGGCTGCACGATCTGGCGCGCCACCACCAACGCGATGGCGGCGAGCAGGCCGAGCAGCACGACGCCGCCGGTGGCCATGGTGCCGCGCACCAACGAGATGGTGCTTTCTTCGTTGTTCAGCGGAAAGATCAGGTAGAGCTCAAGATTGGGCACCGACGACGAGACCGGGGTGCCGACGACCAGCGCGGGCCCGGTAAACCCTTCGGTGTGCACCGTGGCGTACTGGTAGCTGACCTGGCCGGCCTTGACGAAATCGCGTAATGCGTTGGGCACCTGGGCGACCGGGCCCGCGGCAGTGGCCGCTCGTGGCCCGTCGCCCGGGACCACTAGCACCGCGTCGAACGCGCCCGCGAGATCACCACGGACGTCGGCCTTGCGGTCGATGAGGGTGTTGCGCGCCAGCTGCAGGCTGCTGTCCAGGGACCGCGACTCTTCCCCACCGACGATGCCGCTGACCGTGTTTCGGGCCCGCTCGACCTCTTCGGTGGCGGCCTTGACCTTGACTTCCAGGATCCGGTCGGTGATCTGACTGGTCAGCACGAAGCCCAGTACCAGGATGACGGCAAGGGAGAGTCCGAGCGTCAGCGTCACCACGCGCAATTGCAGCGAGCGGCGCCAAATCAGACCAACAGCCCGGCCCAGTGTCCCCAATCCGCGCAACAGTGGGCCGGAACCTCCCCAGCGCCCACGGATGCGCCGTCTGGAGCCAAATATCACGGGGGTCCGGCCTTGTATCCCACTCCTCGAACGGTCAGCACCACCTGTGGGTTCTCCGGGTCTTTCTCGACCTTGGCCCGCAACCGCTGGACATGCACGTTCACCAAACGGGTGTCAGCGGGGTGTCGATATCCCCACACCTGTTCGAGCAGCACATCACGAGTAAACACCTGTCGCGGT
Organism: Mycobacterium sp. 155; assembly: GCF_000373905.1. NCBI lineage: Bacteria > Bacillati > Actinomycetota > Actinomycetes > Mycobacteriales > Mycobacteriaceae > Mycobacterium > Mycobacterium sp. 155. Next base: position 2,552,500 of record NZ_KB892705.1, read on the forward strand.
TTGCGTGCCAACGCCACCAGCAGGTCGAATTCCAGCGGTGTCAATGAAATCTGCTCACCCTGCCGGGTCACCTTGTGGGCCGGCACGTCGATCTCCACGTCGCTGATCGACAGCAGCTCGGCCGGCTCATCTTCGTTGCGGCGCAACCGCGCCCGCACCCGTGCCACCAATTCCTTCGGCTTGAACGGCTTCATCACGTAGTCGTCCGCGCCGGACTCCAGCCCGAGGACCACGTCGACGGTATCTGTCTTGGCGGTCAGCATCACGATGGGCACACCGGAATCGGCCCGCAGCACCCGGCACACGTCGATGCCGTTCATGCCGGGCAGCATCAGGTCCAGCAGCACCAGATCCGGTCGCAGCTCGCGGACGGCGGTGAGCGCCTGGCTGCCGTCGCCGATGACCGCGGTGTCGAAACCCTCGCCACGCAACACGATGGTGAGCATCTCGGCCAGCGATGGGTCGTCGTCGACGACAAGGATCCTTTGCCTCATGGTGTCCATGGTGTCACCAGAGTGCGATAAAACTCGGGTACCACACGCGGTGATCTTGGCGGCGCACCGGCTCGATCCAGTGCATCAGACGGTTGCGACACGGTAATCGTCCGCGCAACCGGGGATATGCTTAGGCGTAGATCATCGCGATATGGCTGATGTAGCAACTGGGCCGGCGTCTCGGATGAATCGAGGTTTCGATGGCCGATGTCGATCCATTCGTGACGCAATACGCCGTTTCAGGTTCCATCACGGCGGAATTGGCAGCTGCCGGATTCGAAGACGCTGAAGAGATCGGCCGCGGCGGTTTTGGCGTCGTCTACCGCTGCACCCAGCCCTCGCTTGACCGCACGGTAGCGGTCAAGGTCCTCACGGCAGACCTCGACGAGGAGAATTGCGCGCGGTTCTATCGCGAACAGCGTGCGGTGGGCCGGATGACCGGGCACCCCAACATCGTGTATGTCCTCGAGGTGGGCACCACCGACAGCGGCCATCCTTTCCTCGTCATGCCCTATCACCCCCAGGACTCTCTGCACACGCGGATTCGTGATCATGGTCCACTTCCGCTGAAGGACGTGCTGCGGCTCGGGGTGAAGCTGGCCGGCGCCCTGGATGCCGCGCACCGCCTGGGTATCGTGCATCGCGATGTCAAACCGGGAAATGTCCTGCTCACCGATTACGGCGAGCCGGCACTGACGGACTTCGGCATCGCCCACGTCGCGGGAGGCTTCGAGACCGCCACCGGTCTCGTGACAGGTTCACCGGCCTTCTCCGCGCCAGAGGTCATCGTGGGACGGCCTCCAAGTCCGGCCGCGGACGTCTACGGACTCGGCGCGACCCTGTTCGCGGCGCTCACCGGTCACGCCGCGTTCGAACGACGCAGCGGTGAGCAGATGGTGGCCCAGTTCCTGAGGATCACCACCGAGCCCATCCCGAATCCACGTGAGCACGGCGTCCCTGAGGACGTCAGCGTGATCATCGAGCAAACGATGTCCGACGACCCGGAGTGCCGACCGTCCGCTGCGGAACTGGGCCGCCTCCTGCGTGAGTCCCAACGCCTCCATGGCTTCGCCGTCGACGATATGGCCGTGCACGCCGAATTGGGTGCGGCTCACCAGGACACGGCGCAACAGGACACGGCCTGGAAAGCCGAATCACCGTCGAGTGTGCGCCCCAAGGGCAATCTTCCGGCGGAACTGACCAATTTCATCGGACGTCGCCAGGAGATCGCCAAGATCAAGCGACTACTCTCGGCGTCGCGGCTGGTCACTCTCACCGGTGTCGGCGGCGCGGGCAAGACTCGGCTGTCTCTGCGTGTTGCCGCGGATCTGCAACGCGCTTTCCCCGACGGCGTGTGGTTGGTGGAATTGGCGGAGCTGAAGGACGAGGCACTGCTCGCCCAGACCATCGCGAGCACGCTCGGACTGCACAACCGCAGCGGGCGATTGCCCACGCCTGCCCTGGTGGAATACCTGTCGGACAAAAACCTGCTGCTGGTGCTGGACAACTGCGAGCATCTGCGCGACGCCTGCGCCATGGTCGCCGAGGCGGTGCTGCACGGCGCGGCTGGTGTACGCATTCTCGCCACTAGCAGGCAGGCCCTCGGGCTGACCGGGGAGTACATCTTCCAGATTCCGACGATGTCCATGCCCGACGAGGTGCGGCTGCCGCCGGAGGAGCTCGGCCAGTACGAGGCGGTGACGCTGTTCGTCGACCGCGCGACCGCGGTGCAGCCGGAATTCGCATTGACCGAGGAGAATGCCGAGACGATCTCGCGCATCTGCCAGCGGTTGGACGGGATCCCACTGGCAATCGAGCTGACCGCGGTGCGGCTTCGCGCCCTCTCGCCGAACGAGATCCTGGACCGGCTCGAGGACCGCTTCAGGCTGCTCACGGCGGGTAGCCCCGGTGTGCTGCCACGGCATCAGACCCTGCGGGCGTCGATCGAATGGAGCCACGAGCTGTGCTCGGAGCAGGAGAGGCTGTTGTGGGCGCGACTATCGGTGTTCTCCGGCGGATTCAGCCTGTCCGCGGCAGAAGCGACCTGCTCGAGCGATGAGCTCGACGAGCAGGACGTACTCGGTGTGCTGGCGACGCTGGTGGACAAGTCGATCGTGATCTCCGAACAGCTGGACGGTCATCAGCGGTACCGATTGCTGGAGACCATCCGCCAGTACGGGCTGGAGCGGCTGCGCGCCGACGGTGACGAGCATGTGCAGCGCCGACGCCACCGAGACTACTTCGCCGACCTCGTCGAACGGGTGCGGGCGGACTGGCTGGGCCCCGAACAGGGCAGGTGGCTCAATACGCTGCACCACGAACACAGCAACCTCCGTATCGCGTTCGAATTCTGCTTCACGGAGCCGGACGAGGCCGCCACTGGCTTGCGGATGGCCAGCGCGTTGTGGTTCTTCTGGATCGCATCTGGGCTGACCAGTGAAGGGCGCCGCTGGCTGGAGCGCGGGCTGGCGCTGGACACGCAGCCCAGCGACATTCGGGCACGTGCGCTGTGGGTGACCGGATATCTGTCCACGCTCGAAGAGAACATAGGTGCGGCCAGGGCGATGCTCGAGGAGTGCACGCCGCTCGCCGAGCAGCTGGGCGACACCGATGCGGCGGCATGGGCGGTGCAGCTGGACGGTATGACGAAGATGTCCGAGGGAGACCTGCCTGCGGCGCGGCGCCTGCTCGCAGAAGCGCTGGACCGGCATCGCGCCACAGGCAGCAAGCTTGGCACCCTCGACGCCAGCTTCTATCTCGTGGGCGTAACCACGCTGCTCGGCGACATGAAGTCCGCCATGCAGGTCTGCACGGACGCCGTGGCACTGTGCGACGCGCTCGGCGAGCGCTGGATGAAGTCGTACATGCTGTGGGACCGCGCACTCGTCGCGTGGCTGCAAGGCGATGGCGAGCGCGCCGCCGACTCGGCGCTGGAGAGCCTGCGGTTGGCCCGCGAGTTCAGCGAGCAGTGGGTGATCGCCTTCTGCTTGGAGATCCTGGCGTGGGCGGCCGGCGGCGAGCCGGAGCCCCGGCGCGCGGCCCGGCTGCTGGGCGCGGCCGACCGGCTGTGGCGGCGGATCGGCGCACCCCTGTACGGCATGCGCCACCTCGTGTCGGTGCACAACCAGCAGCAGGAGCGCGTCCAGCAGGCGCTGGGGCGCAAGGCATACGACGCTGAGTTCGAGAGCGGCCACCAGATGCGCACCGACGCTGCGATCGGTTACGCACTCTCCGAACGCACGCCGTCGCCGGCGACCGTAGCGTCACCGCGGCCGAACGATGCGCTGACCCGACGGGAACGCGAGGTCGCCGCGCTGATCGCCGAGGGCATGACCAACAAGGAAATCGCCGCAAAGCTCGTGATTGCGCGCCGCACCGTGGAGGCGCACATCGAGCACATTCTCGGCAAGCTCGGCTTCATCTCCCGCACCCAGATCGCGGTATGGGTCGTCGAGCAGCGCGGAAAGGACTCTCTGGCGCCCTAACGGGCCGTGTCAGTTCAACTGCGACGCCCCGCATCAGTTCAACTTCAGCGCCAGTGCCGCGGGATCAACGTCGGGGCCCGCAATCACCCACCGTCCGCACCAGTCGGCCGCGGCCAGCGCCGCGTACACCTCACCGGTGCGCTGTTGCAGCCCACCGTCGCGCTCGTAGGCGTCCTTGGCCCGGTCGGCCTCGGTGTTGGCCCGGTGCTCGGCGCGCTGTACGGCGAGTTCGGTCGGCACGTTCAGCAGCACCTGCCAGTCCGGGACCGGCAGCTTCAACCGCTCGTATTCGAGCTCACGCACCCAGGACACCACTGCCCCGTCGGCGCCCTCGTGCAACCGGGCCGCACTGTAGGCGGCGTTGGAGGCGACGTAACGGTCGAGGATGACGACATCGTGGGCGGAGCGCAGATGCTCGATCTCCTCACGCGCACCGGCCCGGTCCAACGCGAACAGCACCGCCATCGCGTGCACCGACCCGGCGAGGTCACCGTGTGCGCCGTGCAGCGCTTCGGCAGCCAGGTCCGCGGGCACGGACTGGTGATAACGCGGAAACGCCAGGCTGCCGACTGACTTGTGCGCGGATTCGAACGCCGCGCGTAGCCCGTTGGTCAGCGTGCGTTTGCCGGCACCGTCGACGCCCTCGATCGCGATCAGCACGCCGCGAGCCTAATGGGAGTTGATCGGCGAGCCTCGAACGGATAGCGATTCGGTAGCGGGACGCTGGTCGCTGAGCAGCTGGTGGTGAGCACTGCACCATCACAGTTTTGGAGAAGGCACACACAACACAATTTCTCCCGGTGCTGATGCCGGTCGCGGTCCTCAACCGGCGCCGAGCGTAAAGCGGACGATCTTGCCGTCCTCGAACCGTGCTCCCGCCTGCCCGTCTGCGCATTCGCCGGCATCTCCGCCGGAGAACCGAACCCGCCAGCGCACTTCGTCGCCGGCGAACTGGCGCCTCGTCATGTCGACTTCGATCTCCCTGGCCAGCTGCTCGGTGATGAAGCCGTGCAGTCCGTCCTTGTCGCCGTGCAACGATGCGATGGAGAAGGGGTCAGTAGAAATCAGTTTGCAATCGTCGGCGAAAAACTTGAACACCCCGTCGGCGTCTTTGCTCCGCCAGGCCCGCTCGAAGTCCAGCGCTGTGACGAAATCGTCCGCGGTGGCTGCACCGTCGTCGATCAGGCCGCGAAGGAATGCCGGATCGCGATTCATCTTCGACACAGTTCCCAACCGGCGGGACTTCTCTGACCGCGACTTTTCGATGATTCGTACGGCGATCGGTCGGTACTGCGCGCTACGCAACACCCCTGCTTCTAGCATCTGGCCGATCTTCTCGATGAAGTGCAACTCCTGATAGAGCGACAGATTGCCGGCCAGCTCGTTGCGTCGGTCGGCGATCTCGTTGACGGTCGTCGGTTCGGTGGAGCGGGATTGGGCGTTGATCTGGATCACCCAGATCTCGTCGGGCTTGGCGGGGAGCAGGTCGCGGATCGGCGGATTCTGGGAGAACAACCCGTCCCAGTACAGGCTGTCGCCGACCGGAACCGACCGGAACAGGTTCGGGAGCGCCGACGACGCCATCACCGCTTCCGCGGTGATTTCACCCTTACGGCTGTTGAACGCCTTGAAAACCCCCGACAGGACGTCAACTGCGCCGAGCACGAGCATGGGCCGCTCGGATTCCGGGTCGTCACCGTCAGGGTGATTGAGGCGATCGAAGTCGACCCACGTCTCGAGCATGTCGCGCATCTGCTTCAGGCCCAAATCCGACGCCGGGTTCATGTATGGGCTGATCTGTGGCGTCGCGACGTAATTCGCTGCGTATCCGGCCCACACCGTCCACCAGTTCATGATCCACTCGGCCGGTGACGACGTCGCGTTGTCGGCCCAGAAGCCTTCGAGGAGTTCGACGGCCTTCTGCGGCTGGCTGTCCACCAGTGCCGTCCAGCTCAGCAGGGCGCAGATCGCCCCACCCGAGGTGCCGCTCAAGCCGACGATCTTGTACTTATCGGTGACGTCGGGTTCGAGGAGTCGGCCGAGCACCCCGGCAGTGAAGGCGGTATGGCTACCCCCGCCCTGGCAGGCGATCGCCACCCGGATCGGTTGGGCTTCTTCAGTCACCGGTGCTCCTCGCTCATCGACATCGTTCGCTCGGTCCTGAGCGGCGTGGATCATGCCACGCCCCGTCGACCACCGGCAACGCCACCGACCAGCGGGACAACTATACCCAGCGCGCGGACGTTGAGTCTCTTTGCGGGACACCGTGGGGTGTGCGACAGAGTTGAAGGTAGGTCGATCGGGCTTTGCACCGACTACGAAGTCTTTTGGTCTCCCGAAGGCGCCGGCGACGAGGATGTCTAGCCGGCGCGGTCGTCGGCGTTCGCAGCACGCATCAGATCGTCGCGGGCGCGCGCCACCCGAGACCGGATGGTGCCGACCGGACACCCGCACACCTCGGCGGCTTCGGTGTAGGACATGCCGATCACCTGGGTCAGGAGCAACGCTTCGCGCCGGTCGGCATCCAGGCCGGCCAGCAGCATCCGAATCTCGACCATGTTCTCGATCTGGGTACCGCGCCCGCCCGCACCCGTGACCTCGTCGAGATCCACCACATGCACGGTGCGCGGCCGGCTGGTGTTGTAGCGAATCTGGTCCACCACCACCCGCCGGGCAATCGACAGCAGCCAGGTGCGGGCACTGGACCGACCGGTGAACCGCGGCAGCGAGCGGATCGCCCGCAGGAATGTCTCCTGGGTCAGGTCGTCGGCGCTGCCGGGGTCGGCGAGGTAGGCAACCGTGCGCCAGACGTCGCGTTGGGTGGCCTCGATGAACTGCGACAGTGCGGCCTGGTCACCCCGGCCCGCGGATTTGGCGAGGTGGGTAATTTGGTCGTCGTCACCTGTCGCCACGGCTAGTCAGCGTAGGTCATCGCGCCCGGGAACTTTCCGACGCGTCGCACCGACCATTAGGCGCATAGGCCGCATGGGCAAGGAGGAAGCAACACGATGTCGAGTTCGGCGCCGGTGCGCGACGATACGGTGAGCACCCAGCGGGTCCAACTGGACGTCACCGGCATGTCCTGCGCCGCGTGTGCCAACCGGGTGGAAAAGGCGCTGAACAAGGTCCCCGGGGTGCGGGCCTCGGTCAACTTCGCCACCCGCGTCGCGACCATCGACACCGATGAGCAGACCGGCGCGCAGGAACTCTGCGAGGTCGTGCAGCGGACCGGGTATGAGGCCACACCCCGGCAGGCCGGCGTCGACGACGATGGAGATCCCGACGCCGATCACGCGCGTCATCTGCTTATCCGGTTGGCTGTCGCGGCGGTACTGTTCGTGCCGCTCGCCGACCTGTCGGTGATGTTCGCCGTGGTGCCGAGCACGCGCTTCACCGGCTGGGCCTGGGTGCTCACCGCGCTGGCACTGCCGGTGGTGACCTGGGCGGCGTGGCCGTTCCACCGGGTGGCACTGCGCAATGCCCGGCATCGCAGCGCTTCGATGGAAACGCTCATCTCGGTCGGCATCACCGCGGCCACTATCTGGTCGCTCTACACGCTGTTCAGCACCCACCACAGCACCGACCGGCGCGGCATCTGGCAGGCGCTGCTGGGCAGCGATGCCATCTACTTCGAGGTGGCTGCCGGGGTCACGGTGTTCGTGCTGGCCGGCCGGTACTTCGAGGCCCGCGCCAAGTCGAAGGCGGGCGGGGCGCTGCGGGCGCTCGCGGCGCTGTCCGCCAGGGATGTCACGGTGCTGCACGCCGACGGCTCGGAGATGCTCATCCCGGCCGACGAACTCAAAGAGCAGCAGCGCTTCGTGGTGCGCCCGGGGCAGACCATCGCCGCCGACGGTCTGGTGATCGAGGGCTCCGCGGCCGTCGACATGAGCGCCATGACCGGCGAGGCCAAACCGGTGTGGGCCGATCCAGGTTCCAACGTCGTCGGCGGCACCGTGGTGCTCGACGGCCGACTGATCGTCGAGGCCGCGGCGGTCGGCGCCGACACCAGGTTCGCCGGCATGGTTCGCCTCGTCGAGGAAGCCCAGACACAGAAGGCCAACGCGCAACGCCTCGCCGACCGTGTCGCGTCGGTGTTCGTGCCCACGGTATTCGTGCTGTCGGCGCTGACGGCCAGTGCGTGGCTGCTCGCCGGCAGTGGAGGGGACCGGGCATTCTCGGCGGCGCTCGCGGTGCTGGTCATCGCATGCCCGTGCGCGCTCGGTCTGGCCACGCCGACGGCCATGATGGTCGCGTCCGGCCGCGGCGCCCAGCTCGGCATCTTCCTCAAGGGCCATCAGTCGCTGGAGGCCACCCGCGCCGTGGACACCGTGGTCTTCGACAAGACCGGCACCCTGACGACGGGCCGGTTGAGCGTCACCACGGTGGTCGCGGTGCCGGGGTGGCGTCCCGAGGATGTGCTGGCCCTGGCGGCGACCGTGGAATCGGCATCCGAACACGCCGTGGGGCTGGCCATCGCGACCGCCGGTGGCCGCGGCGAGCCCGTGGAGGATTTCCGCGCGGTTGCCGGCCGCGGTGTCAGCGGCAACGTAGCCGGCCGGGCCGTGCGGGTGGGTAAACCGTCGTGGATCGCCCCGCAATGCGATTCACCGACCCTGACCACGGGGCGTCACAACGGTGAATCACGCGGTGACACTGTAGTTTTCGTCGAGGTCGACGGCGAGCCGTGCGGAGTCATCGCGGTGTCCGACGCCGTCAAGGACTCAGCCGCGGACGCCGTCGCCGCACTGCACCAGCGGGGACTGCGCACGGTCCTGCTGACCGGCGACAACCCGGCGGCGGCCGCCGCGGTCGCCGCGCGCGTGGGCATAGACGAGGTGATCGCCGACGTCCTGCCCGAGGGCAAGGTCGACGTCATCGAGCAATTGCGCGACCGTGGCCGCGTCGTGGCGATGGTCGGCGACGGCATCAACGACGGACCGGCGCTGGCCTGCGCCGATCTCGGCATGGCGATCGGCCGCGGTACCGACGTCGCGATCGGCGCTGCCGACATCATTCTGGTCCGCGACAATCTCGACGTCGTCCCGCTCGCGCTGGATCTGGCCGCCGCCACCATGCGCACGATCAGGGTCAACATGGTGTGGGCGTTCGGTTACAACGTGGCCGCCATCCCGATCGCCGCGGCCGGCCTGCTCAATCCGCTGATCGCGGGTGCGGCGATGGCGTTCTCGTCGTTCTTCGTCGTGTCGAACAGCTTGCGGCTGCGCAACTTCGGTCGATAGCAGGCGGTGCGTCCGCCGAGCCGACCAGCAATCGGCTACTGCCGCCGCGAGCACCACACGCGCTCAGTGCCGGTCGCGGGACAGTTCCCTCAGCATGGCGTTGTAGGCGTCGAGCTCGTCGTCGGCATAGGAGGAGTCGGCGTGGCGGTCGGATCGCGACGCCGCGCGACGGTCTTGACGCGCCCACTGGGCCACCAGCGCGATGACGACGATGATGACCGGAAGTTCGCTTGAGCCCCAGGCGATTGCGCCGCCGAGGTGCTGGTCGTCCTCGATGCTGGCCAGCCACGGCAGCGCCACGCTGCGGTAGAACGGTCCGCCCATCACCGAGGTCATCGTCATGGTCGCGATGCCGAAGAAGGCGTGAAAAGGCATGACCGCGAACAGCAGTCCGAGGCGGCCCAGGAACGGCAGCTTCCGCGGTCCGGGGTCGATACCGATGATGCCCCAATAGAAGAGATATCCGACGAGCAGGAAGTGCAGGCTCATCAGCTCGTGGCCCCAGTGGTACCGCGCCAGGGTGTTGAAGATCGGCGTGAAGTACACGATGTACAGCGACGCGACGAACAGGATGAACGCGATCATCGGGTTCGCCAGGAACGCCGTGACTTTGGAGTGCACCAGCCACAGCAGCCATTCCCGGGGTCCCGGCGGCCGACTGTCACCGGCGGCGGGTAGCGCACGCAGCGCCAGGGTCACCGGACCGCCCAGGACGAGCAGCACGGGGATGAACATGTTGAGGGTCATGTGTTCGGCCATGTGCACGCTGAACATCGCCGACCCGTACGCCCGCACCCCGGAACTGACGGTGAAGACCAGCACGGCGCATCCGGCCAACCACGCCGCGAGCCGGCCGGCGGGCCAATCGTCGCCGCGACGGCGCAGCCTCAGGTATCCGGCAAGGTACAGCCCGGCCAGGACAATGGTGCCCACACCGATGAAGGTGTCGAACCGCCACACGGTCAGCAGCGTCAGCACGCTTGGCGGATCGGGCAGTTGATACCCCAGGAAGACGTCCCAGGCGGTGAAGCGGTGCGCCAGCAGACGCGGCGCGGGTTGGGTGGCCATCACGGCGAGCAGTGCCAGCACCGCGATCAGGGCCACCGCGTCGATCGCGGCCTTCCCGCGGTACGGCGATTTGTCGCGACGCCACACGGTGATGACGTCACCCAGCCATACGGCGAGCAGGACGGTACCGGCGACGAGTCCGACCCGCCCGTAACCGGTGTGCAGCAGGCCGGATCCAGCGAGCAGGGCCAGCAGGATCGCGCCGTAACCGAACGCGACGGCACCGCTGAGGGTTTCGAGGAGCAACACGCGGCGCGCCACCTCGGAAGCGGGCGGACCGGTAACGGCCGCCACCTTGAAACCGGCCAGCGCAGCCAATGCGACGGCGAAAACGATCGCTGTGCTCGTCGCATAGTCGTGGTCGGGTCCTTGGCCCGCGTTACCGCTGACCGTCACCGCCACCACGGCGACGACAGCGGGCACCAGCAGCACCACGTGGGTGATCCACTTGACCGAAAATCGCACTGTAACTGCCACGAGAAATGCTGCAGCGGCAACCACGACCCACGCTCGCGATGTCTCCGATGCCACGATCGCGGGAATCAGGCTGCCGCGCAGCACAAGCCGCGTGACGTCGGCGCCCGCGGCGCTCGCTGCGGACACCGCGACCATGATCAGCGCCGTGGCCGCCCAGACCGCGGCGGCCCGCTCGATCAGCAGGTGCACACGGAACGCCCGCTCGTCGATCACCCCGGCGATGTCGGGCCGGGCGGTGGTGACGACGTAGAGCAGGCCGCCAAGGCACACAGCCCCGCACAGCGTGGCGATGAACTGTCCGACCGGTAGCGCCGCAGCGGTGAGCGCACCCGGATAGGAATCACCGGTGGCCGCATACACGCCGGCACGCCCGGTCAGGCCGTAGGCGACCAGGCCGGCCAGCGCGGCCGCGATCGCCACCGCCGCGGCACTCTTCGCCCGCGGGCACTTCTGGCTTGACTGCACCGGGGTGACGTCCTCCGTCCGAGACAGGTATTCATCAACGAGCCTACGACCGTCTGTCGTAGACATTCCCGGCCGCGGGAACTATTCGCCCGCCCCGACCGACCAATGCACACGAACCACCGTCGATCTCCCGTGCCCGCTACCCCGAGGAAAGTCGCGACCACCGTGAGCCACACCCCGCTGGAAGATCCCGTCGACCGCGACGGTACACCCGTTGCGCCGAACGCCAGACCCAGGCCGTTGCCCGCCTCGGCCCGGGTCAGATTCCGCCCGGTCCTGATGCGCCTGCATTTCTACGCCGGAGTGTTCGTCGCCCCGTTCATCCTGATCGCGGCGTTCACCGGCCTGCTGTACGCGCTGATCCCGCAGATCGACACGTTCGTGCACCGTCACGAACTCACCGTCGAGCACATCGGTGATCACCGGATCCCGTTGTCGGACCAGATCGCCGCGGTGCGTCGGGCCCATCCCGAAGGCACGGTCGCCAGCATCCGGCCGCCGGCCGCACCCGACGAAACCACGTGGGTCACCCTCGATGTCGCCGACGTGCCACCCGACTATGCCCGCACGGTGTTCGTCGATCCCTACACCGGCGACGTCCGCGGCGCGTTGACCACCTACGGCCAGTGGCTGCCGCTGCGTGCCTGGTTCGATGAACTGCACCGCAACCTTCATCTCGGAGCCATCGGGCGCAACTACAGCGAGCTCGCGGCCAGCTGGCTGTGGGTGATCGCCGGTGCCGGTCTGCTGCTGTGGATCGGGCATCGGATCGGCACCGGGAAACTCCGCCGGATCGCCGCCCCCGACACCGGCGTGACGGGCCGCCGCAGACTGCTGTCTTGGCATGGGGCGCTGGGCGTCTGGATCATCGCGGCGCTGGCGCTGCTGTCGGTGTCGGGCATGACGTGGTCACGTTTCGCCGGCGCCAACGTGAGCGAGATCCGCTCCCACCTGACCTGGTCGACGCCATCGGTGGACACCGCGCTGCCCGGCGGCGAACCGGCCGCGATCGGCGCACATCACGGAAACCCAACGGCTGCATTCGGATCCGACGAATCGCAGGCGTTGCGCGGCGCCGACATGGCGCTGCGCGCGGCGCACGACGCCGCACTGAGCAACCCGATCTGGATGTATCCCCCGGCCTCACCGACCCAGGGCTGGCAGGTTGCCGAGAACAAGCGGGACTGGCCGACGCGCTACGACGCCATCGCCGTCGACCCGGACACCGGCGCGGTGATCGCCCGCGTCGATTTCGCCGACTGGCCGTTCATGGCGAAGCTGGCCGACTGGATCGTCGGGGCCCACATGGGGATCCTGTTCGGCATCGTCAACCAAATCCTGCTCGCCGCGGTGGCCGTCGCGCTGATTGTCGTCATCCTGCTCGGCTATCGCATGTGGTGGCGCCGAAGGCCTACGCGAACAACAGGTTTGACCCTGCCCACCGGTCCTCGCCGCGGTGTGCTGGCGGGGCTACGGCCTTATGAGGCGGTGTTGGTCACCCTCGCGCTGGCCGGATTCGGTTACTTCGCCCCGCTGTTCGGGGCCTCCCTGGTGGCCTTCATCGCGCTCGACGCCGCGCTGGGCTGGTGGCAGACCCGGACGATGCCGCAATGATCGACGATCTGTTCCTGCGCTGGATCGTCACAGCGCTTTTTGTCTTGAGCGCGCTGGAATGCGGCTACGCCATCGTGATCGGTCACCGGGCATGGACACATGTGGTGGGTCATCTGCTGCACCTCGTCATGGCAGTGGCCATGGCGGTGATGGCGTGGCCGCGCGGTGCGGCGCTACCCACCACGGGCCCGATGGTGTTCTTCGGGTTCGCCACGGTGTGGTTTCTGGCAGCCATGCTCACGATGGCTCAACGCCGCGCGATCGCCGGGTACCACGCGTTCATGATGCTGGCGATGACGTGGATGTACGCCGTGATGAACGGCGGCCTGCTGCCCGGCCAGACGACGTCGGGGCATCACGACGGGCAGGCCGCGGCGACGTCGATGAACATGCCGGGCATGGACATGTCCGCCGGCGCGGGGGCGTCGTCAGGGCCTGGATATCCGGGGTGGATCGATGCCATGAACTGGCTGTGCACGGTGGTGTTCGCCGTCGCCGCCGCCTGGTGGTTATATCGCTATTTCACTGAGCGGCAGGCTGATTCGGCTCACCGCCACATCAGTATCCTGTGCCAGGCCATGATGGCCGCGGGAATGGCGGTGATGTTCGGGGTGATGCTCTAGGCGGCCGAGCCGTCGGTCGGCCATAGATGCCCGCGCCGACGGCCGCGGGATGCGTTGTGCGGCAAGGTGATATCCGTTTCAGCGGCGTGTTGGCCGGGTTCCGGCCCTGGCGCCGACGAATCACGCCACACCAGGACCGCGAGGATCGCACCGAGCAGCACCGGTAGGTGGGTCAGCATCCGCACCGGCGTGACCGCGCCCATCGTCGCGTCGACCGCGACGTACACCGTCAGGACCGCGGCGAACACACCCAACACCCCGGCCAGGCCTGCGGCAGCAACTGGTCGCAGCGCCGCACCGATCATCACCGCGCCGAGTGCGGCCGACCACGCCGTCGACTCGTTGAGCAGATGCCCGTTGCCCATGCCGTGGCCGTGGGCCAGTCCGACGCTCAGCCCGAGGCCCTGCACGGCAGCAAGCAGGATCTGCACCACGCCGACAGCGAACAGTGCCCCACGCCGCCAGCCCAGCCGCGGTCGCCGGGGATGCTCGACGGAGTGTTCGAGCGCGGTGAGCGTGGGACGGCGTTCGGCCAAGCGGCGCAGATCGAGCGCCTGATCGGTGACGGCGTCGCGCCAGGCGCGGCACTCGGCGCACTCACGCAGGTGCTCGTCGACGCGTGCCGACGGCACGGGCTCGCGCTCACCGTCGAGCCGGGCCGACAGCGCCTCCCGCGCCACCTCGCAGTTCATCCCCCTATAGTCGCGCAGAAGCCGCCGATTGTTCCCCGCGGGTGGGCCACGCAGGTCTCAGCCGATGACCGGCAGGGTGACCGAGGAGGGGTGGGCCGGGTCGTGCAGGACGGTCTGGGCGGCCTGCTGGGTTCTGGTGTCCTGCCCGAACGGCGCCCCGGTGTTGGGGTTGGGCGCGAACTGCGGGTAATCGCTGCTGGAGATCTCCAACCGGATCCGGTCGCCGGCCCGGAACAGATAGCTGGTGGGCCAGACCTGGATTCGATACTGGTACGGCCGGCCCGGTGTCGTCGGCGTGGGGTTCGACAGCGAGTCTCGGAACGACGTCCGCAGGATGCCGTTGTTGAGGTTGACCGCCTGCCCGTCAGGTTTGACGACGATGAGCTTGGCGGTGAAGTCGGTGTCGACGGCGGTGGACTGGGCCCACAATGTGACCGTCACCGGACCGGTGACCTCGGTGTCCTTGGTCAGCGGTGCCGAGCTGTACACCAGCACGTCGGAGCGCTGCTCGACCGGAGTCTGGTCATAGGGCCCCTGCGGGCCGTTCAGCGCGCCGCAACATGAGTGCCCACCGAGGCTGGGCGCCGGGAACGCCGGATCGTAGAGATAAGTGTCGGGCGGCTGCGCAGCCGGCGGCTGGACGGTGAGTTGACCCTCGCGCTCGGCGAACCCACCCGATCCCGACAGATACCAATTCGTCCAGTGCGTCTGCGGTAGAGGCCAATTCGGCGCAGTCTTCCAGACGTTGGCACCCATCAGGAAGTAGTCGACGCGCGGCGAACCGGCCACGTCGTTGTTCTGACCCTTCAGAAAATGGTCGAACCAGGCGAGCTGGAGTTCGTTGATGGGACTGTTCCCCACCGGCCCGATGTCCTTGAGCATCGGTGCGGCAACCGAATCCGATCTGCCCCAGCCGACGTGATCCCACGGCCCGATGACCAGCCGCTGGTTGGTGCGGGCCAGGTCGCTGCCGCCGTGAGTCGTCATCCCGGTGAAGTTCTCGATCCCACCGGCCAGGAAGGCGTCGTACCAGCCCTCGACGTGCAGCACGGGGATCTTCACCGCGGGGTAGCGGTCCCTGATGCTGAAGCGGCGCCAGAAGTCGTCGCGGGCGCTGTGCCGGATCCAGTCGAAATACCAGGGCGCGACCACGGGGTTGTTGGGCTGCATCGGTGGAAGGTCTTTGAACGGACGGAAATTCAGCCATCGGGTCGGATCGGCAGCGGCAACGTTCAGTTCGGCCACGGCCTGCCGGTCATCGCGGTTGATCGCGGCGGTGGTCGCGATGTCTTGGATCGCCCACGGCAGCACGAAACCCAGCCGGAACTCCCCGCCCTCGTAGTTCCATCCGTCGTAGTAGTCCGACGCGGTGTTCACGGGCACGATGGTGGCCAGGTGTGGAGGTGTGGTCACCGCCGCCAGCCACTGGGTGGCGCCGACGTAGGACGACCCGTACATGCCGACCTTGCCGTTGGAACCGGGCAGCCCAGCCGCCCATTCCACCGAGTCGTAGCCGTCGTCCATGTCGTGGGTGAATTCACTGAACACGCCACCCGAGTTGCCCTGACCCCGAATATCCTGCACCACAACCAAATAGCAGTGCGACGCGAACCAGTCGGGCGGCTGGAAGCGGTCCACTTCCGTCTGTGCCGAGGACTTGCCGTACTGGGTACGCATCAGGATCACCGGTACCGCATCGGACGTTCGCGGACGGTAGACGTCGGCGCGCAACACGGTGCCGTCGCGCATGGTGGCCGGAACGTCGTGCTGGGTCGTCACCTCGCACGGTCCCCGTCCGGTTGCCTCAGGGAACGGACGCTGCGCGTCCGTATCCCGCCCGCTCGTGCAGCCGGTCAGGACCAGGGCGGTACAGACCAGGACGGCGATGACGGCGCGGATCGCATGGGGCACCAAGCGAGCGTATCGCCGCCAGGCCTGGCGAGCAGACGCGAAAGTCCCCGAAACACCGAGGTTTCGGGGACTTCACGTCTGCTCGCGCTACGTCAGTGACTCAGTAGCGGTAGTGCTCCGGCTTGTAGGGGCCTTCGACGTCGACGTTGATGTACTCGGCCTGCTCCTTGGTGAGGCGAGTGAGAGTGCCACCCAAAGCGTCCACGTGGATGCGGGCCACCTTCTCGTCGAGATGCTTGGCCAGCCGGTACACGGCGTTGTCGTACTCGTCGTTCTTGGTCCACAGCTCGATCTGGGCGATCACCTGGTTGGAGAAGCTGTTGCTCATCACGAACGACGGGTGACCGGTCGCGTTGCCCAGGTTCAGCAGGCGACCTTCCGAGAGCACGATGATCGACTTGCCGTCATCGAAGGTCCACTGGTCGACCTGCGGTTTGATGTTCAAACGACGAGCGCCGGACTTTTCCAACGCGGCCATGTCGATCTCGTTGTCGAAGTGGCCGATGTTGCCGAGGATGGCCTGGTCCTTCATCGACTTCATGTGGTCGAGGGTGATGATGTCCTTGTTGCCGGTCGCGGTGACGACGATGTCGGCATGGGAGATGCCCTGCTCGACCGTGACGACGTCGAAGCCGTCCATGAGCGCTTGCAGCGCGTTGATCGGGTCGATCTCGGTGACCGAAACGCGTGCACCCTGGCCCGCGAGCGACTCGGCGCAGCCCTTGCCCACGTCGCCGTAGCCGCAGATCAGCACCTTCTTGCCGCCGATCAGCACGTCGGTGCCGCGGTTGATGCCGTCGATCAGCGAGTGACGGGTGCCGTACTTGTTGTCGAACTTGCTCTTGGTGACCGAGTCGTTGACGTTGATCGCCGGGAACGGCAGCTCACCGGCGGCCTCGAACTGGTACAGCCGCAGCACACCCGTCGTGGTCTCTTCGGTGACGCCCTTGACCGACTCGGCGATCTTGCTCCACTTGGTGGGGTCGGTCTCGAAGGTCTTGCGCAGGACCGACAGGAAGATCTTCCACTCCGCGGGGTCGTCATCCTCGGCGGGCGGGACCACGCCGGCCTTCTCGTACTGCGCGCCGCGCAGCACCATCATGGTGGCGTCACCACCGTCATCAAGGATCATGTTTGCGGGTCCGCCATCCACATTGACCCCGCTCGCTGCGCTCCCGGCGGTCGGCCAGGTGAGCATCTGCTCGGCGGCCCACCAGTACTCCTCGAGCGTCTCGCCCTTCCACGCGAACACCGGCACGCCCTTGGGCGCGTCCTCGGTGCCGTGCGGGCCCACGACCACGGCCGCGGCCGCGTGGTCCTGGGTCGAGAAGATGTTGCACGACGCCCATCGAACTTCAGCACCGAGGGCAACCAACGTCTCGATCAGCACGGCGGTCTGCACGGTCATGTGCAGCGAGCCGGAGATACGCGCACCCTTGAGCGGCGCCACGTCGGCGTACTCACGGCGCAGCGCCATCAGGCCGGGCATTTCGTGTTCGGCCAGGCGAATCTCCTTGCGGCCGAAGTCGGCCAACGACAGGTCGGCGACCTTGAAATCGATCCCGCCCCGGTTATCAGCCTTCAACTCAGTCATGTAGAGCCCTCTTTCAGTCGTGATTGCTTGCCAGCGCACGGGTGTGCCCCACGGCGACGCCACATGCAGATACCTCTAGCCTGCGGGCTCGCGGGACAGGCGCTCACGTGTTTCGACAGCGGCGGCGCACTGACAGCTAGACGGTATCTATCACACCGTAGCGCTCGGCGAATGGTGTCATGAGTCGGGCCAGGTCACCGGCCACATCGTGATCGGCCTCCGGCGGTATGGAGATGTAACTCATCGCCAATCGCACGATCGCGCGCGCAAGCACCCCGGCGTCCTCGTCACTCGCCTTCATCCAGCTGTTCTGGAAGATCCCGGTCAGCCGGTCCGAGCACCGGCCGATGATGGGTCCGCTGCCGGTGGTGATGATTTGCAGCAGGTCGGGTTTGGCCGCCCCGGTGAGCAATGAGATCACCAGCGGGTCCGCAGCCGAGTCGACGAAGAACGTCCGGAAGCCTTCCAGAAATGCCTCGTATACCTGGCCTACGTTGTGGTTGATCGCGTGGTCCACCGCGTCGGCCAGGCGGTCGGCGAGCCGCATCGCATACCCTTCGGCCAGACCCTGCCGGGATCCGAATTCGTTGTAGATGGTCTGCCGGCTGATCCCCGCGGCCTGCGCCACATGCGACAGCGTGATGGCCGACCAGTCACGGGTCATCAGCAGGTCGCGCATGCCGTCGAGGATCGAATCGCGCAGCACTACCCGCGACGCCTCTGCATAGGGGATGCGCTGCTTGTCCCGGGGCCGACTCACACGCGCGACTCTAATCCCTCTCGTCGCCGCAATCGGCCTTCCTGCAGTTCCCGGCCTGCTGACCGGGGCTGCGGTCGTGATCAGGCGATCTCCCACCCGGCCGCGGTCACTGCTTGCCGGCGGCTTCCCGTTGACCCAGGACCGAATGCTTGCGGCCGTAGATCGCGTACACCACGAGGCCGATCGCCATCCAGATCAAGAACCGGATCCAGGTCAGGCCGGTCAGGTTGAGCATCAGCCATCCGCACGCCGCGATCGCCGCGATGGGCAGCACCGGGACCAAGGGCGTACGGAATCCCCGCGGCAGGTCCGGGCGGGTTCGCCGCAACACGATCACCCCAGCCGAGACCAGCATGAAGGCGAACAGCGTGCCGATGTTTACCATCTCCTCCAGCTTGCCCATCGGGAACACCGAAGCGGCGATAGCGACCAGCACACCGACGATCACCGTGATACGCACCGGCGTGCCCTGGCTACTGGTCCTGGCGAGCCGGCGCGGCATCAGACCGTCACGGGACATCGCGAACAGGACCCGCGTCTGGCCGAGCATCAGCACGATCACCACAGTGGTCAGACCGGCCAGCGCGCCGATAGAGATGATCTTGGCCGCCCAGTGCACGCCGTTCTGCGCGAATGCCGTAGCCAGGTTCGCCGAGTGACCGTCAGAGCTTCGCAACTCCCGGTAGGACACCATCCCGGAGAGCACTACCGCCACCGCCACGTAGAGCACCGTGACGATGGCCAGCGAGCCGAGGATGCCGCGCGGCACGTCGCGTTGCGGGTTTTTGGTCTCTTCCGCGGTGGTGGCGACGATGTCGAACCCAATGAAGGCGAAGAATACGATGGATGCGCCGGCCAGCACGCCGTACCAGCCATAGTGGCTGCCCGTGGCGCCGCTGATCAACGAGAACAGCGACTGGTCGGCACCGCTGCCGCCCGTACCTGCCTCGCCAGGCGGAATGAACGGCGAATAATTCTGCGGCTTGATGTAGAACGCGCCGACAATGACCACCAGCAACACCACCGACACCTTGATGACGGTGATCACCAGGCTCACTGTGGCCGACAGTTTGGTGCCTCGCGCGAGCAGCAGCGTCACCGCCGCGACGATCAGCAGCGCCCCCCAGTCCACTTCGAACCCACCGACAGTCAGCGTGCCCCCACCGAAGCCGAATACCGTTCCGAGGTAGCTTGACCAACCTTTGGCAACCACTGCCGCGGCGACCGCGAACTCCAGGATGAGGTCCCAGCCGATGATCCAGGCGATGAACTCACCGAAGGTGGCATAGGAAAACGTGTACGCACTGCCGGCGACGGGGAGAGTCGAGGCGAACTCTGCGTAGCACAACGCAGCCAAGCCGCATGAGATTGCGGCGATGACGAATGAGATCGAAATCGCCGGCCCGGTGAGGTTGCCCGCCGTCGATGCCGTGATGGTGAAGATGCCGGCACCGATCACCACCGACACACCGAATACGGTGAGATCCCACCAGGTCAGGTCTTTGCGTAATCGGGTCGAGGGCTCGTCGGTGTCAGCAATGGACTGCTCGACGGATTTGGTACGCCACCGTGAGGTCATATTGACGCCGCCTCTCGTGGTTGAGCATGTGCGGGGATTGGATCCATTACTGTTTTCCCCGATGTGTCAGAATCTTCATCTCCGCTCCCACCATGCCGTTGTCATCGGAGGCAGCATTGCAGGCCTGTGCGCGGCCCGCGTGCTATCCGATCACTTTGACCGCGTCACGATTTACGAACGTGACGATCTGCCCGAGACACCCGTCAACCGCAGCGCAATTCCGCAGGGTTTGCACGTCCATCTTCTGATGGCGCGCGGGGCGCAGGAACTCGAATCGGTGTTTCCCGGACTGCTCAAAGATATGGTCGCAGCGGGCGTTCCGGTGATCGAGAACCGGCCCGAGTCGATTCACTTCTCCGCGGCGGGTCATGTACTGGGCACCGGCCAGCAGATGCTCGGCGAGTTCACCGCGTATGTGCCCAGCCGCGGACACCTGGAATGGCAGATCCGCAACCGTGTGCTGAGCATCCCGAATGTCAACGTGGTGCAGCAGGTGGTCTCCCAACCCCGGTTCGACCCCGTGACCCGGAGTGTGACGGGCGTGGTGCTCGACGACGGCGAGATCGTGTCGGCCGATCTGGTGGTCGATGCCTCCGGCCGTGGCAGCCGCCTTCCGGTCTGGCTGGACGAGTGGGGTTTCGGCCGGCCCAGGGAAGATCAGATCCAGGTCGGCGTCAGCTATGCATCGCAGCGGGTACATATCCCCGAGGGCCTGATCACGGAGAAGATGGTGGTGTGCGGTGCCGCGCTCGCCCAACAGCGAGGCATAGGCATGCTGTTCCACGAGGACGGCATCTGGATCGTCACTGCGTTCGGGGTCGCCAAGACCGAGCCGCCACGGGACTTCGCGGGCATCTGCGCGATGGCCGATACCCTGCTTCCACCACACATCAGCGCCGCCCTGCGAGAAGGCGAGCCGGTGGGCAAGATGAACTTCCATCGCTACCCCACCAGCAAATGGCGTCGCTACGACAAGATGACCGACCTGCCGGTCGGGATCATTCCGTTCGGCGACGCCGTCGCCAGCCTCAACCCCACCTTCGGGCAGGGCGTGACGATGTCGGCACTGCAGGCCAACAATCTGCGTACCGTGCTCAACGACGGCAAGGACGATCTGGCCGGCCGGCTGGCGAAGGCGACCACGAGGACCACCCTCCCGGTGTGGCTGATGAATGCCATCGCCGATATCGAGGAACACGGGGCCCAGGGGTCAAGGCCGTGGTGGTACAGCCCGGTATTCGGGTTGTTCAAACAGTTCGTCGGCGCCGCCGAGAGCGATCCGGTGCTCGCCGAATGGTTCCTGCGGCGCACCAGCCTGCTCGACAGCCTGTGGCTGATTCCGACGCCGCGGCTCATCGGGCGCGCCATCCGCAACAACCTGAGACTGTTGCGGGCCGAGCGCCGAGCGGGTGCCAAAGCATCTGCTACCGATGGCGACAGCTTTCAAGGGCCAGCTGCCGAACACACCGAACCGCGGTTGAGCGCACAGGCCGAGTGACGGTCGGGTCTCAGATCCCGACTGTGACTCGGAACAACTGGGTCGGCCGCTGAGCGGTCAGCCGGATCGGCCCATCGTCGGCGGCCATCCAGGCCGCCGACCCGCGTTCGAGCGCTAACGTGCCGCTCTTGGCGTGCACCGTCGCGGCGCCCTCGGTGCACAGCAGCACCTGCGGGCCGTCGTGACGACACGGCGCGTCGATCTCGTGGCCGAGCTGATCGCCATCGATTTCCAGGACTGACAAGCAGAACTCCGATGCCGGCGTCTTGTAGATCCGTTCGCGTCCGTCTCTGACGATTGTGGAGCGCAACTGGTCCTGCGGGGTCGGCGTGAAATTCAACACCCGCAGCAATTCGGGAACATCGACGTGTTTGGGCGTCAGGCCACCCCGCAACACATTGTCGGAGTTGGCCATCACCTCGACCCCGATGCCGTTCAGGTAGGCGTGCAGACTGCCGGCAGCGATAAACATGCCGTCACCCGCCTGCAAACTGATCCGGTTGAGCAGCAACACCGCCAAAACACCCGCATCACCCGGATAGCGCTCGCCGAGTTCCAGCACCGTCTTGGCCTCGGCGGCGAAAGTCGTTTGCCCCGAACGGATGTAGTTGATCGCACCGTCCAACACCGCGGGCACCAGTACGTCGAGGTCGGGCTGCGGGGCGGTGATCCACGTGGTGAACAACGCCCGCAGTCCGTCGGCATCGGACTGATCGGACAGCAGATGGATGTACGGATCCAGATCCGGGATGGCCAGTGCCCGCATCAGTTCGACCGTCTGCGCCACCGGGCGGAAGCCGGCTAGCGCGTCGAACGGTCCGAGCGCGACGAGCAATTCGGGTTTGTGGCTGCGGTCGCGGTAGTTGCGGATCGGCGCCGAGACGGGTATCTCGAGGCGGTCCTCGCGGTCGTAGCCCTCGCGCGCCTGCTGCGCGCTCGGATGCGCTTGCAGGGACAGCGGTTCCCCGGCGGCCAGCACCTTGACGAGGAACGGCAGAGTATCTCCGAAGCGTCCGATGGTTGCGGCGCCGAGTTGCCCCTCGGGATCGTCGGTGACGACCTCAAGCAGCGACTTCTCCCCATGGTCGGTCAGCGCCCACGCGGGATCACCGGGATGCGCACCGAACCACAGTTCGGCCTCGGGATGAGTTGTGGGGCTGGGCCTTCCAGTGAAATCGGCAATCGCGGTCCGCGAACCCCACGCATAGGTCCGCACCGCTCCCCGTAGCAAATACACTCGCTTAACCTCGAACCAGTTTCAGGTAGACGGCGGTCATCTCCAACCGCACGGCCAGAATCGCCAATTGTTGTTCCACCCGCCTGGCCGGGATGGTCGGGCTGCCCGGCTCATCTCCTTGACGGCTCGCGTCGGGCACATCCTCGGCGCCGATCGCCGAGATGTCGGCGAACCCGGCGATACGCGCGGCCACGGTGGGCCGTTCGGTATCAGTGGCCAATACAAATGTCCGCAGCCGCCGAGGCAACGACCCGTCGATCTGCTCGTCGTGGAACAGCGACCGCTCGAAGCCGGACCGGCTCGCCGCGAGGTTCCCCGTGGCGGCCAGCACGTCGGTCAGGCCCGCGGCGGCCGTCACCTGACCGGCCAACCGCAGCATCACCGTCGTACCGTGCCGGGCCAGTGCCAGCGTCGCCGCCGTGTCTCCGGCCAATACGACGTCGGCGCCGGACATCCGGTCGGCCAGCATCTTGGCCGGGTTGGTGAACAACTCGCGTGCAGTGCTGTTGCGCAGCGCCTCGGCGTCCAGCTCATCGGCCAATTCCGGCAGATCCACCCGAGTCCCGGGGTCCACCACGTGCAGCGCCGCCAGGCCCGCGGCCAGATAGCGGGTGAGCCCGAAATCGTCGGGAACCCACAGCCGCGGCGGCAACGCCACCGCGCGTCCCGCCGTCACGTCGCGCAGCGGACCCTCCTGTGGTGCCACCACCAACACCCGCGCACCCCGGTGTACGGCGATGGCCGCGGCATTCACCAGAGCCGGGTCGCCCGGATCATCGCCCGCCACGATCACCACGTCCAGGGCGCCGATCCACGACGGTGTCTCGGCGGCGACGACAATCGGCGCGGCCACCGATCCGCCGAGCGCGGCGGCCAGCAGGGTGCCCGCACCGTGTGCCACTCCACGACCGGCCACCCAGATCACCGTGCGCGGCGGAAAATCCGACCGCAGAGGCTCAAGGACGCCCTCGGCGAGCGCCGCGGCGGTCGCCCGCACCTGAGCACCGGCCATCGCCGCCGCGCGCAGCAGACCGTTGTGGTCGGCCGCGAGCAGACCTTCGCCGTCGTCGAGGTCTACCGTCGCGTCGACTGCATTCACGTCGCCGCCCCACTCACCATGCTGATCTGGTCAGCCACCGTCTTCACGATCGCATCGACATCCTCGGTGGTGCGGGCCTCGACGTTGAGCCGCAGCAGCGGCTCGGTGTTGGATGTGCGCAGGTTGAACCAGCTGCCCTCACCCAGATCCACGGTGACCCCATCGAGATGGTCGACGGTCTGGATGCCGGAGCCGAAGGTTTCCAGTACCGCGTCGACGCATGCGCCGGCGTCGGCTACGGTGAAATTGATCTCGCCGGAGGATTCGTAGCGCTGGTAATCGGCCATCAGATCCGAGAGCGGGCGGTCCTGCTCACCGAGCGCGGCAAGCACATGCAGGGCCGCCAGCATTCCGGAATCGGCACCCCAGAAGTCACGGAAGTAGTAGTGCGCCGAATGCTCGCCGCCGAAGATCGCGCCGGTGTCGGCCATCAGAGCCTTGATGAAGGAATGCCCGACGCGTGAGCGCACCGGCGTGCCGCCGCATTCGATGACCAGTTCCGGCACTGCCCGCGAGGTGATGAGGTTGTAGATAACGATGGCGCCGATTTCGCGGCCGAGCTCACGCCCCGCCACCAGTGCGGTCACCGCCGACGGGGAGACCGGCCTGCCGAGTTCGTCGATGACGAAACACCGGTCGGCGTCACCGTCGAAGGCCAAGCCGATGTCGGCACCGGTTGCCAACACATGGGCCTGCAGGTCGACCAGATTCGCCGGCTCCAACGGGTTGGCCTCGTGGTTCGGGAAGGTGCCGTCCAACTCGAAGAACAGCGGCAGGACAGTGGCGCCGGCGACCGGCCCGAGCACCGCGGGCGTGGTGTGCCCGGCCATGCCGTTGCCCGCGTCGACAGCGATGCGCAGGGGCCGCAGCGCACTCAGATCCACCAGTGAACGCAGGAACTCGCCGTACTCGGTGAGCACGTCACGGTCGGTGACGGTGCCGGGCGCACCCTCGAAGACCGGCACTCCGGCCATCACCTCGTCGGAGATCGTCCTAAGCCCGGTGTCTCGACCAACCGGTTTGGCTCCGGCCCGGCACAGCTTGATGCCGTTGTAGGCGGCCGGATTGTGGCTGGCGGTGAACATCGCGCCGGGGCAGTCCAGTAGGCCGGACGCGAAGTAGAGCTGATCGGTGGAGGCCAGTCCGATCCGGACGACGTCGAGCCCCTGCGCCCGGACACCTTCGGCAAACGCCGAGGCCAGCGGCGGGGAGCTTTCCCGCATGTCGTAACCGATGACAACCTGCGCCGCACCCTCACCCCGGACCAGCCGGGCAAACGCCCCGCCTACGTCAGCGACGAACTGTTCGTCGAGCTCCGTACCCACCAAACCACGCACGTCATACGCTTTGATGACACGCTGAACAACCGCAGCTGGGCGAGACATGGGAACTCCTTGTGACCGGGATCGTTGGCTCAGCCTAGCCGTCGCGAGACGACCACACGGACACTAGCCTCAGTCAACCACGCTGCTTAACAGTCGTTTAATCGCTTAGGTCGGGCAACACACGTAGGTGGCCGCGACGCCGACCGTTTGGTTCGGGCCTGTGCACTGCCGGTGCCATCACGGCACCGCCGGCGACTCCGCTGGTGGGGTCGGAGAACCCTGCCGTGACTCCGCCTCGCACCACCGCGCCGTCGTGCGCCTCACGCACTGCGTCGGCGAGTGCCACCAGATCGTCTTCATCGGGATGGTTCGGTAACGGGCCGGCATGGCGCACCAGCTCCCAGCCACGCGGTGCGGTGATTCGGCTGGCGTGCCCGACGCACAGATCCCATGAGTGCGGTTCGGAGACGGTGGCGAGCGGTCCGACGACAGCGGTCGAGTCGGAGTAGACGAAGGTCAGCGTCGCCACGGCATAATGCGGGCACCCGGGCCGGCAGCAGCGACGGGGAACATTCACGCACCAGAGATTATCTTGGACGATCGCTGGACGCGTTCGGACACGCGCAGCCGCCGGGCTCCCGATCCCGAACCGTTACGATCTCTTGCGTGGCCCAGCGGAATCTTTGGCGATCGCGCCGCGGTCGCGATATTCGTGGGCCTCTGCTTCCCAGATCCGTTCCGGGCTGGCGCAGCCGGGCCGAACGGTTCGACATGGCGGTGCTGGAGGCCTACGAACCGATCGAGCGTCGGTGGGCCTCGCGGGTCAGTGTCCTCGATGTCGCTGTCGACGAAATCCCGCGGATGTCACCGCGGGATCCTGAGACCGTGCAGTGGCCACCGGAAGTCGTGGCGGATGGTCCGATCGCGTTGGCCCGGTTGATCCCGGCGGGGGTGGACGTTCGAGGAAATACCACGCGGGCCCGAATTGTGTTGTTTCGCAAACCGATCGAGCGCCGAGCCAAGAGTCCCGACGATCTCGCGGAGCTCTTGCATGAGATCCTGGTGGCTCAGGTGGCCACATATCTGGGGGTGGAACCGTCGGTCATCGACCCGATGATCGACGACGACTGAGCGCCGCGGACGCGAGGAGCAGAAACAATCGCGCGAGCACTCACGCGAAGCGCTTCAGATCACCGTGAGCGCTTCGCGAAGCGGCTCAGAATGCGATCTGAAGCGCTTCGCAAAGAGCTTTAGATGACGCCGCGCTTGAGCCGACGACGCTCGCGTTCGGACAGCCCGCCCCAAATCCCGAAGCGTTCGTCGTGCGCCAGCGCGTAATCGAGGCACGCATCCTTGACTTCACAGCCCTGGCAAATGCGCTTGGCCTCACGGGTAGACCCGCCCTTTTCCGGGAAGAAAGCCTCAGGGTCGGTCTGCGCGCACAATGCACGCTCCTGCCATTGGTCATCTTCGGTTGCCGGAGCAACATCAATTTGATCGGGAACCAAACTCAGTTGAGGACGTCCGGTTGCCCCCATCGGTGTCGGCCCGGTGTTGATGTGCGGTGCGTTGTCTACCGAGCCGAGTAACCGGTTGTCAAACCGGACAACACGATCGAAATCGCCGCTCTCATAAGACATATCCCCCGCCTCCTCACTCGGTCTCGTAGATCCTCAGTGGAGCCCCACTATGGTGATATAGGCCATTTCATTCGAACATTCGATCGAATCTCCGTTTGCGACACCGGAATCAGTCGCTAACCGGGAAATGACACTGGTGTGATTAGACACGCGTTAGCTGCCAGGGTCAAGCGGATCGGCGGGAATTCATACCATCTCGTGATATCAATTCGGCGCGTCGCAACGTCGGCGTGTCCTGGCCGTGACGACGTCGTTTCCATGCGCGCCCCCTTTCCGCCTAATGTCGACCGTTGTGAAGATCACCGTTTTGGTCGGCGGCGTCGGCGGCGCTCGATTTTTGCTGGGTGTGCAAAACCTGTTGCGACTCGGCGCCTTCGCGCAGAGCCCTGGCAACGAGAACGCCGAGCACGAGATCACGGCGATCGTCAATGTCGGTGACGATGCCTGGATGTACGGTGTGCGGATCTGTCCCGACCTCGACACGTGTATGTACACGCTCGGTGGCGGCATCGACCCCGAGCGTGGCTGGGGGCATCGTAACGAAACTTGGCACGCCAAGGAGGAACTCGCCGCGTACGGTGTGCAGCCGGACTGGTTCGGCCTGGGCGACCGCGACCTTGCCACCCACTTGGTACGCAGCCAAATGCTGCGGGCCGGGTACCCGTTGTCGCAGGTCACAGAGGCGTTGTGCAGACGCTGGACGCCGGGCGCACGATTGCTGCCTGCCAGCGACGACCGATGTGAGACACACGTGGTGATCACCGACCCCGGCCCCGGCGAACTCGAGGGCCAGCGGCGCGCGATCCATTTCCAGGAGTGGTGGGTGCGTTACCGGGCCCAGGTGGCCTCGCACAGCTTCGCGTTCGTCGGCGCCGAACAGGCTACTGCCGCACCGGGTGTCATCGAGGCGATCGCCGACGCCGACGTGGTGTTGCTGGCTCCGTCGAATCCCGTCGTGAGCATCGGGTCAATCCTGCAGATCGGCGGCATCCGTGGCGCTCTTCGGTCCACCCCGGCACCGGTCATCGGCTACTCTCCCATAGTGGCGGGAAAACCGTTGCGTGGCATGGCCGATGAGTGCCTGTCGATCATCGGGGTGGAGTCCACCTCGGAAGCCGTCGGGCGACATTTCGGGGCACGGTCGGCGACGGGGCTGCTGGACGGCTGGCTGGTGGATTCCGGCGATCACGCCGACATCGACGGCGTCGCAGTGCGTTCGGTACCACTGTTGATGACCGATCCCTCGACCACCGCCGAGATGGTGCGCGCCGGCCTGGATTTGGCCGGGGTTCCGCTGTGACCACCGGGGTGAGCGCCGAACACGGCTCCGCGGACCGGGTGGAGATCCTGCCCGTGGCAGGCCTGCCCGAGTTCCGGCCCGGCGACGATCTGGTCGGCACCCTTGCCACCGCGGCACCATGGCTGCTCGACGGCGACGTACTGGTGGTCACCAGCAAGGTGGTTTCCAAATGCGAGGGCCGCATCGTCGACGCCCCGTCAGATCCCGATGAACGGGATACGCTGCGACGCAAGTTGATCGACAGCGAGGCAGTTCGGGTGCTGGCCCGCAAGGGCCGGACCTTGATCACCGAGAACTCCATCGGACTGGTGCAAGCTGCGGCCGGGGTCGACGGCTCCAACGTCGGATCCACCGAACTGGCCCTGCTCCCCATCGATCCCGACGCCAGTGCCGCAGCGCTGCGCGAGGGCCTGCGTGAACGACTCGGCGTCACCGTTGCCGTGGTGATCACCGACACCATGGGCCGGGCTTGGCGCATCGGCCAGACTGACTTCGCCATCGGTGCGGCCGGATTGACCGTGCTGCACGGCTACGCCGGGACAGTGGACCGGCACGGCAACGAACTGGTCGTCACCGAGGTCGCAGTGGCCGACGAGATCGCTGCCGCGGCCGATCTGGTGAAAGGCAAGCTGACCGCGATCCCGGTGGCGGTGGTCCGGGGACTGAGCCTGGCAGACGACGGATCCACTGCACGAAAGCTACTGCGATCCGGTCAGGACGATCTGTTCTGGCTGGGCACCGCCGAGTCAATCGACCTGGGCCGCAAGCAGGCTCAGCTGCTACGTCGATCGGTACGCCGGTTCTCCCGCGAACCCGTTCCTGCCGAACTCATCGAAACCGCTGTCGCGGAGGCGCTGACCGCACCGGCCCCGCATCACACCCGGCCGGTCCGGTTCGTCTGGGTTCGCGATCCGGCCACGCGCGTGCGCCTGCTCGATCGGATGAAAGACCAGTGGCGCGCCGATCTGACCCGCGATGGCAGATCAGCCGATTCCGTCGAACGCCGGGTGGCCCGCGGCAACATCCTCTACGACGCGCCAGAACTGGTGATTCCCTTCATGGTTCCCGATGGCGCGCACAGCTATCCTGACGCGGCCCGCACGGGGGCGGAGCACACCATGTTCACCGTGGCGGTCGGCGCCGCTGTGCAAGCACTGCTCGTGGGGTTGGCCGTTCGTGACGTGGGCAGCTGCTGGATCGGCTCCACGATCTTCGCCGCGGATCTGGTGCGCGCCGAGCTGGATCTGCCGGGCGACTGGGAGCCGTTGGGCGCCATCGCGATCGGCTACCCAGAGGAGCCGCAGGGCCCGCGTGATCCGGTGCCGACCGACGACCTGCTCATAACGCGATGAGCCTGCATGCCTCTGCCGTGGAGATTCTCACCGAATGGCAGACAACCGATCCCGCGCAGGACTCGATGCGCCACGCGGTGCTGGCGTTTTTGGCCGCCCGGTCCGACGCTTGCGAACGCGCCTGTGTCCCAGGCCATATCACGGCTTCGGCACTGGTGCTCGACCACACCGGGACCCAAACCCTGCTCACCCTGCATCCACGCTTCGGCAGATGGCTGCAGCTCGGCGGCCATTGTGAGGACACCGATCTCGACATCCGCGCGGCGGCGCTGCGCGAGGCCACCGAGGAGTCGGGCATCGCGGGGCTCACGATCGACCCGGAACTTGCTGCGCTGCATGTACATCCGGTGACGTGCTCGCTGGGGGTACCGACCCGCCACCTGGATCTGCAATTCGTGGTGCGGGCCCCGGCCGACGCCGAGATCGTCTGTAGCGATGAATCTTTGGATCTACAGTGGTGGCCGCTCGACAGGTTGCCCCCCGACACCGACTTCGGCTTGCTTCAACTCGCCGAAACTACGGTTTCTGCTGTGGTTTCAGCCGATTCGCGCCACAAACCGTAGTCTCGGCGAGACCTGACGTCTTACACGTCGGTCGAGAAACGCAGTCCGCCGTCGGGAATCGACACACCCGGCCACACCCGGGCCCCGCGCAGCAGTTCGCAACGGGCACCGATGTCTGCGCCGTCGCCGATCACGCCGTCACGAATCAACGCGCGCGGGCCGATGCGGGCGCCGAAGCCGATGATCGAGCGTTCGATCACCGCACCGGCCTCCACCCGCACGCCGTCGAAGATCACCGCGCCATCCAGGCGGGCGCCTGCACCGATCTCCGCGCCACGGCCTACCACGGTGCCGCCGATCAGCAGCGCGCCCGGTGCAACGCCGGCGCCATCGTGCACAAGCGACTCACCGCGCTGGCCGTGCAATGCCGGCGACGGCGCGATGCCCCGGACCAGATCGGCCGAGCCGCGGACGAAATCCTCCGGGGTGCCCATGTCCCGCCAGTACGACGCGTCGACGTATCCGCACACCCGGTACCCGTCGGCGAGCAGGCCGGGGAACACCTCACGTTCCACCGATAGCGCCCGCCCCTTCGGGATCTGGTCGATCACCTCGCGCTTGAACACGTAGCAGCCGGCGTTGATCTGATCGGTCGGCGGATCCTGCGTCTTCTCCAGGAAGGCGGTCACCACACCGTCGGCATCGGTCGGCACGCAGCCGAAGGCCCGCGGATCCCCGACGCGGACCAGATGCAGCGTCACATCGGCCCCACGGTTGTCGTGCGACTCCAGCAGCCCACCCAGGTCGGCTCCGGAGAGCACGTCACCGTTGAACACCATGGCGGTGTCGTGGCGCAGGTGCCCGGCGACGTTGGCGATGGCCCCCCCGGTGCCCAGCGCCTCGGTCTCGGTGACGTAGTCGATCTGGAGGCCGAGCTTGGATCCGTCACCGAACTCGGTCTCGAACACCTCGGCCTTGTACGAGGTGCCCATCACCGCATGGGTGATGCCGGCGGCGGCGATACGCGACAGCAGGTGGGTCAGGAACGGCAGTCCGGCAGTCGGCAGCATCGGTTTGGGCGCCGAAAGAGTCAGCGGCCGCAGCCGGGTGCCCTGGCCACCGACCAGGATTACGGCATCGACCTCCGCGGGATTGGTCACCTCAACGCCGCCCTTTCGCCTGTTTACGTCGGGAATTACCGACCACCAGGCTCGCACGTACCGCCAGTGCGCCCCGGATCGTCCACCGTAACGGCGCCTGCCAGGGCTCCGGGTACCGATCGGCCAAGAAAGTGTAGGTACTGCGGTGATGAGCGGCCAAATTGCGGGCGGGGTCACGACCGGTGGAGTGGCCCTTGTGGTGCAGTACCTCGGCCGCCGGCACGTAAACGTTCTGCCAGCCGGCGCGGTCGAGCCGATCACCCAGGTCGACGTCTTCCATGTACATGAAGTAGCGCTCGTCGAAACCGTCGACCTGATCGAAGGCCGCCCGGCGCAACAGAAGGCACGAACCCGACAACCACCCGACCGGACGTTCGCTCGGCGGCTCGCGGTCCTGCCGGTAGGTCGCGGTCCACGGGTTGGATCTCCAGAACGGGCTGACGACAGCGTGCATGCCACCGCGGACCAGGCTGGGCTGGTGGCGTGCCGACGGGTAGACAGAACCGTCGGGATCGCGGATCAACGGGCCCAGTGCGCCGGCCTGCGGCCAGCGCTGGGCGGCCTCGAGCAGCATGTCGATTGCCCCGGGCCCCCACTGCACATCGGGGTTGGCCACCACAAAGAACTCGGGATCGCAGTCGCCGTCGTTGCAGTAGGCGGCCACTCCGCGGTTGACCGCACTGCCATAGCCGAGGTTGGCGCCGATTCGCAGCAATCGCACGTTCGGATACCGCTGCTCGGCTTCTTCGGGACTGCCGTCGACAGACCCGTTGTCGGCCATGACAACCGTCAGGGGGCGGTCGGTGGCCAGTGAGAGTGACGCCAGAAACCGCTCCAGGTGTGGGCCCGGTGAGTACGTCACGGTCACCACGACAAGTGGGCGGAGGACTTCCTGTGTCACGGCGTAGAGGGTAGCGGTCCGGTGACGGCGTCCCTGTCAGCGTCGGCGATCGCTGCGATCAGAGCATCGCGCCAATCCCGCAGCCCGGTCAGCCCGGCCGCCACCGAACGCTGCTGTGACAGCGCGGTGTAGCCGGGCCGCGGGGCCGGACGCGGGTGCCGATCACTGCCCACCGGGTGCACCCGCTCGGGGTCGGCCCCCAGCGCTGCGAATGCGGCCCGGGCCAGTTCGAAGCGGCTGGCAGGTCCGGAGTTGGCAGCATGCAGCACGGGCGCGTCGATTCCGCCATCGGCGACCTGCAGCAACGCGGTGGCCAGATCGCCCACGTATGTCGGTGAGCCGATCTGGTCGGCCACGACATCCACCGGCTTGTCGCCGACGGCCAGCCGCCGCATGGTGGCGACGAAGTCGGTGCCGTCGGTTCCTTGGTATACCCAGGCGGTGCGGACCACGTGCGCGTCTGGTTTGACGGCCAGCACGGCTTGTTCACCTGCCAGCTTGGTGCGGCCGTAAACGTTGATCGGAGCAGGCTCGTCGTCGATCTCGAAAGGACGCTGGTCCCCGTCGGCTGCACCGCTGAACACGTAGTCGGTCGAGACGTGGACCAGGCTGGCACCGGTCTCGGCGCAAACCTGGGCGATATTGCCCGCACCGACGGCGTTGACGGCATAGGCGCGAGCCTCGTCGGTTTCGGCGGCGTCGACCTGGGTGTAGGCCGCGCAGTTGATCACCACGTCGCCGGGCGCGACGTGCCGACGCACCGATTCGAGATCGGTGATGTCACATTCCGAGGACGTGAGCGCCACTACCTCACGGCCGGCGCGACGGGCCTGAACAGTCAAAACACGGCCAAGCATGCCACCGGCCCCGGTGACGACGATCCGCTGCGACATACGCCGAGTCTGGCACGCCGGTCGGCGTTACCCGGCTCACGCGTACCCCGCAAGTAGCCTAAGCGGGTGCCTAACCGCCTCATCCGCACGCTCGCTGTCACTACAGCGTCGGCCGTGGTCCTCGGAACGGGCGTGGCCTGGAGCCAGATCCGGTCCTTTGAGTCGGGCATCAACCACATCAGTTCCGCAGCGCTCGGCGGAGGCGGCGACGACGGCGCCATAGACATCCTGCTGGTGGGTTTGGACAGTCGCACCGATGCGCATGGCAATCCGCTGTCCGAGCAGGAGCTGGCGACATTGCGCGCCGGCGACGACGTGTCGACCAACACCGACACCATCATCCTGATACGCATCCCGAACAACGGGAAGTCCGCCACCGCGATCTCCATCCCGCGCGACTCCTACGTCGAGGCGCCGGGCTGGGGAAAGATGAAGATCAACGGTGTCTTCGGCGACGTCAAGCTCGACAAGATGAAGCAGCTCGTCGAGGTCGAGGGTGAGGATCCTGCCGTCGCCGAACCAAAAGCCGTCGAGGCCGGCCGCGAGGAGCTCATCAAGACGGTCGCCAACCTCACCGGCGTCACCGTCGATCACTACGCCGAAATCGGGCTGCTGGGTTTCGCATTGATCACCGACGCCCTCGGCGGGGTTAACGTGTGCCTGAAAGAAGCTGTCGACGAACCGCTTTCGGGTGCGGATTTTCCGGCGGGCTGGCAGAAGCTGAACGGCCCGCAGGCGCTGAGCTTCGTTCGGCAACGTCATGACCTGCCGCGTGGCGACCTGGACCGGGTCACCCGCCAGCAAGCGGTGATGGCCGCACTGGCCCACGACGTGATCTCGGGCAAGACGCTGTCCAGTCCGTCCACGCTGAGCAAGTTGCGCGACGCCGTGCAGCGCTCGGTGGCGATCTCCAGCGGTTGGGACGTAATGGATTTCGTCGATCAGCTGCAGAAGCTGGCGGCGGGCAACGTCGCGTTCGCCACCATCCCGGTGTTGCGGGAGGACGGTTGGAGCGACGACGGTATGCAGAGCGTGGTGCGCGTCGATCCGGCGCAGGTGCGCGAGTGGGTGTCTGGGCTGCTGCAGGACCAGAGCGAAGGCAAGACCGAAGAGGTCGCGTACTCCCCTGACAAGACAACCGTGCAGGTGGTCAACGCCAGCGACATCAATGGCCTGGCCGCGGCGGTGTCACACGTACTGACCACCAAGGGGTTCACCCCCGGCGAGACCGGTAACCATCAGGGCGATGCGGTGACGGGCAGCCAGGTGCAGGCGGCCAAAACCGACGATCTTGGCGCCCAAGCGGTTTCGAAGGATCTCGGCGGGCTACCGGTCACCGAGGACGCCTCGGTTCCACCGGGCACGGTGCGGGTGGTGCTGACCGCGGACTACACCGGCCCGGGCTCCGGCCTGGACGGTCACGACGCCACCTCGGACGCCGAGTCGGCCAATACGCCGTCCAGTGCCGGCAGCAGTACCGAAACAGGTGATGCGCCGCCGCCACCTTCGCCCATCCTCACGGCCGGTTCGGACGACCCGGCGTGCGTCAATTGACCACGCTCAGCGCGGCCGTCCTCGATCCACTGCTGGCCTCGGATCCCGCGGGCCCGCGGATCACCTACTACGACGACGCGACCGGCGAACGCATCGAATTGTCGGCGATGACGCTCGCGAACTGGGCCGCCAAGACGGCCAACCTGTTACGCGACGAGCTGGGGGCCGGCCCCGGCACACGTGTCGCGGTGCTGCTGCCCGCGCACTGGCAGACCGCCTCGGTGCTGTTCGGTATCTGGTGGATCGGCGGTGAAGTGTTGTTGGGCGACGGCTCCGACAATCCGCCCGACATCGCGTTGTGCACTCGCGACCGGCTCGACGAGGCCGACGACGCCGTGGCCGGCGGTGAGGTGGCCGTACTGTCCCTGGACCCGTTCGGCAGACCCGCCGATGATCTTCCGATCGGCGTGACCGATTACGCGACCGCGGTGCGGGTACACGGCGATCAGATCGTGCCCGAACGCCACCCAGGTCCAGCCCTGGGCGGCCGGTCCGTCGTCGAGGTCCTCGACGCTGCTCGAAACGCCGCGGCCGCACAGGGTTTCACCGCCCGCGACCGCGTGCTGTCAACAGCTGCCTGGGACACTGCCGACGATCTCGTGGAGCACCTGCTGGCAGTGTTCGCCGTGGGCGCCTCACTGGTTCAAGTCGCCAATCCCGATCCCGCGGCACTGGAGCGGCGACGATCGATGGAGAAGGTCACCCGAGGCTGAAGCTCACCCAAGCTGGCGAGCAGACATAAAAGTCCCGCAATCGCGGCGTGTCGGGGACCTCCGTGTCTGCTCGGGCGGGAACGGTCTTCTGTGGGAGTTACTTGAGCAGGGCGCGGCTCATGACGACACGCTGGATCTGGTTGGTGCCCTCGTAGATCTGGGTGATCTTGGCATCACGCATCATTCGCTCGACCGGGAAGTCCACGGTGTAGCCGGCCCCGCCGAACAACTGCACAGCGTCGGTGGTCACCTGCATCGCCACATCGGAGGCAAAGCATTTGCTGGCCGCGGAGATGAATCCCAGATCCTTTTCCCCCCGCTCGGCCCGCGCCGCGGCGTGGTACACCATCAACCGCGCGGCCTCCAACTTCATCGCCATGTCGGCCAGCATGAACTGCACCGCCTCAAACTCACTGATCGACTGCCCGAACTGCTTGCGATCCTTGGTGTAGGCGATCGCCGCATCCAACGCCCCCTGCGCGACCCCTACCGCCTGAGCCCCGATCGTCGGGCGGGTGTGGTCCAAGGTCGCCAAGGCTGTCTTGAACCCGGTACCGGGCTCCCCGATGATCCGATCCCCGGGGATCCGGCAATCCTCGAAATACAACTCGGTGGTCGGCGACCCTTTGATACCCAGCTTGCGTTCCTTCGGGCCCACTGAAAAGCCCTCATCGTCCTTGTGCACCACGAACGCCGAAATCCCGTTGGCACCCTTGCCCGGATCGGTCACTGCCATCACGGTGTACCAGGTCGCCTTGCCACCGTTGGTGATCCAGCACTTGGCGCCATTCAAAACCCAGTCATCCCCATCGGCCTTCGCCCGGGTGCGCATCGACGCCGCGTCGCTCCCGGCCTCGCGCTCCGACAGGGCGTAACACGCCAGTGCCGAGCCGTCCGCCAACGTGGGCAACACCTGCTTCTTGAGCTCCTCGCTGCCCCGCAGGATCAACCCCATCGTGCCCAGCTTGTTGACCGCCGGGATCAACGACGCCGAGCAATCCACCCGCGCAACCTCTTCGATGACGATGCACGCCGCCACCGAGTCCGCCCCCTGCCCGCCATAGGCCTCGGGTATATGCACCGCGTTGAACCCCGAAGCGTTCAACGCCTCCAGAGCCTCCTGCGGGAACCGGGCATGCTCATCCACATCGGCGGCATGCGGAGCGATCTCCTTTTCCGCCAATGCCCGGATCGCCGCCCGAAGCTCTACATGCTCCTGCGGCAGTTGAAACAGGTCAAACGATGGATTACCGCTCCAGCCCGCCATGACAGCCTCCCTGCAGTGTGCAAGCTACTCGGCGGTAACTTTACTCGTCCGCGCCGCCGCCCAGTAATTGCTGCCGTAGTGCGGCGTCTTTGGCCAGCACCATGGCCTCCAGATCCGCCTGGAACGCCGCCATTCGGGCCCGCAGCGCAGCATCGCCGGCACCCAGGATGCGTACCGCGAGCAGACCGGCGTTGCGAGCGCCACCGATCGACACTGTGGCAACCGGCACACCGGCGGGCATCTGCACGATCGACAGCAACGAATCGAGGCCGTCGAGCCGGGCCAGCGGCACCGGCACGCCGATCACCGGCAGCGGTGTCGCTGACGCCACCATCCCGGGCAGGTGCGCGGCCCCGCCGGCCCCGGCGATGATCACCTCGATGCCTCGGTCGGCTGCGTTCTGCGCATAGTCGAGCATCCGGCCCGGGGTGCGATGCGCCGAGACGACACCAACCTCGAACGGCACCTCGAATTCGGCCAGGGCAGTGGCCGCATCGGACATCACCGACCAGTCACTGTCGCTGCCCATGATGAGCCCGACGCGGGGCTGATTCGGTTTACCCGGCATGTGAGTCCCATCCGTCGGTCCATTCCGCATGGGACAGCCAATGCGCCGCGCGGACCGCCCGCTCACGCAGGTCGACCGCATCGGAGCCGAGCATGTTGACGTGCCCGATCTTGCGGCCGGGCCGCTCCCCCTTGCCGTACAGGTGCACCTTGGCCTCGGGCATCCGGGCGAACAGATGATGCAGGCGCTCGTCCATCGACATGGCCGGTGTCTCCGGAGCACCGAGCACGTTGGCCATCACCGTGACAGGTGCAATGGCCGAGGTGTCACCCAGCGGATAGTCCAGCACCGCCCGCAGATGCTGCTCGAACTGGCTGGTCACCGCGCCGTCCATGGTCCAGTGTCCGGAGTTGTGCGGTCGCATCGCCAGCTCGTTGACCAGCAACGCGCCGTCGACCGTCTCGAACAACTCGACTGCCAGCACGCCGACGACACCGAGTTCGCAGGCCAGTCGCAGACCGAGTTCCTGGGCCGCAGCGCCCAGCTCGTCCGACAAGCCGGGCGCCGGGGCGTAGGCCTCCACACAGATGCCGTTGCGCTGGACGGTCTCCACCACCGGCCACGCCGCTCCCTGCCCAAATGGCGAGCGGGCCACCAGCGCAGCGAGTTCCCGGCGCATCGTCACGCGTTCCTCGGCCAGTACGGGCACGCCGTCGGCCAGGTGGCTCGCCACAATCTCGCGCGCCTGGTCCAGGTCGTCGGCCATCGAGACGCCCTTGCCGTCGTAGCCACCGCGGATGGTCTTGATCACCACAGGACCGTCGATCCGGCGCACGAACTCCTCGACGTCCTCGACGGAGGTGATCTCGGCGTACCGCGGGACCGGCGCGCCCAGCGCTTCGAGCCGTCGGCGCATCAACAACTTGTCTTGCGCATGGATCAGCGCCTGCGGCGGGGGCGCCACTGTGATGCCCTCGGCGACCAGTTGGTCCAGATGCTCGCTGGGCACGTGCTCGTGGTCGAAGGTCAGCACCGAAGTGCCCTTGGCGGCCCTGCGCAGCGCATCGAGATCGGTGTGCGATCCGATGACCACGTCGGGGGTCACCTGAGCGGCGGGGTCATCGGGCCCGGCGGCTAGCACTCGCAGGGTCTGGCCCAGCGCAATAGCGGCCTGGTGGGTCATCCGGGCGAGCTGGCCTCCCCCGATCATCACGACTTGAGCGACTCTCCCGCTCGGGGGCGAAGGCTGACTGTTGGGTGTACTCGGCACGGTGTCCATCGTGTCATGCGGCTTCTGCGTCTCGGTCATGACCACCGCATTGATCTGCGGTTAAGGTCTGACAGCGCGCAGTGATGCGGCATGTGACAGCTTGTTTACGTACACTGTGTAGTTGTGTCCTTTGCCGATGCGACGATCGCACGCCTACCGCGATTCGTCCGTCCGTTTGCCGAGCGGCATCATGAGCTGATCAAGTTCGCGATTGTCGGCGCGACGACGTTCATCATCGACTCGGCGATCTTCTACACCCTCAAGCTCACGATCCTGGAGCCCAAACCGGTGACCGCCAAGATCATCGCGGGCATCGTCGCGGTGATCGCGTCCTACATCCTCAACCGCGAG
Source organism: Mycobacterium sp. 155 (assembly GCF_000373905.1). Classification (NCBI taxonomy): domain Bacteria; kingdom Bacillati; phylum Actinomycetota; class Actinomycetes; order Mycobacteriales; family Mycobacteriaceae; genus Mycobacterium; species Mycobacterium sp. 155. The sequence continues at coordinate 2,591,073 of NZ_KB892705.1, forward strand.
TGGAGCTTCCAGAACCGCGGCGGCCGGGAACGCCACCACGAGGCGCTGTTGTTCTTCGCGTTCAGCGGCGTCGGGGTGCTGCTGTCGATGCTCCCGCTGTATTTCTCCAGTTACGTGCTGGGGCTGCGGGTGCCGGAAGTGTCGCTGACAGTCGAGAACATCGCGGACTTCGTCTCGGCCTACATCTTGGGCAACCTCTTGCAGATGGCGTTCCGATTCTGGGCCTTCCGGCGCTGGGTGTTCCCGGATGAGTTCACCGACAACCCGGAACTGGCGCTGGAATCCACCTTCACCGGTGGCGGCATAGCCGAGGCGTTCGAGGATCACGCCGAGCATCGGCGGCAAGCAGGCGCCGTGACGCCGTTGCGCGGGCAACGCCGTCGCAACCGTCAGCTCGGGAACTCCTCGGAACCCAAGGTGTCGAAAACTTCGTGATACAGCAGTGAGTGCACGCGTTCCACACGTGGAATGTCGTGAAACTCCAGCGGATCCTGCGACGCCGATTCGATGATCAGCGTTCCGGTGCGCAGCAGCCGATCGCTCAGACTGTGCCGGAACTCGACGCTGTTGATCCGTGCCAGCGGGATGTCGATACCGGAGCGGGTCAGCACGCCGTGGCGGTACATCACGCGTCGGTCGGTAATGACGAAATGCGTCGTCCACCAGTTGAGGAACGGCCACAGCGTCAGCCAGCCGACAACGATCAGCCAGATCGCGCCGATCACGATAAACAGCACGTTCTTGGCCGTCGATTGCCAGTCGGTGGTGTTGACCACCGCGGCGGCGAACGCTGCGACAGCGCTGGCCACCAACAACACCACCACGGCACCGGTCAGCCGTTTCCAGTGCGGGTGCCGGTGCAGGACTACTTGCTCGTCGTCGGCCAGCACGTTCTGTGGGTAACCCACGGCAGCACCCTACGGCTCGTCGGGACGGAGATGGGCGATGTCACCAGCGGACACCGTGACCTGCTCGGTTCCGGTACCAGGGTCGGTTCGGATGACCAGACGGCCCAACTCGTCGATCGCCTCGGCGACGCCGACCATGGTGTGATCGCCCGGCATGATCGCGCGTACCCGCGTACCGATGGTCACGCTGCGACTCAGATAGTCGGCGGCCAGCGTGGAATCGCCGCGACGCCACGCGGCGATTCGGACGGCCAGGTGCCGAAGCAGCACTTCGGCCAAGGGAGTGCGATCCACCGTGGCGGCTCCGAGTTGTGTCAGCGAGGTGGCCCGTGGATCGGGGGCCTCGTCGGCGGTCATGGTCACGTTCAGGCCGAGGCCCACGACGATGACCGGCGCCGGGGACGCCACCTCCGCCAGGATGCCGGCCAGTTTTCCGCCGCCGGGCCCGACCAGCACGTCGTTGGGCCACTTGAGGCCGACACGCACACCGGTGACTTCGGCGACCGCATCGACGACGGCGACGCCGGTAGCCAGCGGCAGCCAGCCCCACGATTCGACCGGCACGCCCGTGGCGTCGACGCCGACGGACACCGACAGCTGTGAGCGCGGCGGCGCCGACCACTGCCTGCCCTGCCTGCCACGGCCTTCGCTCTGATATTCGCCGAACAGCACAGCGCCGGCGATATCCTCGCCGGCGGCCGCCCTGGCCAGCAGATCGGCGTTGGTTGATCCGGTTTCCTCGACGACATCGATGCGCCGCCACGGCAGGCCGGCCAGCCCGTCGCGCAGCGCCGTCACGTCCAGTGGTGGCCTGGTGTTCATCGCGGTCAGCTTACGGGTTGCGGCGAAGCCTATCTGCAGTCAACTCGTCGCGACGCTCATGAATGACGTCGGCGACCCCCGACCCACTGAATACGTTGGTATTTCGACCCCCAACTCGAAGCGGTCGGTCATATCGAATGTCACGTCGGCCAGATCAATAGGCACCCGACATCATGTTGCCTGGCGAGGCGAGGACGTACCTCGTTCTCCGTGTCGTGCACTACTTCTGGTCGTGCACTACTTCTGACTGTCCCACGCTTTCCAAGCGCTGGTGACGATCGACTCAAGGTCGTGGTGCGCGTGCCATCCGACTTCGTTGCTGATCTTCGCCGGATTGGCAACTACCTGGGGCGGATCGCCCGGACGCCGGTCAGTGACAGCCCAATTGAAATCTCTGCCGATCGCCTGGCGCACAGCGTGCATCACCTCCAGCACGCTTACACCGGCCCCGGTTCCAACGTTGTAAGTGGCGGCAATATCTTCGTGTGCCATTTGGCGAAGGACGCAGGCATGCGCCTCAGCAAGATCTTGCACATGGATGTAGTCGCGGATACATGTACCGTCTGGGGTCGGATGGTCACCGCCGTAGATTTGCGGTGCCGCACCGTTGTCAATCGCCCGAAAGATCTTCGGTATGAGGTTGTTTGCGCCACGGTCGGCCAGTGTCGGATCTCCTGCTCCGGCCACGTTGAAATAACGCAGCGATGCCCAGCTGATCGGGTTTGCGATGGCGGCATCTTGGATCATCTGCTCGCCCATAAGTTTTGTTCGGCCGTAGGGTGATTCAGGTTGCGTCGGTGACGCTTCAGTAACCGGGTCGTCGGTTAGCGGTGTCCCGTACACGGCGGCACTCGAAGAGAACACCAGCCGATGCACTCCAGCATCGACCATCGCGACGAGCAAGTTGTGCATCCCGACCACATTCTGGTGGTGATAGAACAGTGGCTTGGCCATCGACTCTTCCACGGCCTTTTTCCCAGCGAGGTGGATGACGCTGTCAACTCGGAACTCTCGCATCACCCGGACAAGTAGGTCGGTATCGAGGACCGAACCGACTTGCAGCGGCACACCGGTGGATAACCGAACGGGAAGGCCGGTCGACAGGTCGTCGACCACAACGACGTCGTGACCATCCTGTTGCAATGAACGGACGACGTGAGCACCGATGTACCCGGCGCCGCCGGTAACCAACACGGTCATCGATCGGGCTCCCTCTGGATGGGCGATGAGTCGGGCCGTCCCCCGAGTATGGGTTCGGCTGCCGACTCCACGACAGACAGGCACTCATTCTCTCATTCGCTGGTCCTCTGCGGACAATCAGTAGACCGGTCCACTTGGCCGCGGTGAAGTTCACGACCGAAGCACGTACAGGGTTTGCGCCGTCCACTGAACGAAATCATCTGGCACCCAGTCGAATTGGCCGCAGCGGACAGAAAGCCAAATCCGAACTCCACAACTGGTGCCGTATTCACGACCTCGTGGTCCGCAGGACTCAGTGACAAGACCCGCTTTCAACCGGGACGGAGCCCACTAGCGCGGTTTGCCCTGATAGGGCGACTCATTGAACAAGTCACCCACTATCGATGTGCCGGTCGCACGGCAAGGTGGGCAGATCGCGCATCCGCCAATGATGCAAACGTTCGCTTCATACGTCGCAACCCGGCCACAGAACGCTCGAGGCCAGTTGCTACACGGCCGCTGGCCACGCGAACGGAGAGGATGTCACGACTATCGTTGGCCCAGAAGCGCTTGTAATCCTGACTGCCTCGCAGCATGTCAAGTTCCCGGCAACCCGACTCGATGGCGTGTTCTATGACATGGCTCATCAACGTCGTGCCGAGCCTGGCAATCCGTGGATCTGAAGTGTCGCGCCCGCTTTGGTAGGTGCTGACCCTGCCAGCGACCTGGAAAACCACTTCCACTGCCACAGCCCGGTCACCGTCGACCAGGGTGTGCAGTAACACCTCGCCCTTTTCGATCCCCCGCGCCGCTGCCCGCGCGAACACGTCGAAGTGAGGTAAAAAGCTGGACTTCGCACCAAACGATATGGAGTGCAGGCGGCGCATCTCGGCGAGGCCAAACTCGGCGTCGCTGGCTGCCACCACGTGATGACGCAAACCTTGATCGACGGTTTGACGACGGTAACGGGAAATATTCTTGCGGAGCATTCGGCTGCGGGTGGCAAGGTAACTCGGGAAATCCGCTGGCAGACATTGCCAGGGTGCCCGATCAAGTACGGCTGTTGTGTCACCCGGCGGGAGGGCGTCCAACAGCGCCGCGCCAGTGGCAATGCCTTCGAGGCGAATGCGACGCTGACCAGGACGGGCGAACCAGTCGGAAAGAGCCGACACAACAGTCGTCTCATACCCGGGGCGGGCGAGCAGGTCACAATGATCGGGGGCCAATACATGCCCAAGGAGGCGAACCAGTTCGATCCCTCGAACCCGCTCGGATTCCAGGGCCACGCCGCCCACCAGTTCCCCACCGTCCAGCACATGGACGATCCGAGATCGCGGCCCACTCCACGCCTGAAGCCACCAGGACCGCGCGAAAGGGGTTGGTATCTCAGCGGATTCGACGAGGCGATCCCAGCGATCGGCATCGAGCGGGGTGTCCGCAACGACGATGTCCACCACGAGCCTGCGCCTCCACGGGAATCTAGCAAACCAAACATTCGGACAATCCATTACATCAGCTACCGTACGGAGGCCCCGACTACTGTCAAGGAGCTTGCTCAACGCCCGGCCGGGGTCAAGCTCCTCCTGGCGTCGGCATGCTGGCAGGCAGAACGGATCGCAGGCTCCGTCGACGGCGAATGGGGTGACCATGGGCAAGGAATCGGGTCCGAGTGCGGATGCCGACGACCCGGCCGTCGCCGCGCCCGGACAGCTCGGTGGGGTGGTTCGGCGCGGCGCGCTGACTTCGGCCATTACCCTCGCGTTTGTCCAGGCCGCTTCGCTGGTCTCCACGCTGATCTTGGCCCGCTTGCTCACTCCCGAACAGGTTGGGGTTTTCGCGGCTGCCACCTTGCTGACTACCGTGCTCGCCTCGATATCCGAAGGGAGCCTCCGTCTCGCGCTGATCCAACGCGAGCGCGATGTCGATGATGCTGCCGACACTGTCTTTTGGTCGACAGCGATCGGCGGATTGCTGATGAGCGTCGTCGCCGCAGTGGCGGCACCGGTGCTCGGCCATTTCTTCCACAACGACCTGGTCACCGCCGTCGCGCTTGCCACCTCCGGACTGTTGTTCCTTCAGTCGCTGATCAACGTGCCGGACGGCCTCATGCAACGCGGGTTCAATTTCCTACGGCGGTTGGTGATCGATCCCTCGCGTGCACTGGCATACGGCGCCGTAGCCATCCCGCTCGCGGCATACGGTTTCGGTGTCTGGTCGATGGTCCTCGGCCAATACGCCGCTGTACTCGTCTGGTTGGTTGGCTCGTGGTCGCTGGCCCGATGGCGTCCCGGCCGGGGACGACCGTCCTGGCGGCTGTGGCGTGAGCTTGCTCGATTCGCGTTTCCACTGCTGGTTCAAGACATCGTGCTATACATCCGCGAGATGGCACAGACCGCGATCACTGGGCGCAGATTTGGTGAGGCCACCCTCGGAAGCTATCGATATGGGAGCCGGATCGGGCTGCTGCCGGGTTTGGCCGTGGTCGAGATCGGGGCGTACGTGCTTTTCCCTGCTTTTTCTCGAATGGCTGGGGATCACGCGCGGCTGCGGCACGCATTTCTGCGCGCATTGCGGTGGATCTGGTTTGCTGCCGCCCCGGTTGCCGTCCTTGTCGTGACACTCGGTGAACAGACCGTCATCGTCCTACTCGGCGAGCCCTGGCGCGAGGCCGGAATGTTTCTGGCGGCATTGGCGGGCTACGGTCTCGGTATAGCCCTGCAGGCCGTCGCGTCTGAGGCGATCAAAGCCGCAGGCCGCCCGGCACTGTTCCACTGGACATCGGCACTCGAGCTAGTACTCGGTGTCGGCCTGGTCATCGCCCTCGTGCCCTTTGGCCTCGTCGGCGTAGGTATCGCCATATCAGTGACGGAACTGGCAATCGGGGGTGTTCTGTTGGTCCTGGCGAAACCAATCGTCGGGTACCGGTTCACCACGCTCCTCCGGATCCTCGCACCTGCTAGCCTGGCGGCCGGTGTTGCGTTGATCACGGCGGTTTTTCTGCGAGGTACGGTCGCTTCACCGGTTGGAATGCCTACGCTGGCTGCTCTCGGAGTCCTTGCGGCCCAGGCAACCTTACTTGTGCTGTGCTATCTGCTGATCTTGGCGCTCGTGGACTTCCGCATGGCCTTGCGGCTGATCACCGCGATCAGGGCGAGATTCTGAAATCCCACAAGCGCGCCGCGGCGTGACTGCCGACGGCTAGTTGTCATCGGAGCACTTGTAGGCGATTCCAGGGAATCCCACGCATGTCGTCGTAGTCCCACCGCAATCCTGCTTGCTGATAAGTACTCCCGATCGAGCCACCGCTAGCGGTGGGATCCAACTCGAAACTGACACTCAACGGCGCTGCTCCCGCATCGATGATGTAGGCGCCATAAACCTGCAACGCCCGCGCCACCGTCCGCTCCGCAGACGTCAGGTTCAACGCATTCAGATCCACCGCCGGATCCAGCCGCAACCGTGCCCCCTCCGGAACGCAGTCTGATCGCGTGGACTGACCGTCAGTCTTAATCGCCGGCGCACGGAAAACCCGTGCACACACGTTGTCACTCTGAAGTGCCAACGCATGCGGGATCGCACCCTGCTGAATCTCGGCGACCCGGATCACCCCAGCCAACCGCGACGCACCCGACCCGGTGCTCGACCCACCCCAACCCGACCCATCCAGATCGTTGACCGCACCCCAACTCGCCGTCCATTGACTACCGGACCGCTTGGCCTGCCAGAACTCGAACACCTTGCGGGTCGACTCATCGATGATCACCATCGCCGCGTCGGACCCTGTGTTCGGGCCTGCCCCAGCCGGAATTGGCACCTGATAACCGTCAAACGGGCACCGCCCCCACGACGTGATCGTGCACCGCACCGTATACCGCGGACTGTCCGCCGATGCCCGATAAATCGGAACGCCATAAGCGACCAGATTCGCATTCACGCCGCCTGTCCTGGCGCCCCGGGAGACCATCGCCGCACTGTTCGGGTCCAGCGGGGCCGCAGCGGGGATGCTCGTGCGCCACGGGCTATCCGCGGCAAACGGTGCGGTGACGGTCGTGGCGGCGGGAGTCGCATCGCTAGTCAACACGGTGACCTTGTCCAAAAGCAGGTTTCGGTCGCAACTCCCGTTACGGTAATCGTTGGTATACGCAACGGTCAGCGTGTACGTCCCTGCCGGTATCGACGCCGTCGCGGTGTAGTCGGTCCACGACGTCGCAGAGACGGTCCCGGTCCCGATGGCCGTGCCATTCATCGAAATGGTCATGCTTGGCGCACCCTTGCACGATTGCCCCATGGCTCGGACCACGACACCCTTGGCTGCCGGTATCGAGACATTCGTCGAAGCAGACGAATTACCCCACAACCCAAGCGCTATTCCACCGGAAGCTGTGGAATCGGTGTACGTGTTACCCATATACGACGGCGACACGCTCATGGCTTCGGCTTCGAGACTCGTGCTGGCGGCCGACGCCATGGGTACGAGAGCCAGTGCGATCGCAACCGCGAGGAGTCCGGCGACGATCGTCGGGCGCGGATTCGGCATGTGGGTTCCCATCAATACGTCGACACAGGGTCGGCAGAAGTTAAGAAACACACCTTGCCATTTGAAACCACCGACACCGCCAATATCACCTATCGCTTTGATAACAATCGGAGTGTCGATTCCACGAATAGCAGGCCCCGCCCTGCCCCCGCAAATGCGGCTCCGCCAGTGGCGCTACCGTCGCCGGGTCGGACGCAATTGCATTGACGCATCCTGAGCTGAACTCAGCGCCCCAGCGCAGGTGAGTAACCGAATTCTCGCATGTTTTGCAAACCCCGCAGGCCAGAGGCCACGAAGGGACGCCTCGCCATTGGCCTAATAGGCTGCGGCACGGTCCCGCGCAAGACGGATCCAGCATGTTAAAATCTGGTGCGCTGGGGAGCTTGGCAAAGGCTTTGCCAAGCTTGCGGGCAGCCACGGCAATGGGGGAAATCGATAACTGTGCCTGATGATTGCACCGAGCCGTCGGGACATGTCGTTCTCATACCATTCGCACATTGCTGGCGACCTGCGGTGGCGGCCACTACCCGCTGTCGGGGACACCAGCGGAGGTCATTGCCGGCCGGGCAGCTAACGTGAATGACGTGTGTTCGACGGCGACCACGGGCCACCGCAAGTCGCTCCCTGTTGCCGTAAGAGAACTGATAGCTCGACTGTTGTGCATAGTCGGCGTCCCAGGACTGGCGCGACTGCGTCAACGACATCGCCTGACGATTCTCATGTTCCACGGCGTCGAGGCCGAGCCGCTCGTCCCGTCATGCTGGCACGTCCTTGACGCCGCAACCTTCCGACGCCAGCTGGAGTACGTACGCAGACACTTTCATGTGCTGCCGCTCGAAGAGGCACTTGAGCGGCTCCAGACACGAACGCTGCCAGATTGGGCCGCGGTGTTGACCTTTGACGACGGGACGCAGAATCTGGCGACGCATGCCGCACCGGTGCTGCGCGACCTCGGGTTACCCGCGGCGGCATTCCTGACGACGGGTCCGATGGGCACGGACGAGGCACTGTGGCCCGACCGGCTCTGGCTCGCCGTCGCGCGGACGACACGGCCTGACATCGATTTGACACCACTGGGCCTTCGCAATTACTCGCTCCGTACTGACGCTGACCGCGGGCAAACATATGCGGATGCAGTCATGCGGCTCAAAGCACTGCCCGACTCAGACCGGATCGCAGAGTTCAAGTGGATCGTCACAACGCTCGAACCGGAGCGCAATGCATCCGCCGGGCCATTCCAAATGCTCTCGTGGGACGAGGCCAGGGCGCTTACTCACGACGGTACGATGACGCTCCACCCCCACACGGTGAGCCACCCAATCCTCTCGCAGTGCACGGATGAGAAGATTGAGCGCGAAATCTCCGACTCATGCGCGACCCTCGAACGCGAGACGGGCTGCGCACCAACGATTTTCGCCTACCCTAACGGTAGGGCACGAGACTTCGATGAGCGGACGAAAGCGGTATTACGCCGGTGCGGCATCCGATGGGCGCTCTCGGCCATCGCAGGCTTCGCCGACGAAGGCTCCGACCCGCTCGAACTTCCACGCATCCCGGTAGGAACCGACCTATCTTTCGCGCGGTTCCAGCTCCTCGTCTCTGGCGCGTTCCGGCGAAGTCCGGCTCTATCAACGAGCCCGCCGGTAAACACGCACTTCACATCGAGCCCGACCGCGAGCAGATCGCAGTCTTCCTAGCGAATATCAAAGAGTTGTCTTCTATTCGCCCGCAGCCACACTCACACGCCCGCCCCGGTCACGATCCGACATAGCACTCAGGCTTGCCCTTCAGATCGGTTGGATGCGAGATTCCCTTTTCGGTCCTCACGTACGCAGTGGCAAACCCTCACGCAGCCTCGAGGCGACCTCGTCCCAGGAGGCTTCTGCTGTCAATGCGCGTGCTCCGGATTCCCCCAGTCGTTGCGCCAAGTCGGGTTGGGTTAGCAGACGCACGAGCGCATCGGCGAGGGCGTCGGCATCATCGGGTGCGACCAGCAACCCGGAAATCCCTTCGACCACCACAGTGGGGATATCGCCCACGCGAGTGGCGACCACTGGCCGAGCAAAGGTGTGCGCCAAATGCGCCACCCCGGACTGACTGCTGCGCTTATACGGCAGGACCACACACCTGGCCCGCGCGAAGTATGCGGAGACCTCTTCCACCGGGACGTATTCAGTGTGCAGGCTGACGCCGGCAAGTTCGGCGACGCGGGCGCGTAACGCCGGGGCATCGACGTCGGCACTCAATGCACCGACGATGGCCAGTTCTGCGGCGGGAACGCGTGCCCGCACCGTCGGCCAGGCATCGCACAGCGTATCGATCCCCTTGTAGGCCGTAATCGTGCCGAAGCACAGAGCCACCGGCCCGGTGGTGTCCACGCCGGCAATGGGAGTCGACGCGAAGATGCTTTCGTCACCGTGCGGTATGACATGGACCGGAGCGGTAATCGGCCAGGTCTCGATCAGCGTCTGCCTCGCCGATTCCCCCAACACGAAGGCCACGTCTAGGTCGGCGTAGGCCGGCGCCAGCGCACGGCTGGTCGCGCCGGAAGTCTTGTACATCCCGTTCTGGCCGGGTTGTTCGACCAGCGGGCGGGGCTCGTGCGCGACGATGCCCAGCACGGTTCTCGGAAGAACCTTCCGTACCAGCCGCACGCCCCAGCCGTCGACCGGAAATCGCCACGCCGACCACAGGACTACGTCGGGCCGAGTACGCACCAGGTAGCCAAGCAGGATCGCCCACGCTGCTGTGTGCTGACCCGCCCTAACTCCTCGACGAGCCCGGCGCCACCATTCCGGAACGTTGGCGCCGGCGGTGGGATGCCAGGTCGGTAGCAAGCTGCGTACTCGACAACCCGGCACCCGGGAATTCAGCTCCGGCGCGGGACCCGTGATCAGCTCGACCTCATCGCCGGCCTGCGCCAGTGCTTCACCCAGCTGGAGCGAGAACTGGAACAGCCCACCCGCGGGAGGAAACTCCACCAGCACGACTCTTCGCGACCGCGTCTGCGTCGTCACCGCACTCTTAGCCCCGACCGGCCCGATAACCTGCTCGTACACCGAACGCAAACGGTTCACCCATACCTCGGCGCTGAAACTACGCTCGTATTGCTCTCGGCCAGCCTGCCGCATGGCCGTCGACTCGGCCTCATCGGAGCGAAGCATTGTTGCCATCTTGGCGACGGCAGCGCTCAGGGCTGCTGGTTGACCGGGTTCAACCAGCAGCCCACAGCCCGGCCCGACGATATCCGGTATGCCTCCGACGTTCGTCGCAACGATCGGCCGGGCGGCAGCCAATGCCGAGATCAGTGACGTCGGCAGGGCGTCCTCCAAGGACGGCTGGATAACGAAGTCGCACGCTGAGAGCAAGTCGGAGACATCGGAACGGAAGCCCAGGATCCGAATCCGTTCCCGGAGCACGGAATCGCTGTCGATCGCGGAGCGGATGTCCGCCAACAGCGGCCCATCGCCGGCCAGGGCCACGACCAACGGCAGGTCGTCGGGCAACTGCCGAATCGCCTCAAGCAGGGCTGCGTGACCCTTCTCCGGGCGCATGAGGCTGACGCACAACGCCAACAAAGCACCCTCAGGCACCCTGATCTCCGCGCGGATCGATGCCCGATCGCGAGTGACCTGTGGTTCGACTACTCCGTTGGGCAGCACCGTGACCGGCGCATCACCGGCATAACGGCTGTACCAGCGGCGTTGCGCACTGGAGAGCGCGATCACCCGCCGCGACAGATGCCGGCGTGCGAAGACTCCGGCGGCGACGCGCAGCTGATGCGGCCTGGAGGTCGGAATATCGATAACGTGCAGAGTCGAGACCGCAGGCAGGTGCGCAAGGCGGGCCGCTGCCCCACCGACGATGTCGGCGTGCTTGAGATGAGTGTGCACAATGTCGACGCGCTCGTCGCGAAGTAACCTGGCCAGGGTGACCGCCGACGTCGGGTCATACCGCCCGGTGTGCATCTCGTAGACCGTCGCGCCGAGTTCCCGCAGTTGCGGAACCACGCGGTTGTCCACCTCCTCGCCCGATCGCGCATCAGACAGACCCACGACAACCAAACGAAGGCCCGCCGCCGGCGCCGCTCGAGCGAGTTCGACGAGCACCGCTTCCGCTCCGCCAGCGCCGAGGGAGTGGATGACATGGGCCACCGTAAGTTGACGGGGCGGCGTAGCGGACGTGACAATCTCCGGCTGGTCGTTGTGCTCCGGGCGGTAGCCCGGATCTTCGCTTTTCGCGCTAGGACCGGCCACTTCGCACCTCGTCATACAACAGTTCGAGCTGGTCAACCCAACCTCCGAAGGAGAACTTTTCGCGGATGCGGGCCTGGCCGGCCGCACCGTAGGCGGCCGCCAGAGCAGAGTTCCCCATGACGCTCAACAAGGCATCGGTCAGGGCGGGCACGTCCCGCACAGGCACCAACCGACCTGTTACACCGTCCACCACGATCTCCCGGGTACCGCCGGCGTCTGCCGCTACGACGGGGAGACCGCACGCACCAGCCTCGATCAGCGCCGTAGGCAAAGCCTCGTCAACCGAGGCCGACACAACCCCGTCTACGCTGCGGAGGATCTCTGGGATGTCCTCGCGAACACCCAGCAGTTGTATCGAAGCATCGAGACCAGCGGCCGTTATCGCACGTTCGACATCGGGCCGAGCCGGGCCGTCTCCGACGACCAAGAGCTTCGCGTCGGGGTAAGCGGCAACGACACCTGCCCAAGCCCGCACCAGGTCGGCGTGATTTTTATCCGGGCGCAGCGCGGCGATAACCGCCCACACCGGGCCGGTCGCCGAGCGTGGGTCCCGCTGGAGCGCGAACCGATCGAGGTCAACCCCGTTGGGAATCACCCGCCAAGTCTTCCGGGCCGGGCCATGCAGCCGTGCGTACTCCCGGTAACAATGTTCCGAAACAAGCACCAGCCGACCGAAGCGGGCCGGGATGCGCACCGACCATCGCTCCTTGAGCCACTCACCACGTCGCACGTGCCGTTGCGGGCTGATATGTAAAGTCGCGACAACGGGCTTGCCGGCCAAACGCGCCGCGAGCGGGACGAGGGTCGCCGAATAGCCCAGGTGAGCATGCACAACATCGACCGGTGCCCGGCGCAGCGTACGGACCAATCGGACGAAGCCCATTGGGTCGAGGAGTCGACGGACCGACAAATACGTCGGGTTCAAACCGGCTTCGCTGAGCCGGCGGACGATCGTCTCATTCCCCCGGCTTGCAGGCGCAAGGCTCGCGGCGGACACCTCCAAAGATTCCGGAGCGTGTTTGCCCAGTTCGACGACGAGATTCTCGGCGCCGCCGAAGCTGAAGGTATCTAGGATCATCAGCACACGAATCGAATCGGCTGGCCGCCCGCACTGACCGCCCGCAGCGGATGCCGACATTCGTGGTTCCTTCCAAATTGGCTCGGCCATACGCCACGCTCGGTTGGCTCCGCCACATCTTTATCTTTATGGACAAGCCTGGACCGTAGACATTGGCACTGGCCGACGAGCTTAACCTGATGGCAATGCGATTGAAGTAGCCGACATTAGCTGCCAGGCCAAAGGCTCGCCCAAGCTACACCGGGGAGAGCCTCAGCTGACAGTTCCAGTAGTTTGACGTCCGCGATACGGATCAAGCCGTCATTCCAGCACCTGTAGGCGATTCCAGGGAATCCCACGCATGCGGTCATAGTCCCACCGCAATCCTGCGTGCTCATAAGTACTCCCGATCGAGCCACCGCTAGCGGTCGGATCCAACTCGAAACTGACACTCAACGGCGCTCCTCCCGCATCGACGACGTAGGCGCCATAAACCTGCAACGCCCGCGCCACCGTCCGCTCCGCAGACGTCAAGTTCAACGCATTCAGATCCACCGCCGGATCCAGCCGCAACCGCGCCCCCTCCGGAATACAATCCGATCGCGTGGACTGACCGTCAGTCTTAATCGCCGGCGCACGGAAAACCCGTGCACACACGTTGTCACTCTGAAGCGCCAACGCATGCGGAATGACCCCTTCCTGAATCTCGGCGACCCGGATCACCCCAGCCAACCGCGACGCACCCGACCCGGTGCTCGACCCACCCCAACCCGACCCATCCAGATCGTTGACCGCACCCCAACTCGCCGTCCATTGACTACCGGACCGCTCGGCCCGCCAGAACTCGAACACCTTGCGGGTCGACTCATCGATGATCACCATCGCCCCGTCGGACCCCGTGTTCGGAGCCGCACCATCCGGAATCGGCACCTGATAACCGTCAAACGGGCACCGCCCCCACGACGTGATCGTGCACCGCACCGTATACCGCGGAGTCTCCACCGTTGCCCGATAAATCGGAACGCCATAAGCGACCAGACCGGCGGCCATGCCATCCCGAGAGACCCACTCAATCATCGCCGCACTGTTCGGGTCCAGCGGGGCCCCTTCGGGAATTCTCGTGCGCCACGGGCTATCCACGGCAAACGCCTCGAACAGTGCATGAGCGGACGGACTGGCGCAGCCCAGCATTCCCACCACAAACAGACCGGCCATGGCCAACCGGCCGAACCTCCGCGGCCGGCGGGCATTGCGACACGAATCTGCGGCACACGTGGATCCAACGACGCCGGTCAATGTCGTATCCCTTCCCACGCCGCCGAGCAAATATGCGGGCATTCAACTCCGAGACCAAAGGCTACCTACCGTATCGCGGCAGCGTCCAACGGTGACCCGTCGAATATCGGTCGCATAGACGTCTGCAGCAACCACCTAACCCGCAATTGCCCAGTTCACCGCACCGCTGGTCAACGAGGCCAGTGACCTAGTCAACACACGGAGTGATTGCTGGTCGGAGTGGGTTACAGTTTGCCAATGAATCCGGGTGCGGACATTCAGCTGCAGCGAATCGGCGTGCGCGCCGTCGTTCCACGCTGGCAAGCCGGACCCGCCGATGCGAACGCCGCTGATTAACTGTGAGATTGCGAACACTGATTCAACGGTGCCGGCCTGCACGAGATGCGCCGGACCGCAACAGTTTCACTGAGGACGATTGCAACCACGCAGACGGGTGTACACAGCAGCCACACCCTGCGTTCGATCATACGAACCCGCCGCCAACGGGGCGCCAGGTCGCATGGAATTACCTGGTCTACGGCCTGAGCAAAAGCTCGTCGTTGATCATGACAGTTATCGTCGCGCGCCTACTCACACCCGCTGACTTCGGATTGTTTGCCATGGCGCTCCTGGTGGTCAACCTGTTCGATTATGTCAGGGATCTCGGCGTCGGTGCCGCACTGGTGCAGAGTCCGAAAAACTGGAATCGCATTGCACCAACGGGTCTGACGCTCACGTTGGTCTTCGGTGTCGTTGCCAGCGTCGCGATCGTGAGCATGGCTGGGTTGATTGCAGACGCCCTGCACCATCCCGATCTGACACCGATGATTCGTGCCCTCGCCATCGCGTTGATGATCTCGGCGCTCAGCACGATTCCAGCCGCCTACCTACGGCGGGCCTTGGACTTTCGCCGCCGAATTCTGCCGGAGGCGCTCGGTGCCGCCACACGGGCGGTCCTAACTGTCGTGTTAGCCATCAACGGGCTCGGTGTATGGAGCCTGATATATGGCCAGCTCGCTGCTGCCATCGTCATGACCACGTTGTACTGGTGGGTTGCACGAACAGCCGTCCGGATCGAGTTCGACAGGAGCGAAGCGGTCGCACTGATTCGCTTCGGACTCCCCGTGAGCGCAGTCACACTGCTCGCTTTCGCGATATATAACGTCGATTATCTGGCCATCGGCTTGCGCCTGGGTGACGAAGAGCTGGGCCTGTACACAGTTGCGTACAGACTGCCAGAACTGCTGGTGCTCAATCTCTGCGTTGTGATCAGCGAGGTGCTGTTCAGCTCCCTGTCGCGACTACAACACGACCGAGCGGCGGTTGCACAGCATTACCTTCAGGTCCTGACCGTGGTTGTTGCCCTTACCGCGCCGATCAGCGTCGCATTGGCCGCCGCCGCACCAGCCGTCATAGGGACCTTGTTCGGGCCGACATACAGCAGTGCTGCACCGGTGCTTGCGGTGCTTGCGCTATATACCCTGATCTACTCGGCGTCATTTCATTCCGGAGATGTGTACAAAGCCTTGAGACGACCGACGACGCTCACCGCTATCGAAGTGGTAAAGCTCGCCACCATGGTCGTTCCTATCTGGTGGGCAGCAGGACACGGAATTGTGATGGTTGCATTTGTACTGCTGACGATCGAGATCGTGCACTTCGTGGCCCGAATGTGGGTGCTGGGCCCAGTCGCCGGGTTGCCTTTGCGCGAAACGTTGAGGGCGGTCTCGCGTCCGACCCCGGCCGCTGCGGTTATGGGAGCGGTTATGGTTGTCGTCGGAAAATCGACGAGTTCGCTAACCGCCCCTGCAGCACTCGTTGTCATGGTTTTGGCTGGATTGCCGACCTACATTCTTGCGCTACGGGTCACCGCGCCTGAGCTCGTCCGCGCGGGGCTGGCTGCCGCGCGGTCGGTGAGCCGCCGGTCCCAGGCAGTGAGCGCGCGAAGCTCGAAAGGAAAATTGGTGTGAACAGAACCCGAGCCTGGCTGGTTGTAGTACTGCTGGCTGCTTTTGGCCTGTCGACTGGGGTCGCTATCGCCTATGTATTCACAGGCCGCTCAGAGCAGTTCACAGCTCAGGCGACGCTGGCCATGCTTCCCGCGGCGGATATTCCAGTTGAGGAGATACCCAGCTTCTGGGAGGTGCTCAATCGCGGTCAAGCGACCAGATCGGCCGCGATCGTACTGGAAGACAACCGTTGGCTCGCTTCCGCGGCGGAATCCTCGCAGGTGCCAATCTCCAGCCTCACTCTTAAGGCCGGAGTCATACCCGACACGACGCTGATCACGGTCACCATGCGGGCAAGCTCACCGAGCGTAGCTGAGCGGGCGCTGGACTCCGTACTGACCGACGCTATCGGGTTTGCCGCGTCGGTATCGGGCCCGTTCAGGCTGGAAATCGTCGGCTCGCCGCACGGCAGCGCTCGATCGGCGGGAACTGGCTCCGCCAAGATGTTCGGCGCGTTAGGGCTAGCGGGGCTGTTGGTTGGAGCGGGCGCCGGGTCGCTTGTCAGCCGGTCAACACGCAGAGGACCGGCACACCGTGCACCTGGTGATCCCGGGAACCGAGCTTCGGGCAAGAAGCACCGGTATAGGGAGAGCGCATCGGCCGTCTCGCCCGTCGACTGGAACGTGGCCGACACGCAAACCGCCGCGGCGACCCTTGACACCCGACACAACCACAGCGCCGAAAAGATGATCGCCGGCGATGACGCCCCCGCGACAATCGAGATCCCGTTGCGGTGACTGCAGTTGGACGTTCACTGACGGGACGCGGCGCGGCTATTGGCCTCATCGGCGCGGGATTGGCAGTCGTGAGCTTAGCCGTGCTTGGGCCGAAGCCGATGATCATCGCAGTCGGTTTACCCGCCGCTATCGCCGCTGCCCTGTATGCGGCGCGGCGTCCGCAAGTCATGCTCGTCGCGATGGTCGTCATTGAAGTGACGAATCTTGCTGGGGTGGTAGCCACGCACAGTTCCGTTCCCGTCTTCCACGCGTCCCTCGGCCTGGGATTGTTGACCGTGGTTCTTGCTCTTCGCGACCCACAGATGCGGGGGCGCCTAAACCGGGGAACGGTCATCTGCGCCGGGCTTATCGCCTGTTATCTGGCCACGCAACTGCTGGCCACCTTCAAGAGTCTTGACGCCGATCGCTCAATGGCCATGATGACCCACTACGTCATGGACTGCGTGTTTCTCTTCGTTCTGTTGGTTCTGGCGCAACTGAGCGGTAAGCCGTGGGCGGTCGCTGCAGCTGTCGTGGTGCCGCTGGCGGTGTTGTCAGTTCTCACCCTGATCAACCAAGTGGTTTTTGGAGGCACCCAGCCGTTCGGTGGCTTCGCGAACGTCACGGAGCAATCAGGCGAACTCGTCACAACGTTGAGGTACGGTGGGCCGCTTTACGACCCCAACTTCTGGGGTCGGCATCTGATCTTAGGTCTACCGCTGGCTGGCGCCCTCATCGTCCGCGCAGTTCAGTCGGGGCGTCGGATGGCGGTACTGGGATGGTCGGTGTCGATGCTTGCGCTGCTGGCCGGCGTGTACCTCACCCAGTCACGCGGCACGTTCCTCGCCACAGCGATGGTGTTCCTGGTCTGGGCGGTAGCAAGCGGTCCAGTTGCGCGGCGCCGGGCGCTCATGGCCGTACCGCTGGTCGCCTTGGTATTTCTGGTGCCGGGGATAGGCGACCGATTGTCCGCATTGGTCGCCGACGTATCAGATTCGGGACAGCAGTACGGCCTAGATACGTCGGTGCACGACCGGACAGCAGCACAAGAGATGGCCTGGGATATGTTTCGGGACAGGCCGGTGTTCGGGCTTGGGCCCGATCTCTTCGCACCGTCGGTACCGAAGTATGCGGGCTTCGTCAATACGGCTGTCCTTGATTTTGAACGAGGCCCCACGGCCGCACACAACCTATACCTCCAGCTCGCTGCTGAAAGCGGAATCGTCGGTCTACTGGGATGGCTGATTTTCGTCGGAGGCTTTATTGGCTACATCGCGTTCCGCGTAACCCGGCTTTCGGCCGTACGGAATCTGGCCGATCGATCGCTCGCAGCCGCAACGCTGGCAGCCCTCATCGGCTGGTCAGTTGCGAGTGTGTTCCTGCATTTGTCCTATTTCCGGACGTTCGCGGTCCTACTCGCCCTGGCGGGATCGTTGGCGTCGACGACGACTGACGATTGCGGTGCCAGCCCCGACTGGCGGCGAAGGTTATCGGCGCTAACGCTTGGCGTTTTCCTCGGTGCCGCCACCACAGCCACTGTCGTCTATGCATCGTCCACCGAGGTACACACAGCAAGTCAAAGTGTCACGTTATTACCTTCGGGCAAAATAGGGTGGCGTTACGCTTACGCGCTCGACGTCAGAAGCCGGGAAGTGCTGCTTCCAACCTATGCGGTTATTGCCGGATTTGACATGCCCGGAATAAAAACCTTTGCGGACACCGTTCGCGGCCTCATTACGGTGAGTGCGACGGACGCCGACTCAGATCGCGCACGGGCCAGTTTGGATAGAGCGTTGGCAAATGGGAGCGAGCGTTGGGCAGGTCTCGATACACAATCCGCGTACCGAATCGTACCCGTCGACAGTGTAAAAGAAACAACAAGCACAAA
Source organism: Mycobacterium sp. 155 (assembly GCF_000373905.1). Classification (NCBI taxonomy): domain Bacteria; kingdom Bacillati; phylum Actinomycetota; class Actinomycetes; order Mycobacteriales; family Mycobacteriaceae; genus Mycobacterium; species Mycobacterium sp. 155. The sequence goes on from NZ_KB892705.1 coordinate 2,609,720, forward strand.
TAGATCAACCCGTTGGACAGCCATCGGGGTGATCGCCGGAGTGATCGTGGCCGCTGTGACTGCTCAATCACTGCGACGTCGATCGACGGATAGCTTAGACTCCCACGCCGGTTCCGCAGTTAGTGATCACGCAATAAATTGAAAGCTGCCATCGACTAGCGGAATGTCGATCGATAATCGTTCAGCTGGTTGGGCAACGGCGGACATGTGTCGGCTCCGGTCGAATATTGGATAGTTTCTTTCGGAGCTACCGCCATCGCCCCGAGTTGGAGTTCGGCATCAGATCAGACAATCGGCGCTGATCGCTCTCGATATACGACGCTAGTGCGTCGCATCGACTTGCCGCGACACCGACGTGCCATCCATTTATTCACGTATTCACGCCGATTCAGCCGAGACCGAAAATACGATCATACGCAGCAAATACTACATTTTTCGAATACGTCTGTTCGAAATGCTCCGATGCCGCCATAGATACCATAGAGTTGTACTTCGGTGACGTAAGTCGACCGAGCTGCTCGACCCATTCGTCGGTGTCATCGGCCAAACAGACACCATTCTCAATTCCCGCGAGCACGCCCCTGGCCCCGATCGTGGTTGAGACCACTGGCAAACCTCGGCCAAGAGATTCGAGTATCTTGATCTTTACCCCCGATCCAAAGCGCATCGGGTTCAGAATCGCTGCGCTTTGGGCCATCAAGGTATCGAGGTCTGGTACGTATCCCTCTAACGATATCGAGCCGCTACCGAAACTGGCTATAGCCGCGAGCAATTCTGGTTGCGGCTCGCGACCTACCACCCGAAGCCGCGCATTTGGAATTCGGCTGAGAACCTTCGGCCACGTGTCACATATAAAGGATCGTAGTCCTTCATCGTTGTGAGGCGCCGACAGGAGCCCCAGAAAGAGGAACTCCGGCGAACCTTGGAAGTTACGACTAACGGTTGTCGGTTCCTTGATGAGCGGCGGAATGGTCGAAATACGCCCCTCGCCCACCGCAGCCCTCTTCTGCAATAGTTCCGTCTCATAGTGATTGACCAATAGACACTGATCCACCGACCGTGCCGTGCGATCCTCGCTGCGCGCGATGAGGCGTTTCTCCGCCGTGAGGAGGACTCTTTGGGGAATGCGATTCTGGGAAAGGAAACGCAGTTTGGCCGGTACGTGTTTGGCGAAGTTTGCCAGGGGCTTGATCGTCACGCTTCTATCGGTCTTGCTGGCCTCCAGCATCGTTGCGTATCGTTCCGAAAATAGATCGTCGATGTAGCAGATACGCGTCGGCCCCGGCGCATTGTCAGCGTACTGGGCCGCACGAACCGTGTCGTAAAGCTCGATCTGCGGATCGATCTCCCGAAGGCTTCGCTGCACGGCTTGCTCGGTGCCTCGGGACCATAGCAGGGATTCCTGAATACTCGAGCGACCGACCAGAGTGCGAGTAGCCACATTTCGGCAGGCTTGTGCCGCGGACGGACCCTTGAAAGACCGCAGATTCACACCGAAATCGCCGTGCGCCCGATTTGCCACGAGCAGGTAGTGCACCCTCTGGGGGCACAAACGCGTCGTGAAATAGTCGATGAGTCCCCCAAGAACCACTTTCTTTCCGTCGTCAGCAGGGTACGGATTCACCGCACTGACGATGGCGACCTCTGTCATCAGTAGGCACCCGAGCCTCTGACCACCGCGCTGAGCGTGCTCATCGCGATGACCAGGTCGTTAATCATCGACCAGTTCTCCACATAGGAGAGATCCAGCCGGACCGAGTCCTCCCACGACAGGTCGGAGCGGCCACTGACCTGCCATAACCCGGTAATGCCAGGACGTACGAGCAGTCTCCGACGGACCTGGTGGTCATAAGACTCGACCTCACTAGGGAGCGGCGGTCTCGGCCCGACCACGCTCATCTCGCCCCGCAGCACATTGATGAACTGCGGCAACTCGTCGATGCTGTATTTGCGAAGGAACCTGCCGACCGGAGTGACTCGGGGATCCGCCCGGATCTTGAAAAGCACGCCGCCACCCTCGTTTAGATGGGCCACGTCAGCCACCCGTTTGTCGGCGTCGACAATCATGCTGCGGAACTTGATCATCCGAAACGGTCGACCATCCAGACCGACACGTTCCGCAACGTAGAACACCGGCCCCTTACTTGAGAGCTTCACGGCCAGCGCAGCAGCAATCATTATCGGCGCGGCTGCCAGCAGAACAATCAGCGAGAAGCACACGTCGAATGCACGCTTCTGGAACTGCTTGGCGCCGTTGTATTGTGGTTTGTCCACGTGGATAAGGGCCAACCCGCCGACGGGCCGAACGGTCAACCGTGGGCCAGCGACATCGACCATCCCGGGTGACACTACGAGGTCGACGTTCAGCTTCTCCAATTGCCAAGACAGATCGCGAATTTCATCGGGACTCAGGTGCCCTGAAGTCAGCATGACCGTATCGGCGAGCGACTCGACGACTGCGCGGGTGATGTCCCCGTCGTAGGGGTACACCTGGACGGAGTCCGAACCGATGTGCAACGAGTCGTGCAGTGCCATCCCCGGGCCGCACACCCCCACGACTGTGTATCCGTCGGCAGGGCATCGCGCGAGTGACCGGGTAAGCGCCCGCACCGAGTCCGGTTGACCGACGGCGAGCACCGTGTTCATGAACTCACCACCGACGCGGCGGCGCGCGACATACTTCCGTGTCAGCCAGCGGTTCATGGTCAGCGCCACGAGGCCAATCGGGAACGCCAAGGCGAGATACCCACGCGCGATGTCGATCTTGAACACAGCAGAGATGACGGCAATGGCACCCAACAGGCACAAAGTCGCAGCCCACACCCGGCGGTACTCATCCAAACCTTGTCCCAAAACACGTGGCGAACGAGTCTTGTAGATTGCCAAGACCGCGGCCCAGACCGCGACAAGCGACGCGGAGACCAGGGAGTAGTCGATCTGAGTGTGTCCGCTAAGGCCAATATCGTTGACGTCACCGAAACGTAACCACTGCGCGAGCGCAACGGCCAACGTTACGACCACAGCATCCGAGAACCACAATGACCGTCGGTACTGATCCCGCCAGGATCTGCATTGGAGTGGACGATCCTTTGTCGCCAATCCCGCCGGCTGTTGAGGCACAAGGTCAGCAACTGACATTCCGCCAGAACCTTTCACCATGTCCAGCCCCGGCGATACGAGAGGCACGTGTGTAGTAAGCCGTTACGAACGGCATCCAGATCCCGACAATCCGGCTGAAGATCACCGAATAGCCGAGCGAGTTGCGGCCAGTCTGCGTGTTCTGCAGGAAGTGGGCGTTCCGGTTGCGCCTCTCAGGCTGCTGCCCCGGCAAAGTTGTCCCGCCAGCGAGCGCGCTGATTGCTGTCATGACACGAGCTCTGTCTGCTTCGGCGGGCCAGCAAGTGTTCGTTCGCAGACGTGCGTTACAGAATTCACCATCACCGTGTGCTCTCTTGAAGGCTTGGCCAGATCAGTACCGAGAGCGCGAACCTGCTAGCCGAAGAGTGCCTGGCGTGGGTGCCATCCGTAGCATGAAAGAGCCTTCCTTCACTGGGAGGTTGAGAAGAGCAGGGGGTGGGGTCGGTTTGGTCGCAGTCCCCATCTCCTGCTTTTAATGGACGAATCGCTCGTCGTTATCGCGTGTGTGCTCAGGTCGGCCACCGTGGCAACGTCGTTCTGCAAACAGATCTCGTCGTAGCCGACTTGCACGTAGAGCGGTTAAGCAATATTCACCAGGTGAGCCGTGACCATCCTGTCGGATCGACAACATACGCCTTCATAGCTGGACCACAGCAAACACAAGACAGTACGTTCAGGCGCGGCGCGTCAGCATTGACCAGCAATTCACCCACTCCCTCGCTTGTTGCTCTGCATGCGCGCCGTTGCGTGATCCGGCCTCTCACCTAGGGAGACGCCATCAAACGCTGCTGGACCATCCCCAGGCAGCTTGGACTTTCAATCACCCCCGCATGGGCAGTCGCCAACAGGCGTTGCGCACTAAACTTGTCACAATCGTACAGGTTTCGCAACTCTTAGATCGATATTGACGAGGCGGTATGAATCCGTGTTAACCAGGTAATTCCATCGGCAATGACACATACTGACGTGATTACAGCTACCTTGCATCGACACTGTGGAAAGTTCTGGCCAAGATGGATCCGAGGCAGTAGAGTTCTCGCCTCTCGCATGCGCGCTCCTACCACTCCAGCCGCGGCTCCTGATGATCGTGTCGCGTCGTCGGTAGTGGGGTTGGCAGCTCAGCGGTGTCGCCGTCGGTCATCGGTTTCGGTGTCCGCCAGCAATCAACCAGCTCCGGAAACCAGGCACTGCCCCGGCGTTCCGAAATGACATTGCCAGGCATCGGTCGAACAATGGACGCCGCCTGCACATAGACGCGGTGCGGCACAGTCGACCGGCTCTCATGTGTGCGGTACGCCTCGGCCCGTTATTCGCTGCCCACCCGGCTGATCGGCACTACCGTGGCGTTGGCCATCGACCACGGTGCCCTATTCATCGTTGAACCGGCCACGGGGACGATTGTGACCGAACACGAACTGCGCCGTGCGGTGGCGCTCGTGGATCTTCCTATGGCACAGATCCATTCACCGGAAACCTATCGGATCACCGACACCACCACCGGAGGTGTTCGTAGAACCAAAATTGTTGCCGCCATTGCCCGCTGACCTCGATGCCGCACTGCGCAGGCTGCGGTTGGCCACTGTGCGCCGCACCGCACCTGAAGTCCTGACCGTAGCCCAAGGACCCGACGCTGGACTCCCCCACAACGCTGCTCGTTCGCTTGTCGGCTCTCCGCGGTACGGACGCTCGCTCACGTCAAGAACACGGTGCAATCAGCTGTCCCCGCACCTCAGCAGACGCTCATGGCACGATAACCTCATGCGCGTCGAACGGACCGACCTCGCCGATGTCATTGTGCTGATTCCGGAGCTCTTCCGCGACGAACGGGGGTTCTTCACCCGAACGTTCGACGCTGCCGTCTTCGACGAATTCGTGGGCGTCCCAGGAACTTCCACGACGTTTATCCAGGACTCCCAGTCCAGGTCGACCCGCGGCGTGGTCCGGGGCATGCATGGCCGGGCCGGACGCGGTGAGGCGAAGCTGGTCAGGTGCGCCCACGGCGCGGTTCACGACGTTTTGGTCGACATCAGGCCGGATTCGCCGACGTTCGGTGCGCAGCAGGCCTTTACGCTCGACGACAACGAATTCCACCATCTGTACGTCCCGCCGGGATTTCTGCACGGCTTTCAAGCGATCTCCGCGACGGCAGACGTCTGCTATCGGATCGATCGTCCGCACAATCCGAGCGAAGATATCGGAGTGGCCTACGACGACCCCGATCTGGCAATCGCCTGGCCGCTGCCCGTGACGATGGTGTCGGCCCGCGACGCCTCCGCAGCCAGTTGGCGGGAACTGCTCACGCACTTGCCGTGATCCTGCGCATCGACTCGTCCAGGCGGCTCTCCTCGCACAGCCGCTGCAGACGGGGGCTGACCACCGGAGATGTGGTGAACCTGCAACCTCACTGCGGCGCTGGGCTACCCGCGAGCGTGTCGACGTCGCGTTCCCAAACTGCCCAGGGCCGATCGCCCTGCTGATACCCGATGTCGAGTTCGGCACGCTCCTTGAAAGTATCTGCCGGCTTCCAAAATCCACCATGCTTGTAACCGAACAGCCTGCCCTGGCCAGCCAACGTTCCACACGCGTCGGCGACAAGGTCACCGCCTTCGGGGATGAGATCGAATACCTCTTGAGTGAGGACGAAGTAGCCGCCGTTCACCCATACAGAGAGATCGGAGGCGGGGATGATGTCCTTAACCTCACCTGCTTCGCTGACCTCGACGCAGTGAAAGGACTGCTGGGGCGAGACGAGCATCATCGACGCCACGGCGCCCGATTGATGGAACTTGTCGATAACGTCGTCGAGCGGGGCATCGGTCAGGACATCGGCGTAATTGGCCAGGAAGTACTCGTCACCCTGAATGTGCTTGCGTACCCGCCTGAGTCGTTCGCCGATGGCAGATTCCAAGCCGGTGTCGACGAACGTGATGGACCAGTCGCTGATATCGCTGTGCAACAGTTCGACCTGCCCATTGCGCATGACGAAATCGTTGGACGCGGTCTCCTGATAGGACAGGAAGTAGTCCTTGATGTGGGATGCGCCGTAACCCAGGCACAGGATGAAGTCCGTGTGTCCGTAGTGGGCGTAGTACCGCATCACATGCCAGATCAGCGGGCGGGGTCCCACCATCTGCATTGGCTTCGGGATATCGTCGGTCGAATTGGTGCGCATCCGCATGCCGTATCCGCCGCAGAACAGAACCACCTTCATATTGACTGTCCTCCAATGTCTTCGGAGTTCGATGTGTGCAATTCCGGGAGTGGAAAGACGAGTTGTCCACCCCACTCCCCGATATAGGCGAGTTGCTCAGTCAACTCCGCTTCGAGGTTCCACGGCAACGCAAGCACGACGTCTGGCCGATCTTTGGCGATCATCTCCGGAGCGTGGATCGGAATCCGGGTCCCCGGGGTGTAGCGGCCGTGCTTGTAAGGGTTGCGGTCCACGGTGTATTCGAGCAGGTCGGACCGAATACCGCAGTAGTTCAGCAGGGTATTGCCCTTGCCCGGTGCACCGTAACCGACGACTTTCTTCCCGGAGGCCTTGCAGTCCAACAGGAATCGCAACAGATCGTGGCGAATCTTCGCCGTTCGGGCGTGCAGCTGAAGGTAGCCGTCGACATGATGGAGCCCGGCTTCTTCTTCGGCTCGTAACGCCTCGGCCACCCGCTCGGAGGGTTTTCCAGCAGCCTCGGACGGCCGTGCCCATAGCCGCAATGACCCTCCGTGCGTCGCGAGCAACTCGACGTCGACGACGATCAGCCCTCCGGAAGCCAGCGCACGGATGGCCGAAAGCACCGTGTAGTACTGGAAATGCTCGTGATAGATAGAGTCGAATTGGCCAAGTGTCACCAGGTTCAACGCGTGATGCACCTCGATACTCAGCCAGCCGTCGTCGGCCATCAAGCCACGCAGTGACCGGGTAAACCCCACGAGGTCCGGGATGTGGGCGTAGACATTATTGGCAATCACAAGGTTCGCCGGACCGTGGTCGGCACTCACGCGCTGCGCCAACTCCTCATCGAGGAATGCGGTTATGGTGGGCACTCCACGCTGGCGGGCGGCCGCACCGACATTGACCGAGGGTTCGATCCCCAGGCAGGGGATGCCTTCCGCCACGGTGTGCTGAAGAAGGTAGCCGTCGTTACTAGCGACTTCGATGACCAACGAGTTGTTGTCGAGTCCCAGATTTTCGATGACCCCGTGGACGAAGTCCCTGGAATGCTGCACCCAGCTATCGGAGTACGACGAGAAGTACGCGTATTCGGTGAAGGTGTCCTCGGGAGTGATCAACGCCGGGATCTGCAGCAACATGCAGTCTTCGCACAGCCTCAGATGCAGCGGGTAGGTCACCTCGGGGAGATCAAGCTCGGCGACTGCGAGGAACTTCTCACAAGGCGGAGTGGCACCCAGATCGAGGACGCTGACCAGGCGGGTCGAACCACACAACCGGCACACAACCGAATCGGATTCAGGCGTTGCAATCCGCATTTCCATTGACCCCACCGGCGAATTGCTCATGGCGCTAAGGCTACTTTCGTTTGCTGAGATGCACTCTAGTTAACACACTATCAGCTAAATCGAGATCGGCAACCACGCTCGCTGAGTTCAACCTCTCCATCAGGCACCTTCAACCTATCTACCAGGCATCTTTAGTGTCATTAGCAACAAAAATGCAAGTACGACCGCAGGCACCCATCGATACGACCGCAAAGCCACGGCCTCAAACCTACACATCGAGCGCCTCTCTTCAGCACCGCAGATAAAGTGTGCTGGATATGACCAGCCTTGGGCTGGATTCCATGGAGACCGTCGGTACCCACCGGCGGTCGAGTACCTGCGCGCCGAACTTCTCTAAGGAAAAACTAAGGGCCACCCGAGACGCAGCACCGTCGCACCGATAGCATCGTGACCCATGACGAGCGTTACCGAGCCGCCGGAAGCCCAAGCCGAGCACACGGTGGATATCCACACCACCGCAGGCAAGCTGGCCGACCTGCGCAAGCGCACCGTAGAGACACTGCACCCCGTCGGCGAGGACGCCGTGGAGAAGGTGCACGCCAAAGGCAAGCTGACCGCCCGCGAGCGCATCTTCGCGCTGCTCGACGAGGGCTCGTTCGTCGAACTCGACGCGCTGGCCCGCCATCGCAGCACCAACTTCGGCCTGGCCGACAATCGCCCGCTCGGCGATGGCGTGGTCACTGGCTACGGCACCATCGACGGCCGCGATGTATGCATCTTCAGCCAGGACGCCACCGTATTCGGCGGCAGCCTCGGCGAGGTGTACGGCGAGAAGATCGTCAAGGTGCAGGAGCTGGCCATCAAGACCGGCCGCCCACTGATCGGCATCAACGACGGCGCAGGCGCCCGGATCCACGAAGGCGTCGTCTCGCTGGGCCTGTACAGCCAGATCTTCCGCAACAACATCCTGGCCTCGGGCGTCATCCCGCAGATCTCCCTGATCATGGGCGCCGCCGCCGGTGGCCACGTCTACTCCCCCGCGCTGACCGACTTCATCGTCATGGTCGACCAGACCAGCCAGATGTTCATCACCGGGCCCGACGTCATCAAGACCGTCACCGGCGAGGACGTCACCATGGAGGAGCTGGGCGGCGCCCACACCCACGAGGCCAAGTCGGGTACCGCGCACTATGTCGCCTCCGGCGAGCAGGACGCTTTCGACTACGTTCGCGAACTGCTGAGCTATCTGCCCCCCAACAACTTCGCCGAGCCGCCGCACTACCCGGCCGAGCCGCCGGTCGGGCCGATCGAGGACAACCTCACCGAGGAGGACCTCGAGCTAGACACCTTGATCCCGGATTCGCCGAACCAGCCGTACGACATGCACGAGGTCATCTCGCGCATCCTCGACGACGACGAATTCCTCGAGGTGCAGGCGGGTTACGCGCAGAACATCATCATCGGATTCGGCCGCATCGAGGGCCGCCCGGTCGGCATCGTCGCCAACCAGCCCACCCAGTTCGCCGGCTGCCTGGACATCAACGCCTCGGAGAAGGCCGCCCGGTTCGTGCGCACCTGCGACTGCTTCAACATTCCGATCGTCATGCTCGTCGACGTTCCCGGCTTCCTGCCTGGCACCGACCAGGAGTACAACGGCATCATCCGCCGCGGCGCCAAGCTGCTCTACGCCTATGGCGAGGCCACCGTCGCCAAGGTCACCGTCATCACCCGCAAGGCATACGGCGGCGCGTACTGCGTGATGGGGTCCAAGAACATGGGTTGCGACGTCAACGTGGCGTGGCCGACAGCGCAGATCGCGGTCATGGGCGCCTCGGGTGCGGTCGGCTTCGTCTACCGCTCCGATCTCAGGAAGGCAGCGCAGGAAGGGCAGGACGTCGACGCGCTGCGCCTCGAACTGCAGCAGACCTACGAGGACACTCTGGTGAACCCCTACATCGCTGCCGAGCGCGGATACGTTGACGCGGTCATCCCGCCCTCGCACACGCGTGGCTACATCGGTACCGCGCTACGGCTGCTGGACCGCAAGATCGTGCAGACGCCGCCGAAGAAGCACGGGAACATTCCACTGTGAGCGGGGCGAACGATTCAACTGCTGTGAGCGGGGCGAACGATTCAACTGCTGTGAGCGGGGCGAACGATTCAACTGCTGTGAGCGGGGCGAACGAGACCGTGACAGCTGACGAGGTCCAGGCCGACGAAGCGAAGGCCGACCACGAGGCTCACATCAAAGTCCTCACCGGCAATCCGACCGACGAGGACATGGCCGTGCTGATGGCCGTGCTGGGCGCCACCGCCGGCGGCGTCGAACGGGTCCGCCGCGATCGCAACCTGTGGGGACATCCGGCGGACAAGCTGCGCTACTCGATCTTCAGCTGGCAGCGGGTGACGTTGTTGGAGCGGACCCACATTCGGCGGTAATAAGGCGCTGCGCAAAAAAGGAGAAGAAGCGGTACCTGGCGCGCATCGTCCTGGTTCTGCGTCGTCGGGCCGCCTCGGTGACCTGACCACCGCCGGCATCGAGCCACATCTGAGGCTGGAACCCGATGCGCGAAATGTCGCCGTCTGATCTGCAATGCGAACGGTCTCCATCGGCCGGTCCGGACGGGACGCCGACGTCATCGGCCCCTCAAAGGCGCCAGCCGCATCAAACACACCGCGGTCGAGTCACTACTCTCCGCGCAAGCGGATCATCACTCCCCAAGAACTTCGAGGTTTGATTGCGGCGCCTCATAGGGGTTCACGATGCGTCCGGTCAATAGGCGCCAGACCCCAGCCATACGGCCCGTACGGTTTTGACCGCGATGGCCAGGTCGGTGAGCATCGACCAGTTTTCGACGTATGAGAGGTCCAGTCGCACTGACTCTTCCCAGGTTAGGTCGGAGCGCCCACTCACCTGCCACGAACCCGTAATCCCCGGCCGCACCAACAACCGGCGCCGAACCTGAGAGTTGTAGGAGGCCACCTCGTTTGGCAGTGGCGGTCGCGGACCGACCACACTCATCGCACCGCTCAGCACGTTGAAGAATTGGGGCAGTTCGTCGATGCTGCACCGACGAAGGATGCGCCCTACTGGCGTGATCCGTGGATCTCGCCGGATCTTGAACAGCACACCACCGCCCTCGTCGAGGTGGGCCACGTCAGACAGTCGGCGATCCGCGTCGACGACCATACTGCGGAACTTGATCATCTGAAATGGCTTGCCGTCCAATCCGATTCGCTCCGAAAGATAGAGCACTGGTCCGCGGCTCGACAGTTTGATGGCCAGTGCCGCAGCGACCAGGATCGGGGAGACCAAGATGAGGGCCAGAATCGAGAAGCAGATATCGAAGACGCGCTTCTGGAAGCACTTGGCGTCGTCGTAGCGAGGCTTGTCGACGTGGATCAGAGGCTGTCCGCCTACCAGGCGCACGGTCAGCCGCGGACCGGCTACGTCGACCATGCCGGGTGAAACCACCAGATCGACATCCAGCTTCTCCAATTGCCACGACAGGTCGCGGATGGCGTCCGGGCGCAGGTACCCCGAAGTGAGCACCACGGTGTCGGCTCCTGATTCCGCTACTACGGCGGCAAGGTCCCCGTCGTTGGGGAAGACCGGCACATGCCCCAGTCCAGGAATGTTTATATGGTCACGACTGAACAGTCCGGGGGCGCACACGCCGATCACCCGGTATCCCTCAGCGGGACGCTTCGCCAGCGCCTCGGCCAACTCCTCAACCGAATCCGGCCGGCCAACCGCGAGGACGGTGTTCATGAACGCGCCGTCGACCCGGCGGTGTGCGACATATCGACGCCACAGCCAGCGATTGAGAGTCAGCATCATCAGCCCCGCCGGGAGCGCAATCGCGAGGTAGCCACGTGCAATGTCAAGCCGGAAGAGCGTGGAAGCCACAGCGACGGCTCCGAACACAGACAACGTCGCAGCCCAGACCCGTCGATACTCTTCGAGCCCACTCCCGATCACACGATGAGAGCGAGTCTGGTAGATGGCCATCGCAGCCAACCACGCCGCGGCTAAGGCCAGGGACACGATCGAATAGCCCACCGAGTTGTAGCCCGCGAGGCTTTCACCGTGCAGACTTCCGAACCTCAGGGATTGAGCACCAGCGATCACCAAGGTGACGACGAAGGCGTCGGAGATCCAGAGCAATTGAAGGTAACCGCGCTGCCACGCCCGAAGCCTGCGCGGCACCGGCATTGCGACAACCTCTGTCACATGCCGAGCGTCGGATATGGCCCTACTCACTTCAAGCTCCCCGATCCGTTCGTCAGCGCAGTTACAGCTAATAAGTAGCACCTTCCCCATCGTTGGTCAGTGATGGGGCCTCCACGGTGATGAAGCTTACGCTAGTACACGATCGACACGTTGCCAAACATAATTTGATGTGGCTAGTTTTGTAGCATTACACCAGCTAGATCCCAATATTTGATCCCAGGATCCGACACGCTGTGATGTTGCTTAAGTGGCGACCGGCTAGGCAGCGCCAGTTGATGGCCCTTTTTGCATCGCCGCTTAAACTAGTCTTAGGTATGCAGTTTCAGCACTCTTACAGCATGTTGCTGAAACAGCCCAGCATCATTCCGCCGAGGTGGGCCCGCTCATCGCCTTCAAAAGTTTGCTTGCCGGACCACGCACTGCGGCTTTCCAGACGCGATCAGGGCCGCTCACCACACCGACGGCGAACAGACCGCGAAGGCTCGATAGCCTCGTCACCCATGACGAGCGCTTGCGCGAAGAAGAAGAAACGGCGCTGATGACGCGCGTCGTCCTGGGTTCCGCGTCGTCGGGCCGCCTCGGTGTACTGCGCCACGCGGGCATCGACCCCGCGGTGGTGGTTTCGGGCGTTGACGAGGACGCGCTCATCGCCGGGTTGGGCGATGCCCCACCCGATCACGTGGTCAGCGAGCTGGCGGTGGCCAAGGCCGACGACGTCGTGACTCGGCTGCCCGCCGAGATCGCCTCCAACTGTGTGGTGATCGGTTGCGATTCCATGCTTTTCCTGGACGGTCGGCTATGCGGGAAGCCCGGCACAGCCGACGTGGCACGCGAACAGTGGCACGCCATGTCCGGCCAGGCGGGCCGGCTGTACACCGGACACGCAGTGATCACCGTGCGCGATGGATCCATCGGCCACCGTATTGTCGAAACATCCGCCACCACAGTGCATTTCGCGACACCCACGGAAGAAGACCTCGACGCTTATCTGGGCACCGGTGAACCTCTCGGCGTTGCAGGCGGATTCACGCTCGATGGGCTCGGCGGCTGGTTCGTAGACCGCATCGACGGCGACCCGTCGAACGTGATCGGCTTGAGTCTGCCGCTGCTGCGCCGCATGCTGGCCACGGCCGGGCTCTCCATCGCGGATCTCTGGCAAGAATCTGCGCGATGAGTTAACGCCCGAGCGCACATCGACACGCGGTCATGCGGTGCGCACGTCTCGGGGCAGAAGTAATTGGCGGACGGCTGCGACATGTTGCCGCGCGATGCTTGGACGCTCGGCACGGCGCACCAACTCCATGTCGACCCGCTCGGCTACATCCATGCCCAGCAGGTTGTCGTCGGCGTTCAGTTTCCGCACCCACGCGTCCGGCGCGGTCAGCGTCCGGTCCCATTCGTCGATGTCGCGCCAGTCGGCGATGCTCAACTCTGCGGCAGTCTGTCGAAGCACGTCGCCCAACGCACCCTCGAGCAGCCGGCGGACCGAGTCGGCTCCACGGCGCGGGTTGGTGATGAGCCACGAATGGCAGGCGCCACGCACCCGGTACAACGTCGCGTTCGCGTCATTCGCGACCTCGCAAGCGCTTTCGAACGGCACGATGGCATCGCTTTCGCCATGGAGCACCATTGTCGGAATATGCCGTTCTCGCATGACCCGCAGCAGCGGAGTGCATTCCCTCGACTGCAGGATCGCTCGTGCCGCACCGGTGAATCCCGTCGGGGGCAGGAATCGGCCCATCGCGACAGCGCTCAACATGCGTAGGTATCTGCTTGCGGACGCGAGCTGCATTCGAAACGGGTCCCGGTACATGTCACTCACCGCTGCGAAGATGGCGCGCAATATCTGACGGGGCGAATGCGCCACGGTGGCCACGGCGGCGTCGAACGACGTGCCCGCGGCGGCGTCGAACAGGATGGCCGCTATCACCCGCTCGGGTGCGGTGGCGGCAAGGTGGATTGTCATTCGCCCACCCATCGAATGTCCCGCGAAGACAGCCCGATTGATCCCGAGCGCATCCAGGCTTCGAATCACGAGATCGGCTCGGTCGCTGAGTTCCCCTGCGTCACAAGGTAGATCGTGCGTGTCGCCGTGGCCGGCAGTGTCGACGGCCACGACCAGGAACCCCAGGCCGGCGACTCGGCTGAGCAGGCGTACGTATGCGCGACGACTCAGTCCCAAACCGTGCAGAAAGACCAACGGAACACCTCGGCCACCGATGGAGACACCGACCTGATGCCCGTCGTCGAGCCGGATGACATGGTGGGACAGCCGAACCCTGGCTCCTGCTCGACCGGATGTCGCCGCTTTCATCGGGCATCGCTCCTCTTTTGGCGATCTGGATACCCCCGCCGGCGTCAGCCAAACTCCGCCCGGACGATGCGGCAGGCCGACCAAGGACTTCCTGAATCGGATGGGCGCTCTGTCCATGGACGGGACAGCCGACCGACTGCCATTGCACGACAACAGAATTCACCATCTCGGCGGCCACTTCGACTCAGGCGGCACAGGGCCGGGCCGGCCGTCACCACTCTACGGTGACCAAATTGCAACCTTTTTCCGTGACGGCACGCCGCGCCGATGACTCCGATATGCGCTCCGACGGGTCGACACTGGGCCGCATGCCAGTCGAAGAAACGATGTGGGACGTACGCATAACACGCGACATCGAGACCTATGATCTGGAGCGGCTGCGCGCCGCATTCGCCGACGTCATCGCCAAGCAGCTCGCACCGGGCAAGCGCCTGCTGCGGGTCGTTACATGGTGCCAGGACGGCGGGTCACTGTTTCGTACGCGGTCCTCTCAGATGAAAAGCCGTACCGGCCAGGCCATGCGCCGCTACGCCGTCGCCTACGAGGTCGTGTACACCGCCTGACAGCGGACTCCTACCGCCGAACAGCGCTTTCCCGCTCAGCGGTACGCTCGTGGTCGTGCCGCTGCCTGCAGATCCCAGCCCCACACTGACCGAATACGCCCATCCCGAACGCCTGGTCACTGCCGACTGGCTGGCCAGCAACCTCGGCAGGCCCGGACTGTCCATCGTCGAGTCCAATGAGGACGTGCTGCTCTACGACACCGGCCACATCCCCGGCGCGGTGAAGATCGACTGGCACACCGACCTCAACGATCCTCATGTCCGCGACTACATCACCGGCGAGCAGTTCGCCGAGTTGATGGATCGTAAGGGCATCGCCCGGGACGACACCGTGGTGATTTACGGCGACAAGAGCAACTGGTGGGCCGCCTACGCGCTATGGGTGTTCACGTTGTTCGGCCACCCCGATGTGCGGTTGCTCGACGGTGGCCGCGACCTGTGGGTGTCCAACGGCCGCGACACGACCCTTGACGTGCCGTCCCGGCAGACCTCGGGTTACCCCGTCGTCGAGCGCGACGACGCCCCGATCCGGGCATACAAACAGGACGTCCTCGACATCCTCGGCAAGCAGCCGCTGATCGATGTGCGATCGCCACAGGAGTACACCGGCGAGCGCACGCACATGCCCGACTATCCCGAAGAGGGTGCGCTGCGAGGCGGCCATATCCCGACCGCGCGCTCCATCCCGTGGGCCAAGGCAGCCAAGGACAGTGGCGAGTTCCGCAGCCGTGCCGAACTCGAGGAGCTGTACGGCTTCCTCAAACCTGACGACACGACGGTCGTCTACTGCCGTATCGGTGAACGCTCCAGCCACACCTGGTTCGTGCTGACGCATCTGCTCGGGCTGCCCGGTGTCCGCAACTACGACGGCTCGTGGACCGAATGGGGCAACGCGGTGCGCGTGCCGGTCGCGGTCGGCCCTGATGCAGGTGAAGTCCCGGGAGCCTCATGAGCTCCATGCCGGCGGCTCTGGCGGAGGTGGTTTCGGACTTCCAGGAAGTGTCCGGCCAGGACAAGCTCCAGCTCCTGCTGGAGTTCGCCAACGAATTGCCGGCGCTGCCGCCCGAGCTCGTAGAGGCGGCCATGGAGCCTGTGCCGGAGTGCCAGTCGCCGTTGTTCCTCGACGTCGACGCCTCCGACCCTGATCACGTCCGGTTGTATTTCAGCGCGCCCGCCGAAGCTCCCACGACGCGGGGCTTCGCCGCGATCCTGGCTACCGGGCTTGACGGCCAGTCCGCCGCCGCCATCCTCGCGGTCCCCGACGATTTCTACACCGACCTTGGGCTGGCCGCGTTGATCAGTCCGCTGAGGTTACGTGGGATGTCAGCCATGCTGGCCCGGATCAAACGGCGCTTGCGCTGAGCCGGCACTGCACCCCAGGTCACCGCAACCTGTGAAAACTTACTTTCAAGTAACCGGCACCGCCTCACCGAGCGTTAGGGAGCGCCGCATAAACTTCCCGCGATACATTCTTAAAGACGATTCTTAGAGAACCTGCCGAGGAGGCACCGTGGCCAACCACGCCAGCTCAAAGATCTCCAAGGTGCTTGTCGCCAATCGCGGGGAGATCGCGGTTCGGGTGATCCGCGCCGCCAAGGACGCCGGCCTGATCAGCGTGGCCGTGTACGCCGAGCCCGACGCCGACGCGCCACACGTACGGCTCGCCGACGAAGCGTTCGCTCTGGGCGGGCAGACCTCAGCCGAGTCCTACCTGGTCTTTGAGAAGATCCTGGACGCCGCCGCGAGGTCTGGCGCCAACGCCATCCACCCGGGCTACGGCTTCCTGAGTGAGAACGCCGACTTCGCCCAGGCCGTCATCGACGCCGGGCTGATCTGGATCGGGCCCAGCCCGCAGTCCATCCGCGACCTCGGTGACAAGGTCACCGCCCGCCACATCGCCGCCCGCGCGCAAGCCCCGCTGGTGCCCGGCACCCCCGACCCGGTCAAGAACGCCGACGAGGTCGTCGCCTTCGCCAAAGAGTACGGCGTGCCGGTCGCGATCAAGGCCGCGTTCGGCGGCGGTGGCCGTGGCATGAAGGTGGCCCGCACCCTCGAGGAGATTCCCGAACTGTTCGAGTCGGCGACCCGTGAGGCCGTCGCCGCGTTCGGCCGCGGTGAGTGCTTCGTCGAGCGCTACCTGGACAAGCCCCGTCACGTCGAAGCTCAGGTCATCGCTGACACACACGGCAACGTTGTCGTCGCCGGCACTCGCGACTGCTCGCTACAGCGCCGCTTCCAGAAGCTGGTCGAGGAAGCTCCGGCCCCGTTCCTCACCGACGCACAGCGCAAGGAGATCCACGAGTCCGCCAAGCGCATCTGCAAGGAGGCCGGCTACTACGGTGCGGGCACCGTCGAGTACCTGGTCGGCCAGGACGGCCTGATCAGCTTCCTCGAGGTCAACACCCGTCTACAGGTCGAACACCCGGTGACCGAGGAGACCGCGGGCATCGACCTGGTGCGCCAGCAGTTCAAGATCGCCAACGGCGAGGCGCTGGACATCACCGAGGATCCGACCCCTCGCGGCCATTCGTTCGAGTTCCGGATCAACGGCGAGGACGCCGGCCGCGGCTTCCTGCCCGCCCCCGGCCCGGTCACCAAGTTCGAGGCTCCGACCGGCCCGGGCGTCCGGATGGACTCCGGCGTGGAGAGCGGATCGGTCATCGGTGGTCAGTTCGACTCGATGCTGGCCAAGCTGATCGTCACCGGCGCCACCCGCGACGAGGCGCTGGACCGGTCCCGCCGGGCGCTCGCCGAATTCAACGTCGAGGGCCTCGCGACCGTGATCCCATTCCACCGCGCCGTGGTCAGCGATCCGGCGTTCATCGGTGACGGCGACAAGTTCGACGTCCACACCCGCTGGATCGAGACCGAGTGGGACAACACCGTCGAGCCGTTCACCGGTGGCGACCCGATCGAGGAAGAGGACACCGTCCCACGGCAGACCGTCGTGGTCGAGGTCGGCGGCCGCCGCCTCGAGGTGTCACTGCCCGGCGACCTGGCGCTCGGTGGAGGTGGCGGCGGCACCCCCGCCGGCGTGGTTCGCAAGAAGCCGAAGCCGCGTAAACGTGGCGCCAGCGGCGCGTCTGCCGCTTCGGGCGACGCGGTGACCGCACCGATGCAGGGCACCGTGGTCAAGGTCGCCGTCGAGGAGGGCCAGGAGGTCTCCGCAGGCGATCTGGTGGTGGTGCTGGAGGCCATGAAGATGGAGAACCCGGTTACCGCACACAAGGACGGCACCATCACCGGCTTGGCGGTGGAGGCTGGCGCGGCCATCACCCAGGGCACCGTGATCGCCGAGATCAAGTAGATCTTTCGCACCGAGTGGCCACCTATGGCGCGGATTCCGGTGAATCCTGTGTCATAAGTGGCCATTTGGCATCTTGGGGGACATGTGGAACCTGTTGAAATCAACAACGGCCAGTGGTACTTGCGCGGACTGCGTGCCGATGACCGCGTCGACGACCGGCCCGCGCTCGCCGATCTGGGCGAAACGGACCTGGACTACGTGCACGACGCCGAGGACGGCTGGGCCGATGACACCCGCTACACGTGGGCGGTGTGCGAGCCCACGACCGGCGAACTGCTCGCCGAGGTCGTACTCGACCCCGTCACCGGGTTCATGAGCAGCCGGGGCCGTCCCGGGTTCGAGGATGCCGCCGCGATGTCGGAGGACACCGTGAGGCGGTATGCGGAGGCGGCACTGGGCTTGGAAGTGCACACGTGACTTTCACGCCAGCAACGACTTTCGGCGTACCCAGGACGGCTCGGGGCTTTACCTCATGGGCCGCACGATCACTGCAACTGGTCCCGCAGCCGCGCTAGCGATTTCGCAAGCAGACGCGAGACGTGCATCTGCGAGACACCGACCCGTTCGGCGATCTGCGTCTGAGTCTGTGATTCGAAGAACCGCAGAAGCAGCACCGTGCGTTCCCGCTCGGGCAACGCCGCCAACAACGGGCGCAACGTCTCGCGATTCTCGATGCGTTCGAGGGCGGTGTCGACGTCGCCGAGGGAATCCACGATGGCGGGAGTCTCCTCGTCTCCGCCACCACCGCTGTCGATGGACAGTGTGTTGTAGGAGCTGCCCGCCACCAGACCTTCGACGACTTCGTTGCGGTCGACACCGAGTTCTTCGGCGAGTTCGGACGCGGTGGGCGCGCGGCCTAACCGTTGAGAGAGTTCAGATGTCGCCGTTCCCAAGCGCAGGTGTAGTTCCTTGAGCCGCCGCGGTACCTTGACCGACCAGCTGTTGTCGCGGAAGTGCCGCCGTACCTCACCCATGATCGTTGGCACGGCGAATGATACGAAGTCCGAGCCAGTCTCGACATCGAACCGGTTGACGGCGTTGACCAACCCCACCCTCGCGACTTGCACGAGGTCTTCGCGGGCTTCTCCGCGCCCGTCGAAGCGACGAGCGATGTGGTCCGCCAGCGGTAGGCACCTGGTGACTATCTTTTCGCGTTGGTCGGCGTAAGCCTGCGTGTGTTCGTCCAGTCCGCCGAGCACACGGAACATGTCAAGGACGTCCGCGTATTCCGATGTCACTGCGAAAGGCTCGCTCGCCTCGCTATCAGCGATATGCCGAATACCGCGCCGGTGTCGGCGTCCTGACCATCGGTGAAGGTCTGCACTTCGTGCGCCAATGACGTCAGGACGTGCCAGCTGAAGCTTCCGGGCTCGACCACGTTCTCGCCCCTGCAGGTCGTCGATGCGGTGATGACCACTTCGTCGTTGCGCGGATCAACGACGACGACGAGCGTCGAATCCGGCATCGAGGATCGAATCAACGCGGTGCACGCCTCGTCCACCGCCAGCCGTAGGTCGGCGACCATGTCGAAATCAAGATCCTCGAAAGTGGCTGCAGCACCGACCAACGTTCTGAGAACGGCAAGGTTCTCTACTCTGGCCGCGACTCGCAACTCGACAGACCGCACGCCTGCGTCAGGTGCGTTGTCTTGGGCCATGTGACCTCCAGGCATTGTCTCGCCCACCATACCCCCGGCCACCGGTTTCACCGTTGACATACGGGCTCCGGGAATCAGTCCAGACGACACGTCATCGCTTGCGCGTTTCCCGGCGATTCTCTTTTTCGATTGCTTCCACAAGTTCTTTTTTGTCCATCGTCGAGCGTCCTCGGATATCCAGCCGGCGCGCGACCTCCAGCAGGTGCTTCTTGCTGGCACTCGCGTTGACTCCTTCCGCTGACGCGCCTTTCGCATTGGGCCCGCCGCTACGGGCCCGCGCATCGGATGGCCCCTTGTGATCCTTGGCCTCCCAATGGTCGCCGACCTTCTCGTAACTGCGCTTGAGCGCCGAGTACGCCACCCGGTGCGCACGTTGACCCTCGCCATAGGATTCCACTGCCGAGTCGTGCGCTTTTGCGAATGTCCGCTGCGCCTTGGCATCCGATTTCTTCAACGTGCTCGGCAGCTCACTCTGCTTGGCCTTACCCTGCCTCGTGGTCTTCGGCAACGTCCCGGCTCCTCCCGGCTGCTGTGGCGGATACGACGGATCGACCGCACGTTCGGGTAATTCCTCATGTCTAGTGCCCACATACCGAACAATCCAAACATCGCCTCGGACCGCTTCCCGGCCAGCAAAAGGGTTGTCATATGTCCACCCCTCCGCGTTTCGCATCCAATTATGTTGTCGGACAATGATTTATTCCATTTCGAAATCAGGGCCACGGGCCACACCGCATCCCGTCACGGACGTGGATGCCAGCTGACTCCTCCACGAAAACCGTTCACTAACAAGGTCGTTCAGTCGAGTTCTGCGCGCAGCGCGGCCAGCAGCGGTTTGGCCGCCTCGTTCAAGAACTGCTCCTGGCTATCGCCGCCGATCTGAACCAACGCAATGTCGGTGAAGCCGGCATTGCGATATTCGTCGACCGATTCGACGATCCGGTCGAGGTCAGGCCCGCACGCTATGGCCGACGCAACGTCCTGCGGCCTGACGAACTGCGTCGCGGCAGCGAACCCCGCGGGTGTCGGCAGGTCCGCGTTGACCGACCAGCCTCCGGCGAACCACCGGAATTGCTCGTGAGCCCTTCTGACGGCTTCATTCCGGTCGGGATCCCAGCACACCGGAACCTGCCCGATCACCCGGCCTTCGGGCAACACGCCGGTGGCTTGCCGCCGGTCTCGCCAGTCGTCGACAATGGCGCGGTCGGGAGCCACGTCGATCAGATGGTCGGCGAGCAGCGCAAGTTTCTCGACAGCTTTCTCACCGGTCATGGATACGCCGATGGTCACCGGTTCGCCGGGGACATCCCAGATCCGCGCAGAGTCCACTTCGAAGTACTCGCCCCGGAAATCGATCAGGTCGCCGCCGAGGAGTTCCCTGATGATCTTGATCGCCTCACCCAACATGTCGAGCCGGCGCTCGACCGTGGGCCAGCGCTGCCCGACGACGTGCTCATTGAGGTTCTCACCGCTCCCCAGGCCCAGAGTGAACCGGCCATCGGCGAGGATCTGTACGGTGGCCGCCTGCTGGGCGACCACCGCCGGGTGATACCTCATCGTCGGACACGTCACGTAGGAATACAGGTGCACCGAATTCGTCGCGTGCGCAACGGCACCGAGCACTGGCCAAGCGTTCGGCGCATGCCCCTGCCCTGCCAGCCAAGGCGAGTAATGATCGCTGCACACTTCGAAGTCGAACCCCACCTGCTCCGCACCGACCGCATATTCGACGAGGTCGCGAGGGCCGCTCTGTTCGGTCATCAGCGTGTATCCGAATCGCGTCATGTCGACCGAGTACCCGTGCATGCCGCGATGAAACTGGGTACCCACCCGCCATGACCGAATCACACAGGAACTCGCCAGGTTGAACAACGGCACCGCGGCCTACGGCTTTCCGATTCCCCTTGCCGCATTGACGCTTCTGAACCACCGATTTCGCGGTACTCGCCCTGACGTTCCGTTCGTGATCCGGCGCCGCAGCCACCCGTCCGGCCGGCATCCGGCTGGTGACCTTGTTAGCTTGTGCCGCGACGTGGTCAGCTGCTGGGACGTTGCCTCATCACACTCGGATGGTCGGCGTACCAACGCTGTTCGATGTGCCTGATCCTGATGTGTTCGAACGCCAACCACAGGGATCCGACGAGGAATCCCGCTGCGGACAAAGCGCCCACAGTGAAACCGACCTCGGTATGGCCCGTCGCGAAGGCGGACAAACAGGCGACGAACAACACCAGCGCCAGACCGATCACGACCAGCGCGGGCATGATCACGTTGTCCTTCATCGACTCACCGGCATGCGGCCGAGTTGTTCTGGAGTGATCCACCGGATCTTTCGGACCTTTCATGGCTGCTCCTTCCCGCCATATTCTGCTGGCCCTGCTCCCCCCTATTGCGGGGCTGTATCTACGGTAGAACGATTTCGCCGGGCCGACGACAATTCCGTCAACCCGGCGTCCTCGACGCTTACCGCGCAGGTCAATACCAGACGCGTCGGCCGCCGACCGGTCGCCCGATCGAGCCGAGCAGCCAGAAGATGGCACCTGCCACCAACAGGATCACCCCGACGACCCACAGCAGATAGACGTTGAACACCAGACCGAGAATGAGCAGTATCGCTCCGAAGACGATCATCGGGACCTCGTTTCCATAGGTGTGCGGCTGGATGTCACTGGCTTGGTTGCGGTAGTCGGCACTGGTTCACCTTCGGGTTCACACCCGCATAGTTGAGCGGACCCGCCACGACTGTGAGCGCGATGTTGCCCGCTGCGACACAGCTGGTCGAACCCGTCCGGAAGTAGTCGCGCTGCCAAGCCGCGAATACCCCGATCAGCAACCAGATCAGGACAATTACTCCAAGTGAGCCACCAAACCTCATGCCGGCGGGATAACCCTTTCGAACCACTTCGAAACGTCACGCCACCGCCCGGTTGCACTGTCCGTCGCGCGGAGTAATCCTCGAATTGACTACCGCGCAACGTCAACGCGCCGATTCACGTGATCGAGGAGGACTTCCGGCGATGCTCGAGAGCAATCGCGCAAGATGGACACATCGACCCACCGTCGCTGCGTCTGAGCCGGCCGGTGCGGGTCGCAGGCGTGGGTGGCGCGGCATGCCGGGCTTGATCGTTGTCGGCGGTGCGGCGATCATCCTCACTGCGTGGTACGGCCTCGGTCACAGCACCCCCCAAGCCGCTTCAGCGGAGGTTGTTGCGGCCGCGGTCACGGTCATCACCGTCGGGCACGGAATGTTGCTCGGCCGCCCGATCACCCGACTGCACGGCACGCTGGCACTGGCGGCGGTGCTGCTGGCCGTCGTTGCGGATGACATCGGCGAGGTAGGCGGCTTCGCGGTGTTCATCCTCGCGGCCGGAGTTCTGCTGATGCTCCCATGCCGATCACGGGCCGAGCCCGACGCATTGCCCCAAGTGCACCGGTTGGTGGACCAGACCCACGACGACCCATTGGCGCCATTTGCGATGGCCGCCAACAAAAGCTATGTCTTCAGCACCGATAACAGTGCGGGCGTGGCCTACCGGGCGCTGGGTGGACTGGCGGTAGTCAGCGGCGATCCGATCGGCGACGAGAACCGCTACCCCGAAGTGGTCGGCCGGTTCGCGGCGCTCTGCCGGTCCCGTGGCTGGCGGATCGTGGTCCTGGCGGCATCGGAATCCCGCATAGCACTGTGGTTGAACGCCGGCGGGGTCGGCAGTCTCAAAGCGATCCCCATCGGGCGCGATGTCGTCATCGACGTCAGCGAATTCAGTCTTTCGGGTCGGAAAAAACGCAATCTGCGCCAGGCCGTGCAGCGCACTCACAACGCGGGAGTCACCACCGAAATCATCGCCGAACAGGACCTCGACGCCGACCTACGGGCCGAACTCGCCGATGTCGTGCGAGCGTCCGGCAGAGGTACGGCCGGAGAACGTGGATTCGCGATGATGTTGGGCGACACCCTATCCGGACGCTACCCCGACGTGTGGCTGATCATCGCCCGTGATCGCTTGGGGCGGGCACAGGCGTTTCATCGTTACGCCACAGCCGCGGCAACAGACCTGAGCCTGGAGCTGCCCTGGCGACGCAAGGGCGCTCCCAATGGAATCGACGAACGCCTTACCGTCGATATGATCGAATGGGCTCAACGCGCCGGAATTCAACGGGTTTCGCTCGCCTTCGCGCCGTTTCCCGAGCTCTTCGCCAAGGACCCGACGGCCGGGATCGCCGTTCACGCCGGTTACCTGCTTGCCCATGTCGGTGACCGGCTCATCAAATTGGAGTCGATCTACCGGTACCTGCGAAAATTCGATGCCCTGAAAGAACGCCGGTACGTACTCTTCCCGCCCACTCACCTGCTGTCGACCCTGTTCATTCTCTTGCGCCTGGAATTCGGCCACCGCCCAGACTGCGGTCCGTTGAAGACCGATCCGTGATTCGGGTTTCGTGCTCGCGCAACCGGGATATCCCGAAGACATGATGAAGCTCAACCTAGGAACCAGGATCAAGCGCGACGTCGCACCGCTCGTGTTCGCGGGAGCCGTCGCATCGGCGATCGCCGCCGCACCGTTCGCAACAGCACAGGTCCCCGGCCAGGTGGCGAGTGTGCAGCCGGGCACCATCGCAACCGTCCCGCTCGACCCGGGCGGTGGCGGCTGCATCAACGGCCAATGTGGGTCTGGCGGAACCGATAACGGGCCTGGCGGCGGACCCGGCGGTAGTGGCTGCGTGCCCGGACCGAACGGCCCGATCTGCGGGTCCGGCGGCGTCAACGGTGGCCCCGGCGGGGTTCCCGGTGGCGGCGGCTGCGTACCCGGCATGGGCTGTGGCTCCGGTCACGGCTGACACACGCGACACGGCGGTATGAGGCGGCCGGGCATCCTGTCGATCCGTCGGTACATGCCGGAGACGATGCCGGCCCGCTGGCGCAACCGGCGGGCCGGAACATCGCCACTTAGCCGGCCATGAACTGCTCGTAGGCCGACGCCAGGTCCGGCAACAACACCGCGACGTTGCACTGGCGCTGCGCGTCGCCGATCGGAGCCAGGATGTTGCGCAGGTCGTAGTACTCACCCGGGTTTGCCGTGAAGTAACCCCTCAGGTCGGCTGCGGCCTGGTCTCGAGGCTTCCCATAAGCGGCGGTCACCGCGTTGTCGGCCCCGGGGTGTGCGGCGAGGTACTGGTGAGCCGCACCCGTCACGGAACTGACCGTGCCCGCCAGAGTTTGGGCGCTGCATTGATCAGGGGCCGCGGAAGCGGCCGGGATTGCGATCGTGGCCGCGCAAACCCCGCCGAACAAAAACCCCGCACCAATACTGGCGAAACCTCGGCGTGCGGCTCTGCTGCTTAATTTCATGATCATTTCTTTCTTCGACTGTGAATTGTCGTCTTTTTCCCCAACCTCGAAAACCACGGTAGCGCAGCGCGAAAGTGCCGCCGCGGTAACCGGTTTGCACTATGTGCACCCGTAGCGACGGCTAGCCAGCTCGCAATGAGCGAACAATCGGACAGCGTTACACCGATTGACCGTGATATTGACCGCAATGAGTGCCGAATTCGGCGTAAATCCGAATCGAATCACAGAAATATCGCCCTATTCTTAATCAATCGTGACCTTGAGGGCCCCGGAAAAGCGGACCGGGGATCCGCACGATTCGCGGACCGGCGGAGCGGTCGTTCGTTATTTGGATGCCGGTTTTCGTTTGGCGACTCGTCGACGCGGCGATCGAGCCGAGCCGGCTCGCCGTGACCAGGAGCTTCGTGAGCGTCGGTACTCTGGAGAACCGAGGTCGGTTCAGAACGATGCCGTTGGTCGTTGTGTGCTGTCCAGGGGTGAGTGATGTCTGCCGTTCTGCTTGACACCGAAGATATCGGTGTCGCCGAGGCCACCTTGAGCGCCGTCTTCTCCAAACTCCGGATTCTGGTGCCGCATCCGGAGACCCCCGCACCAATGCGTCTGGAACGCTCGTCGGTTGGCGCCATCGGCGTCGACACTGCCGAGTACGGCTGCAGCTTCGGCTATCAGATGGATCCACCCACACAGATACTGGTGTGCCACGTGATCAGCGGCGGCGTCGAACAGCGATCGCCGAATTCAGAAGGCGTGCGGTACCGACCCGGCGAGGTCACCGCGTTCCTACCAAGTGCGGCACCACGATTCGACGGACGAGTCCTGCGCGGCCGCTATCACCATCTCGTCGTCGACCCGGGCGTCCTGACCAGTGTCGCGGGTATCGGGAATCCGGTGCATCTCACGGGAGCCGTCCCGGTCTCGGCTGCCGCCAGCCACCAATTGGCCACCCTCGTCGATTACGTGGGCGGCAGCGCCGCCAATGGGCAACCGCAAAGCAGTCCTTTGCTGGCCCGAATGCTGGAGCAACACGTTGCGGCCGTACTGCTGGCGACCCTGCCGCACGATGCAGTCCTCGAACCGACTTCACAGGACCGTCGCGACAGCAGCCCGGTTCTGTTGCGGCGGGCCATCGCCTTCATCGAGGACAACGCCCACACCGATATTTCGCTGGCCGACATCGCCGCCGCGGTCTACGTGACGCCCAGGGCACTGCAATACATGTTTCGCAGGCATCGCGACTGCCCGCCCATGTCGTACCTGCGGCGCGTCCGCCTGCACCACGCTCACCTCGAGCTGCTCGTGGGCGCCGACGCGACATCGGTCGGTGAAATCGCCCGCCGCTGGGGCTTCGCGCACGCCGGTCGATTTGCCGCGTATCACCGTGAACACTACGGGTGCTCGCCGCAGGAACTTCTCAGGGACTACGGAGCCCCGGCCGGCAAACCGCGCCTAGCCACCCGCGCTCACCCCAGCAGTGATGCCGCCAACCGCAAGTCGGTCACCAACCCGTCGTAGGCGTCGGCGCGCATATCGCGCGGCGCACGCAAGACCGCTGAGGGATGGATACTCACCACCACATCCGGGTACAGGTGGTCGGCGGGCAGCGCAGAGGTGGGCATCCGCAACACTTCACCGCGGTGGACGGACAGACGAAAGTCGTTTCCCATCAGTGACTTTGCCGCCGTTGCGCCGAGCAACACCAGGACATCGGGCTGCACCACACCCAGTTCGGCGAACAACCATGGCCGACACGCGACAACCTCGGTACGGCTGGGGGTCTTGTGAATGCGTCGCTTCTGGCCGGCCGCCCGGGTGAACTTGAAATGCTTGACGGCGTTGGTCAGATAGACCTGATCCCTGACAACCTCTGCGGCGCGCAAGGCATCGTCGAGCAGCCGCCCGGCCGGGCCGACAAACGGCTGCCCGTCGCGGTCCTCACGGTCACCAGGCTGCTCACCGACCAGCATCATCGCGGCCGTAGCTGGCCCGGCGCCGAAGACGGCCTGCGTGGCGTCACGGAACAAGTCGCACCCGCGACACCCCTGCACGGCATCCGCGAGTCCGGTGAGCGCCGTGGTCTCAGGGATGTAGGGTTCTGCACCCTCAACGTGGCGGGCAGTCATCGATTCACTCCCCCGCTTTTCGGTGCACAGGGCGGGTATCCACGTCGTCGTCCACGGCACTGTCGCGAGGGGGCGTCCGTTCGCTCATCAACACCCGCACAGCGCTGTTCAGAAACGCGATGGTCGGCACCGCGATCAGCGCCCCCACCACGCCGGCCAAAACCCCGCCGGCAGCGATACCGAGGACGATCGCCAGTGGATGGATGGACACCGCCCGCCCCATCACCAACGGCTGCAAGACGTGCGCCTCGATCTGCATGACGGCCACGATGACCCCGAGCGTGATGAGCGCATACAGCAGTCCTTTGGCCAGCAGTGCCACCACGATGGCCAGAAAGCCGGATACCAGCGCCCCGATCAACGGGACGAACGCGCCGAGGAACACCACCGACGCCAACGGCAACGCCAACGGAACCCCCATGATGGCGAGAGCGGTGCCGATGCCGGCCGCATCGACGAAAGCGACCAGCGAGGTCGCCCGGATGTAGCCAATCAACGAATGGAATCCGGCATTGCCCGCCTTGCGAATCCGCTCGCGCACACCCAACGGCACGATCAGGGTGCTGAATCGCCAGATGTTGCGGCCGTCGAGAAGGAAGAAGATCACGGTAAAAAGCCCTAGGAGCGCGCCGGTGACGATCTCCGACAGCGTCCCTGCGGTGGACAGTGCTCCGGTCGTCAATTGTTCCTGATGGTTGCG
Source organism: Mycobacterium sp. 155 (assembly GCF_000373905.1). NCBI lineage: Bacteria > Bacillati > Actinomycetota > Actinomycetes > Mycobacteriales > Mycobacteriaceae > Mycobacterium > Mycobacterium sp. 155. Next base: position 2,637,558 of record NZ_KB892705.1, read on the forward strand.
CAGGGACTGAATCGCTGTGTCACCGATGTGGTTGACCTGATCGCGGCTCAAGTGCGCGGGCCCCTTGATCAGCCAGTCACGTGTCGAGTCGATGCTGTGCGTGACCTGTTCGACCAGACCTGGGACGCCATCGATGAACTGGGTGATGACGAAGGCCAGTATTCCGCTCAGGACAGCCAGTCCCGCCACCATCACGAGCGCGACAGCTACTCCCCGTGGTGCGCCGATACGGTCGAGCAGGTCTACCGCGGGCAGTAGCAACGCCGTGACCAGAAGTGCAAGTGCCACCGGCACGACCACCACCCCGAGACGGCGCAGTATCTCCAGCAGGGTCGCGATAGCGATGACGATCACCAGCAGCCGCCAAGCCCACGCCGCGGCTTGGCGCACAACAGGCGTCACCGCCGCGCCATCCGAGCGCAACTCCCACGACGCCATGACGGTGGGATTGCCGCGAGCGCACCCCGCGAAACCGATCCGCGCAAAGCCGGGCAAAGCCGGGGCAATCCGGTTTGGCCGAGCACCGTGGCGGGCAGTCTCCGGTGATGGCACGCGAAGATGAAAACATGCTCAGCCAGCAGGAAAGCCTGGACTCCGACGAAGTCCGCAACGACGACGGAGACCAGACGGTAGATCCGCCCGAAGAATGGATCGAACCGAAAGAAAGCGAATCGCTAGGCGAACGGCTGTCCGAAGAGAACCCGGACGTCACACCCGAGGACGTACCGGCCGACACCGGAGACGATTCGACCGTCCGCGGATCCGAATCCGAGCCGGACCCGCTCACACTCACCGAACAGGCCCGCACGAAAGGCCAGATCGACGGAACTCCCGAGGACGGTGACTCGTTCTACGACGTCGTCGAATAATGGCGCAGAGCCTGGCCGCGTGCTGTGCCCGGCGTGCCGAAGTTCAATCTCGTGGACTTTCCCAACGGCAAGGTTCGCGCCCCGGAGGTTGGTGTGGGCGTGGTAGCAACGGAGTTCGTTTCCGCAGCGGGACAGAGATCGGCGACTCCGTCGTCAGCTCGAGATCACGGTCGCCGTGGCGTACCCGCAGGCGTCCGGAAGACCCGTCGCGCAAGGTGTACGTCGCGGCCTCGTGCGTAATGTCCACGGTGACCCGGTAGTCGTGCCAACGCAGCCGGAACTTCAAACGCGTGATGTCTTCGGGCAGTTGCGGATCCAGCGCGAGAATGCTTTCGCTTTCGCGTAGTCCGCCGAAACCCGCGAGCAGAGCGATCCAGGTGCCGGCGAGTGACGCCACGTGCAGTCCGTCCCGCGTGTTGTGTTCCAGGTCGCGCAGGTCCATGAGCGCCGCTTCGGCGACGTAGTCGTGGGCCAGTTCCAGATGTCCGACCTCGGCGCACAGTACCGCCTGGGTACACGCCGACAACGACGAATCACGGGCGGTCCGCGGCTCATAGTAATCGACGTTGCGGGCCTTCTGCTCGTCGGTGAAGCAGTGTCCCAGCCAGTGCATCGCCAACACCAGGTCCGCTTGTTTGATCACCTGCGACGGGTAGAGCCGCACATAGGGCTGACTGAGCAACAGCGGGTAGGTGGTGTCGTCGGTGAACCGCCATTCGCGCAGCCTCGTGAACCCTTCGCACTGTTGATGGACATCCAGTTCCCTGTCGTAGGGCACATGCACGGTGTTCGCGGCCTCTCGCCAGGCCACCATCTCATCGGCGGTAACCTCCAGCCCCGCAGCCAGATCGGGATGGCGCTCGCAGGCGGCCACAGCGATGCTTAAGTTTTCGGCGGCCATGAGATTGGTGAACAGATTGTCGCGCGCCACCGCGGTGTATTCGTCAGGACCGGTGACCCCGTCGATATGCCACACGCCGTGGCGATCGTAGTGTCCCAGCGAGCACCAGAGCCGCGCCGTCTCGACCAGAACCGGCAGTCCGCATTCCGCCTCAAGCGTCTCGTCTCCGGTCACGATGCGGTATCGCTCGAAAGCCATTGCTATGTCCGCGTTTATATGCCAGGCCGCAGTACCGGCCGGCCAGTATGCCGAGCATTCCTGTCCAGCGATGGTGCGCCACGGAAACGTGGCGCCGTTCAACTCCAGTTGTGCGGCCCGTTCCCGCGCGAGATCGAGGGTCGAGGCCCGCCACCGCAGCGCATCGGCAGCCGCCGACGGCCAGGTGTAGGTCAACACCGGCAACACGTAGCCCTCGGTGTCCCAGAACGCGTGGCCGTCATAGCCGGGGCCGGTCAAGCCTTTCGAGGGAATCGCTCGTCGCTCGGCCCGGGCACCGGCCTGCAACACGTGAAAAAGACCGAACCGCACGGCTTGCTGGCAACGCGCATCCCCCTCGACTTCCACGTCAGCGTTGTCCCAGAACTCGTCGAGGTACTCCCGCTGCGAATCGAGTAGTCCCTGCCATCCGGTGTAGCGGGCACCGGCCATCGCGCCGGCAACCTGATCACGCAGGGCCGGCCGCGACCGCAGGCTGGACCAGCCGTAGGCGAGCAGTTTGACGATGCGCAGGCGTTGGCCCGGCCGCAATCCGCAGATCACCGTCGTACGAGCCAGATCCGCGCTCGTCTCGGTCGAGACCTCGACCCTGCCGGGCACATCGACCAGATGATCCATCGCGGCTGCCATGGTCAGTTTGCTCGATCGGGTGCGGTGCATCAAGAGCGCCTGCTGACCGTGTCCCTCATGAGCCACCGACGTCAAGGGATGGCTCAGAATCGCCGCGGCACGCGGATCCGGTGAGGTGCTGGGCTGGTCCTCGTTCGCTACCAGTTCGGATTGCACTGTGATTCGGGCGAATTCACCGACCGGCTGGATGATGAACTCGATCGCTGCGACGCTGCGGTGGCACAGGGACACCAGTCGGGTCCACTGCAGTAACACCTGCTTGCCTGCCGGCGAACACCAGCGGGCTCGCCTCGTCAACGTGCCGGCACGGAAGTCCAGCGTCCGTTCGTGCTCGATCAATTCGCCGTAGCGGACGTCGAACGGTTCATCGTCGACCAGCAGCCGTAACACCTTTCCGTTGGTCACGTTGATCAGGGACTGGCCGTCTTCCGGATAGCCATAGCCGGCCTCCGCATAAGGCAACGGACGCAACTCGAAGAACGAATTCAGATACGTGCCGGGCAGTCCATGTGGCTCGCCCTCGTCAAGATTTCCACGAAACCCGATGTGTCCATTGGACAACGCGAATACCGATTCGGTCTGGGCGATGAGGTTCAACTGGAGCTCGGTCTCGCGCACCCGCCAGGGCTCGACCGGAAAAGCACCATCGTTGATCATCATGCGGCCAGCAGTTCGGCGAGGTCACCGACCACCTTGTCGGCGCCGTTGTTCCACAACGCTGCGGCCGATCCGGTCCGGTCGACGCCGACCACGCAACCGAAATGTCCGGCCCGACCGGCCTGTACGCCGGCGACCGCGTCCTCGAAGACCGCCGCGTGAGCCGGCGCGACGTCGAGCAGGTGCGCGGCATAAAGATACGGGTCCGGTGCCGGTTTTCCCTTGAGATGGTGTTCGCCGACCACGATGCCGTCGACCCGGCATGCGACGAACTTGTCGAGGCCCGTGATGTCGAGTACGTCGCGGGTGTTCATGCTCGACGACACGACGGCGACCGCGACACCGGCGCGGCTCACGGCCTCAAGATAGCGGCGGGAGCCCTCGAACACCGTGACGCCGTCGCGATGCAGCAATTGCTGGAAAAGTTCGTTTTTCCGGATGGCCAACCCGTGCACGGTGTCGGCGCGGGCGTCGTCCTCCGGATTCCCCTCGGGAAGGTCGATGTGTCGGCTGGACAGGAAATCGCGCACGCCGTCTTCACGGGTGCGGCCGTCGACGTAGCGGCGGTAATCGTCATCGCTGAACCCGGGTCCGTCGCCACGCCGGCGCAGGTATTCGTCGAACGTCGACTTCCACGCTCGCTCATGCACACTCGCGGTGTCGGTGAGGACACCGTCCAGGTCAAACAGGCAGGCCCGCACCTGAGTGGGCAGGCCCGGCGCCTTGGCCTTGGGTGCCAGGTCGGCCCCCAGGTCGGCGTTGTCCCCATCGCGTTCTTCTGTGTGGTCTTCAGCCATACCTGTCGATTACCCGTTCACCGGTCACGTCACCGCATGAACTCATGAGCGATCTGCAAACCGAGCCGCGGGCCGGGAAGATACATCGGGAACCGTACCGGGATACGCGAGAGGTGTTGGGCTGGGAACGTATTCGTAAAGAGACTGCCGACAACGAACTACACCGCCGCATTTCTGCTGCTGGCCGAACGGCTCGGGCTGACGGTGTGACGGCGCCTACGGCGCCGGCGGCTGTAACCCACCCGTCCGCATGAACAACGGCACCGCCAGCCAGAACAGCGCGAACATAGACAATGCGATAGCACCCGCGATCAACGCCACGATGGCGCCGGCGACCGCATCGAACACGATGACCGTTACGCCCACGAGTGCCGCCCCGAGCAGGATCAGTCCCGAATAGGCACACCGGTGCGCCGCCGGCACCAGCACTGTCAGCCGGTGGCGGCGGAACAAAAGCCGGTGCATCCCGACCGGTGCGATCAACAGCACAGTGGCAGCAACCGACGCACCGACTGTGGCGAGATAGACCAATCGCATCTCAGCGGTGAGAATATTGAATCGTTGCTGAAACGGCAACGTCAGCAAAAACCCCGTCAGCAGTTGGACACCGGTTTGGGTGACCCGCAGTTCCTGCAGCAGACTCGACCAATTACGGTCTAGTCGTTCGGTTTCGGTCTCCCGACGCTGCCGAGTATCCCAGCGCTGATCCCGTTCCGGATGTTCGATGTCCATGATCTCACCGGGGGTTGCCCGCGGTCGTGAGCCTCGTCGTCACGCCGCCTCCCTCATGTCTTCAGCTCTGTATCGTCGAGTACCCGCATGTCGCGGGGAATAACCACCGGAAACGCTGGGTAATCCACCTGTATGACGGCTGACTGCACGGTTGAGACGATCCTTCCCAGCGAGGTCGCCGAGGGCGACGTCATAAGAGATCCAGCGGCGAACCGCTGGTTCACCGTGAACGAAATTCAGGTGGCCTCCGGAGCGGGCAGTGGGGTGTTCAGCTTCTATGACAAGGGCCCGGACGACGCGATCACCTTTTCGGGCGACGAACCGGTGACGCGCAGGAAGTGATCATCTCGAGTTTGATGGCACGGTCGCGGCCGCAACCGCAGCTGCGGCGGTCAAAGCGAAACTAACACGGGCAAAACATGATTCGATCAATAGCCGTTTCGGTTCCACCACCTGGGGTATCCCAGTCAGGGACAGGAGTTGATCGCCATGAGAAAAGCCCGACGCGATGCCGGCGCCTGCAACCGTAGCCCTGTCAAGGGCACGCGACATCACCATCGCCACCGGAGCCCACAGTCGTTGGCATTGGCGGCCGGATGCCGCGTCATCGTCAAGAACGCCGTCCGGATGTGGGCACTGCAACCCGATCTGCGCTGGCCGTTCGACACGATCGATCGCCTCGCAGGGTTCGCGCCGCTACCGGCAGCTGTGTCCGTCGAGCGGATCGGTCTACCCTCGTGTCCCGCCGAGTTGATCTGCGCGGCAGGTATATCGGCGCGCCGCGCGGTGCTGTACCTGCACGGTGGGGCGTTCCTGACCTGTGGGCTCAACACCCACCGCCCCCCTTGTGACACGGTTGTCGCGCGCCGCGGACGCCGAAGTTCTCAACATCGGATATCGCATGCTGCCCAACTACGGTCCGTCAGCAGCGGTCGCCGATGCCCTCGACGGGCTCCGGTGGCTCCTGCGCCGCGGCTATCAGGACCGCGACATCGTACTGGCGGGCGATTCCGCCGGTGGTTATCTCGCGCTTGCCACCACGCTGGAACTGCTGCGGCGTGGTCACGCCCCAGCGGGCGTGACCACGATTTCGCCGTTGACCGATCTGAACCCGGAAAGCAAACTTACCCAACCTAATTCGAATCGATGCTCGATGTTCACCGCGCACGCCATGTCGGCATTCGCCCGCTACCTCGCGACTCAGCACCGCAGCGCATTCAACCGGCACATCATCTCTCCCGTCGATGCGGAGCTGACGGACATGCCGCCGGTCTCGATCCATGTGAGTACCGACGAGTTGCTGTTGTCCGACGCCGAGCTGATGTACCAGCGCATGAACGATGCCGGAGCGACGTGCGATCTACACCTGTGGGACGGACAAATCCACGATTTTCCGCTGGCAGCTGACATCCTGCCAGAGGGACGGCGGGCCATCCGCTACATCGGTGAGTTCATCAGGCAGGTCACCCCGGTCTCAGACGAGGATGCCGTCGCCCGCGACTACGCCAGAGCTGCCTCTCTCTGACGGGCCCACGCTTTGACCCAAGGCATCTGCGGTGTTTGCGTGTGGGGACCTCGGGTACCCACGGGCCAAGCGTCCCCGCAATGAGAGGAATACGGTGAACAACACCCCGAACCCGAAGCAGCAGCAACTCGACAATGCGCGCGTGGACAGTGCCACGGCGTACTTGACGACCCAACAGGGTGTGCGCGTCGACCATACCGACGACGCGCTCACCGCCGGTGAGCGCGGCCCAACTCTCCTGGAGGATTTCCACGCCAGGGAGAAGGTGACCCACTTCGATCACGAGCGGATTCCCGAACGCGTGGTACACGCCAGAGGTGCAGGCGCCTATGGCTATTTCGAGCCCTATGACGATGGGCTGGCAGACTTCACCGCGGCAAAGTTCTTGACCACCCCCGGCCTTCGGACGCCCGTCTTCGTCCGGTTCTCCACGGTCGCCGGCTCCCGCGGCTCAGCGGACACCGTCCGCGATGTGCGTGGCTTCGCCACGAAGTTCTATACCGGACAAGGCAACTACGACCTTGTCGGCAACAACTTCCCGGTCTTCTTCATCCAGGACGGCATCAAGTTCCCCGACTTCGTCCACGCCGTCAAACCCGAGCCGCACAACGAGATCCCGCAAGCAGCATCGGCACACAACACCCTGTGGGACTTCGTCTCGCTGCAACCGGAAACGCTGCACGCCATCATGTGGCTGATGTCCGATCGCGCGCTGCCCCGCAGCTACCGCATGATGCAGGGGTTCGGCGTGCACACGTTCCGGCTCGTAAATGCATCGGGCCAAGGCATTTTCGTCAAATTCCATTGGAAGCCGCTACTCGGGGTGCATTCGCTCATCTGGGACGAATGCCAGCAGATCGCCGGAAAGGACCCCGACTTCAACCGCCGCGACCTGTGGGAGGCGATCGAATCCGGCCACTATCCGGAGTGGGAGCTCGGGGTACAGCTCATCGCCGAGGCCGACGAGTTCGCATTTCCGTTCGACCTGCTCGACGCGACCAAGATCGTCCCTGAGGAACGTGTCCCGGTGCTCCCGGTGGGACGGATGGTGCTCGACCGCAACCCGGACAACTTCTTCGCCGAGACCGAGCAGGTGGCGTTCCACACCGCCAACGTCGTGCCGGGCATCGATTTCACGAACGATCCGTTGCTGCAGTTCCGCAACTTCTCCTACCTCGACACTCAGCTCATTCGGTTGGGCGGCCCCAACTTCGCCCAGCTGCCCGTCAACCGCCCCGTCGCCGACGTTCGCAACAACCAGCGCGACGGCTATGGTCAGCAGACGATCGCGCAGGGACCGTCGAGCTACTACAAGAACACCCTCGGCGGTGGGTGTCCCGCTATTGCCGACGACGACGTCTTCCGTCATTACACCGAACGCGTCGACGGGCACAAGATCCGCCAACGTGCGGAGAGCTTCAAAGACTATTTCGGCCAGCCACGGATGTTCTGGGACAGCATGTCTCCGGTAGAGGCCGAGCATATTGTCGCCGCGTTCGCCTTCGAGCTGGGAAAAGTCGGACCCGCCACCGGAATTCGCCCACGAGTCATCGAACAGCTCAACATGGTCGACCACGACCTCGCAGAACGGGTGGCCACAAAGCTCGGGCTTACGGCGCCCGCCGCAGTTCCCGTCGAGGACCGGCAGCCGCCGTCCCCTGCCCTATCTCAGCTCACGGCCGCACCCCACACGATCGACACGCGACGCATCGCCGTCCTGGTGGCCGGCGGAGTCGATGCGCGTGGGACCGAGCGGGCAACGGCGGCGCTGCACCGACTCGGCGCCACAGTGGACATGATCAGCACGGTGGGCGGCGGCGTCGTGCGGGGCGACACCGGCGACGAACTCGTCGTGGATCTGGGCATCAATACCACCTCTTCAGCTCTGTACGACGCGGTACTGGTGCCCGGCGGAGCCGAATCAGTCGGGCAGCTCACAGAAGACGGATCGATGGTCCATTTCGTGAGCGAGGCATATAAGCACCTGAAGCCCATCGCGGCATTCGGCGCAGGCATCGATGTGCTGCAGGCCGCCGGCATCAGAACCCGGCTGGAGAATGGCTCCGCTGACGTCGCAGATACCGGCGTGGTCACGTCGAGCAGCGGCGCTGACGACCTCGACGACACTTTCATCGGAGCTTTCGTCGGAGCTATCGAACGACATCGGATATGGGACCGGGCGACCGACACAATTCCCGCCTGACAATCCGTCGTAAGTCTTCGATCGACACCGCGGCAGCCGCCCGGCCATGAGAGATCCCTTAAGACGATTGTCCCTACCGCCCAAGCAACGTAGAGTCATATTCAGGTTGAGTTCACAGCCGCACACGCGCGTCGGCGCGCAGGGCTATGCAAGACTCCCTGTGCCCATTGCTTTGAAAAACCAGAGCTCGTTTGCGTGCCATACAAGAATCGACTATTTCGATTGATGGAGGCAACGTGTCTGTTGTCAACGTGCCGCTTACTGCCGGAAAGCAGTACAGCCTCCGCGGTGATCAAGCCGCAGGCTTCAGCACTCACTGGGTTGGGTCGGGTACTGCAGTGGTGACCGTGTACGGCGAACTCGACGCCGCCAACGCGCGCCAATTCGCCGAGTACACGGTGGGCCATATCAGCCATAGCAAAGAGCTCATCCTCGATCTCATGGCCGTCGGGTTTTTCTCGGTTTCCTGCTTCCCGGCGCTGCACAACCTGAACATGCGCTGCGGACGCGAAGGTGTCGGCTGGGTACTGATACCCAGCACCGCCGTTGCCCGAGTGCTCCGGGTTTGCGACCTCGGTGGGCAGCTGCCCACCGAGGCGACCGTCGCAACGGCATTGTCGGCGCTACGAGGCAGGCGGACCATCGGTTCGAACACCGCCGCGGAAGCTCCAGCAGATGCCTTCTTTGCCGTGTGACGAGCCGGCGCTCGGTCGGCTCGTGCTCGAATACGCCTCCACCGCAGCGGAATCTGCGGCCGCGGCCTTCGCCAGCCGTCACCTGTCGTTCTGCGGGTCCGCGGCGTCAGATGACCGGATGAACACCAGGAGGCGCTGGGACGGATCGTCGAGCATCAGCACTATCTGATCGATCTCGATGTCACCGTCGCGCGGATCCCGGAACGGGATCTTGAGCTGTTCGCGCGGCTGCGCCACGGTGAACCGGTGCCAGCGCGCCCGGAACGCCGCGTTGCGCTCCACGAGCTCCTGCATCGGGTCGACGTGCGCGCCGTCGGCGAGCGCATCGGTCGCGGTGGAGCGCAGCACCCCGACTACCACGTCCTGCATGGCACCGAGGTCGCGGAACCGGCTCTGGAAAAGAGCGTTGTCGAACAGTAGATCCGCGTAGGTACGCCGCTGCGCCGGTATCTCGGCGAAGTCGACGAACATCCGTATGGCGGCGTCGTTCCAGGCCAGGATCGAGGTCCGCGGACCGACCACCAGAGCAGGCAGGTCACCGAACCTGACCAGCAGGCGGCGGATCTGTTCGGGAACCCCTGATCCCGTCGAGGCCGCTGTCATACGCAACCTGGGTCCCGCCAGGAGCTGCCGCGCGTACCGAGCCTGGTCTTCATCGAGCAGCAGCGCCGTGATCAGCTGGTCGAGCACCTCCCTGCTCGGTGGTACCCGGCCCTGCTCGATGACTGGGGTGCCGGGACCGCTGGTGGACTACCCGTTCGACACCACCCGCAACGCCGTGCACGTGGTGTTCAACGGGATCCTCACTCGGTACCCGAACGTCAAGATCATCCTGTCTCACGCCGGCGGCTTCGTGCCCTATGCGGCACTGCGCTTCTGCCTGCTGCAGCCGGCGCTGCAGCCCAAGGGGCCGACCGCGGACGAACTGCTAGCGCAGTTCAAGCTCTTCTACTGGGACACCGCGCTTTCCTCCGGCAAGTACACGTTCGCCACCCTCAGCGAGTTCGCAGACCCCGAGCGCATCCTGTTCGGCAGCGACTACCCATATGCCTCGCCCGCTGTGTCGGCTGAGTTCACCCGGATCCTCGACGAGGAGACCGGCCTCACCGCCGAGCAGGCCACCGCGATCAACTCCGGCAACGCAAGAAGCTTTTCCCCCGCTTCCAGTGAGCGGGCGCCGCATCTCGTTGTCTTCGGCGACCAATCCTTCATTGGACAGCGCTCCGAGCGGTGACACCAGACATTGTCGGTGGTACGTAGACCGCAGGGCCTATTCGGTCGTAGACCCGCAGGGTGTCGGCGGCGATCCGGTCCCACGAGTAACGTGATCGCGCCCGGTCCCGGCCCGCAGCGCCGAGACTGCGACGCAGGAAGTCGTCGCGCAGCAGGCTAAAGATCGTGTCGGCCAACAGATCCGCTCGCTTCGGCGGGACAAGCCGGCCCGTAACATCGTGCACAACCGTATCGAGCATTCCACCGACAGCCGAGGCGACGACCGGGACACCACACGCCATCGCTTCCAGCGCCACGATACCGAAAGGCTCGTACCACGGCGTGCACGCGACGATATCGGCCGACCGCAACACGGCCGGCATGTCGGCGTGGGCCACCGATCCGCGAAGCTTGACCCGACTGGCGACACCGAGCTCTCGAGCCAATGCCCGCAACCTGCGTGCCTCGGGGTCGGCTTTGAGCCCGGCCCGGTCGGGACCGCCCACGATCACCAGTTCCGTGTCGGGAAGACTGGGCAACGCCCGGATCACGAGGTCAAAACCCTTGCGCGGCACAAATCTACCGACGCTGACGATGCGATGCGGCGCGCCACGGCGTGACTTCGGCCCTTGGGGGGTGAACAGTTCCAGATCCACGCCGCAGGGCACCACCGAGGTCCTGGACCGCGACCGGCCCACTCGCATGAGCTCGAACACCTCATCCGTGCACGTCGCTGTCACCCAGGTCGCTCCACGCGCCACCATGGCCTCGAGCTTGAGCCGTTCAGGTGGGCTGGTGTCCAGCGCGCCCTGATTCCTGCGCTTGACCACTCCGAGAGCGTGGAATGTCTGCACCGCAGGAAGATTCAAATGCCGGGCAGCCAACTGGCTGGCGACTCCCGACATCCAGAAATGTGCGTGCACGACGTCTGGCCGGTCGACCGCCCAGGCGCGGTCGAGAAATCTTGCGAATTCGCCCATGTATTGCAGTAATTCGTCCTTGGGAACGTGTTCTGCCGGACCGGCAGGGACGTGTACGACGGTGTACCTGTGCGGTGTTGTCATTCGTTCCGGCAGGTTCGGGTCGTCTCGTCGGGTGTAGACGACCACCTGATGACCTTGTCGACTCAAGGCCGCGGAAAGCCCGGCCACGTGGACGTTCTGGCCGCCGGCATCGGCTCCTCCGAGTGCCGCCAGCGGACTGGCGTGCTCGGAGACCATTGCGATTTTCATTCAATCCTCCTCAGGGAACTCACCGGCAGCACTCGGCGATGACGCGGTGTCCTGATCCCTGAGTGTGTCTGTCGAAATTTATTCTGCGCCTGGCCAACTGCGGCCAAGCAAGCCTCTGCCGTCCACATCCTTGGCGTCGTTGACCGGTAACAGATAGCGGTGCGGGCGGAAATACCCGGTCAACCAACTCTTAATCGCGCGAAAGGCTTTGGCCTAGCCACTCTCCGGTCCATCGCCCGCACCGAGGCGGTGGGCATTCCATTGACGTTCGTTGCGGCGCACCCGCCGATGCTCGAGGCCGAACCACGATCCGCTGGCCACGAACAAGACGGCGGTGATCACAGCCAACCACGTGCCGATATCGCCGTGCGAGGTTCCGAATGCCGCCAGGCACGCGAAGAATGACACCACGGCCACAAAAAGCAAGACCAATGCCGGCATGTTGGCCGTGTCTTTCATCGTCTCGCCGGCGTGCGGTCGGGTCGTACGGGCATGATCCACAGGGTCCTTGGCGGTGTCCCCCATCACTGCTCCTCTCGCTCGTCGGTCGGCGGATGCCGATCCGCCGACCATCCACGCTGGCGTTTTCCCGGGATCCGGCAGGTTCAAACGCAGCACTGTCCGATTTGCCCTTTTCTGCCATCGGGTAGCCCTTCCTGCGAGCAGTAGCCGCCATAGATGTTTTGCAGTGACTCGGGCCGGGAATACCCCCGCCGATATGACCACTTTCCCGATTTGCGCGCAGCCCAAGCTGCCCGACGCCCGCGGACCTGTTTCAGCCGTGGTCATCGAATTACTTAACCTTTGCGCTCCCCACACCCACCTCGAGCCGGTCGAAGCACGATTGCGCGACTCCGACCCGTTGGGTATTGACCTGCAACTGGCGTTATACGTGTGTTACGAACTGCACTACCGAGGTTTCGCCGAGGCCGACCCGGACTGGGAATGGAACGCCGGTCTGCTGCACCTTCGTTCACGATTGGAACGCGCGTTCCTCGCGGCGCTTCGTCGCGAGGTCGGCACGGTGGAACCGGAGGCAACCCCGGAAACTGAGATGGGCCGATTGTCTACCGAACCGGCCGATGGCACCGGCCCCAGCTACCATCTACGCGATCACGGCACGTGGCAGCAGATGCGCGAGTACTTCGCGCACCGGTCGGTGTACCACCTGAAGGAGGGCGACCCGCACGCCTGGTTGATTCCCAGACTCGCCGGGCAGGCGAAGGCCTCGTTCGTCGCCATCGAGTTCGACGAGTTCGGTGCCGGCTCGGGAAGCCAAGTGCATCAACAGTTGTTCGCTGACCTGATGCTGGCCGCCGGACTCGACAACAGCTATCTCGGGTATATCGGTGCCGTACCCGCGGAATCCTTGCTCACGGTCAATCTGATGTCGCTGTTCGGACTGCACCGTCGCCTTCGCGGCGCAGCGGTAGGACATTTCGCAGCGACGGAGATCACCTCCTCTCCTGGCTCACAGCGGATGGTCGCCGCGCTGCAGCGGATGTCGGCGCCGACGGCATGCGTCAAGTTCTACCGCGAGCATGTCGAGGCGGATGCGGTCCACGAACAGGTGGTCCGGACCGAGGTGATCAACAGTCTGCTGTCTGCCGAGCCCGCTTTGGCCGCTGACGTGGTGTTCGGTATCCGCGCCTGGGAAGTCGTGGAAAACCGACTCGCCGACTGGATGATGAAATGCTGGAAATCCGAGCGCAGCTCGTTACTTCGCCCGCTTGACTGATCGTCTGACCTTGCGGTGGCTGGTATCGCACAGTGGATAGTTCTTCGACCGGCGACAGGCGCAGACGGCCACCATGAACCGTGATGATTCGACAATGCGCCCATCCGGCGTCTCGATCCGCACCGGTCCCTCGATCAATATCGGTCCACCCGCCACCATCCGAACAACTCGGCACTCACTCATCGCTTGTCCGCCCTGATGACCACCAACAGCTCATGCCGGCGCCCCGGACTGAGCCGGCCCGACGCTTCCAGGCCGGCAGCGTGTGCCGACAACACCGGTCCGAATGGAATCATCTGTACAGCAATTATTTTCGTGTTCAGACCTGAATCGTGAAGTAATGCCACCGACTCATCGATACCCGAGAACTCCGACTGGACAAGCAGCAGCATTCCACCGTCGGTCAGCATGCGAGGCGCCTCCGCGCACAGCGGATCGAGAACGAGGCGACCGTCCGCACCACCGTTCCAGGCGGACATCGGACCGGACCACGGCGGGATCGAACTGACGTCGACGTCGACGCCAGAGGGGACGTAGGGCGGATTGCACACCACGATGTCGAACGGTTCGCATTCCAACGCCTGCGTCCAGGAGCCGAGCTTGACGTGGACATCCACGCCGGCAGCCAAGGCATTCCTGCGGGTGCATCGGACGGCGTTGGGGCAGATGTCAAATGCCGTAACGGAAGTCGCTCCCAGTTGAGCGGCCGCGACGGCGACGACTCCACTTCCGGTACCGAGATCCGCCACGCGCCGGCGCTGCAGCGGACCGCTGCGGGCCAGCACGTCGAGCAGCAGCTGGGAATCCTGCTGCGGCGGATACACACCGTCGATGGCGAAGGCTGTCATCTCATTCCTTTCGCGGGGCACTATCTCCGGTACCCGCGCAGGACAGGGCACAAACCCGGAAGTCTCAGATTGCCCTTCCGGTAACAGGTTTGGTCGCAGTTCTCACGATGGGACCGCGGAGCCGGGTTTGACGACGAGAGCATCGGGAATACGGGGCGGACACGCAACGGTGCGTGTAGTGACTAATCCACTCCAGTAGCGGAAAGGTAAGTATGACCGAGAAGAACTCAGGTCCCAAGGAAGCAGTCAAAGGCGTCGTGGAAGACGCCAAGGGCAAGGCAAAGGAAGCCATCGGCACGGTAACCGGGCGCGAAGACCTGGTTCGTGAGGGTAAGGCCCAGCAGGACAAGGCCGATGCTCAACAGGATGCCGCCAAGAAAGAGGCAGAGGCCGAGGCCGCACGCGCAGGCGCCAAAGCAGCCGAAGCGCGTGAACGGGCCCATCAGCGACCCTAAATGCGACGATGGCCCAGCCGGCTACCGGCTGGGCCATCGCCTTTGGAGCAAGCCACAATTGACGCCAGACAGCGGTTATCCCAGCCTGGTCGGCATCGATACGGCCACGTCAGAAGCGTCCGCGCACGTGTCGCCGAGGGGACTTCCCCACAGCACAGCGGGTTAAACCTCTCGAACCTCGTCAACTGTCGGTGCCGCCGTCTAGCGTTCGTTGCGTGACACGGCTGAGTTTCAAGCTCTATCTGACAGTAGGCGCGGCTTGCGGCGCCGCACTGCACCTATATGGCAGCAGCGCGGCGGTCAGTCTCGGAGCCGGAGTATGTGTGGCGGTCGCACTCCTGATAGCGCCCCGCTTCCTGCTCGGGACCCTGGCCGGAATCACTACCCCCGGTTCGCACGAGGACAAGACTACGGAGATGACTGGACTGGAGTTCGAGGACTACGTGGCGCGCATCGCCCGGTCCTGCGGTGTTCCGGTCATCATGACACCCCTCAGCGGGGACTGGGGTGTAGACCTGATCGTCGGGCGCCGGCCCAATCGGCTTGCCGTTCAATGCAAGCGGCAATCCCGCCCAGTCGGCGCGGGCGCCGTCCAGGAAGTGGTCGCCGGCGCACCGATGCAGGACTGCGCCAAGACCATGGTGGTAACCAACCACGAGTTCACGCCTGCCGCACGCAAACTCGCCGAGTTACACGGCTGCGAGCTTGTCGGGGGCGCGGATCTCCCCCGGTTGAAGTCAGTGATCCGGCGGGCCGTCGCGCAATAGCCTTCCGGTATCAGTCGATGAGTTCCTCGCAATACACCTAACGAATCGCGGCGCGCACGGCGTCAACGGCAGCGTCGATTTCACTACGAGATACCGTCAACGCCGGCCGGAACCGGACGCTGTGAGTACCGCTGGGCAGCATGACGACGTGCTGATCCCACAGTCGACGGATCAGCGCATCACGCTCGGCGGGAGTCGGCAAGCTGAAAGCACACATCAGTCCACGCCCCCGGGGATCGAGCACCAGCCCCGGGAATTCATGTGCCAGCTGCTGCAACCTGGCTAGCAGGTACCGACCGGTCGACGCCGCATTGTCCAGCAACTTGTCGCCCTCGAGGACTTCCAGGATGCGCCGCGACCGGACCATGTCGACCAAGTTGCCGCCCCACGTGGAGTTGATCCGGGAGCTGACGGTGAACACGTTGTCGGCAACCTCATCGATCCTCGTTATATATTGCTCCTCGCGTGCGCCGGTTATATATTGCTCCTCGCGTGCGCCGGTTATATACCGCTCCTCGCGTGCGAGGCCACCCGCCATGACGCCACACACCTGCGTCTTTTTGCCAAATGCCACCACATCGGGCGTCACGCCCAATTGCTGGTAGGCCCAGGCAGTTCCGGTGATACCGCACCCGGTCTGCACTTCGTCGAAGACCAGCAGCGCGTCGAACTCGTCGCACAGGTCCCGCATCGCGGCGAAGAACTGCGGCCGGAAGTGCCGGTCACCGCCCTCGCCCTGGATCGGCTCGGCCAGGAAACAGGCGATATCGTGCGGATCGGCCTCGAAAGCCGCCCTGGCCTGACGCAACGATTCGGCTTCCAACTCGGCCATGTCGGCACCCGGCCTGATATAGGGAGCGTCGATACGCGGCCAGTCGAACTTCGGGAAGCGAGCCACCTTGTTGGGGTCGGTGTTGGTCAGCGACAGTGTGTAACCGCTGCGGCCGTGGAAGGCCCCACGCAGATGTAAGACCTTGGTACCCAAGGCCGGATCGATCCCCCGTGCTTCGTTGTGCCGGCTCTTCCAGTCGAACGCCACCTTGAGGGCGTTCTCGACGGCAAGTGCGCCGCCGTCGACGAAGAACAGATGCGGCAATGCGGGATCACCGAGAACTCTGCGGAACGTGTCGATGAAGCGTGCCATCGGGACGCTGTAGATGTCGGAGTTGCTCGGCTTGTTCATCGCGGCTTGCAGCAGCTCCGCACGGAACGTCGGATCGTCGGCCAGAGCCGGATGGTTCATCCCCAGCGCCGACGACGCGAAGAACGTGAACATGTCCAGATACCGCTCACCGGTGGCGGCGTCCACCAGATACGAGCCTGCCGAACGGTCCAGGTCGAGCACAAAGTCGTAGCCGTCAGTCAGGATGCTGCGAGCCAGCACCTCGCGCACGCGGCCGGGAGTGATGGGTGTCAACACAGCGGTCATGACACCAGCTTATCGTGATTTTTACGTCTATGCTTATTGCAAACCGTAATAGTTATGGAATGAAGTTCCTTCCGGTGTAAAATGTCTGCAAGATAACGGTGCTGCGGGTGCGTACGTTGGCCGCGGTCCTGATGCGTTGCAGCAAGTCCTCCAGCGCCCGCGCTGACGCGACCCGCACCTGCAGGACGTAACTCTCGTCACCGGCCACCGAATGACACGATTCGATTTCGGGGATGTTCTCCAACCGGGCAGGCGCATCATCGGGTTGAGACGGATCGAGAGGAGTGATGGCCACGAACGCCGACAGCATGTTGCCCAACGCCTCGGGATTGAGCCGCGCCGAGTATCCGGTCACCACGCCACGCGCTTCCAGTCGGCGCACCCGAGCTTGTACCGCCGACACCGACAACCCCGCCACCGCGGCCAGGTGTGCCAGTGTGGCCCGGCCGTCGCCCACGAGTTCACGTACCAAGACCCGGTCGATGCCGTCCAGCGGTTGTTCGTCCGGTTCACCCATGGCCCGAACTGTAACCCCTTGACCCCGCTCTCATTCCGGGCAGATCAGAAAGGCGCACGATGACCACGACCGAACGGACTCAGTTGCCCACCGCCGATGACCTGCGCCGTCAAGTGCGGCAAGCCTTCGAGGCCGTCGGTGCGACGGTCACGCTCGGCCCTCCCGGCGCGCACCTAGCCGGCGTGCCGGCAAGTACGCCCATCACCGGGGACGTGCTGTTCACCATCGCCGAAGACACTCCCGAACAGGTGGATGCCGCCATAGCCGAAGCCGCACAGGCATTTTCGACCTGGCGCACCACCCCCGCGCCGGTGCGGGGCGCCCTCGTCGGCCGGCTGGGTGAGTTGCTCGTAGAGCACAACGACGCGTTGGCGACACTGGTCACGATCGAGGCCGGGAAGATCGTCTCGGAGGCCTTGGGCGAGGTGCAGGAGATGATCGACGTCTGCCAGTTCGCCGTCGGGCTGTCCCGGCAGCTCTACGGCCGTACCATTGCCTCCGAACGTCCGGGCCATCGACTCATGGAAACCTGGCACCCACTGGGTGTGGTCGGTGTCATCACCGCCTTCAATTTCCCCGTCGCGGTGTGGGCATGGAACACCGCGGTTGCGCTCGTGTGTGGTGACACCGTGGTGTGGAAACCGTCTGAGCTGACACCGCTGACCGCCATCGCCTGTCAGGCTCTGATCGAGCGGGCCGCCGCAGATGTCGGAGCCCCGGCGTCGGTGAGCCGACTGCTGCTCGGCGGCCGTGAGCTCGGAGAGCGGCTGGTCGACGACCCGCGCGTGGCGCTGGTGAGTGCGACCGGCTCGGTACGGATGGGTCGGGAGGTCGGGCCGCGGGTGGCGGCCCGGTTCGGCAAGGTCCTACTCGAGCTCGGTGGCAACAATGGGGCGGTGGTCGCTCCGTCGGCCGACCTCGACCTGGCAGTGCGCGCGATAGTCTTCTCCGCCGCAGGTACCGCGGGGCAGCGCTGCACCACGCTTCGCCGGCTGATCGTGCACTCGAGCGTCGCGGACGAGCTGGTGACGCGGATCGTCGCGGCATATCGCAGCCTGCCCGTCGGCGCCCCGGGAAGTGACGGCACGCTCGTCGGGCCGCTCATTCACGCGCGCGCCTACCGCGACATGGTGGGAGCGCTGGACCAGGCCCGAGCCGACGGTGGTGAGGTGTTCGGCGGCGAGCGCCATAACCTCGGTGACTTGGGCGGACGCGAGGAGCAATCAGGCGGGGGCGCACGCGAGGAGCAATCAGGAGAGGGCGCGTTTTACGTGGCGCCCGCGGTGGTACGAATGCCCGCCCAGACGGCCGTGGTACACACCGAGACATTCGCGCCGATCCTCTACGTGCTGACCTACGATTCGCTCGACGAGGCCATTGCACTGAACAATGCGGTGCCGCAGGGCCTTTCATCGGCCATCTTCACCACCGATGTGCGCGAGGCAGAGCGTTTCCTTGCTGCCGACGGCTCCGACTGCGGTATCGCCAACGTCAACATCGGGACGTCCGGCGCCGAGATCGGCGGGGCGTTCGGCGGCGAGAAGCAGACCGGCGGTGGCCGAGAGTCCGGATCGGACGCCTGGAAAGCTTATATGCGCCGCGCCACCAACACCGTCAACTACTCGTCTGAGCTGCCGCTGGCCCAGGGCGTGCATTTCGGCTGACCAGGCCCCGGCGGCGAATGCGGTGGCGGCCTCATCATCCGTTTCGGCAGAAAGTCCGGTAAGCAGATGGGATGCAGATCGAAGACCGGGTAGCGATAGTGACCGGTGCCGGCTCGGGTATCGGCCGGGCCGTGGCGCGGGTGTTGAGTGCGGCGGGTACCCGGGTGGTTGTCGGCGATATCGACGAAACGGGTGCCGCAGAAACCGCGGCGCTCGTTCGCGATTCCGGCGGCTCCGCGGTGGCCACTCGCGCCGACGCCGCGGCAACCGCGGACATCGAGAGTCTCGTCGCGCTGGCCGAAGCCGAGTTCGGGCCGGTCGACATCTATGTCGCCAACGCCGGGATCATGGGCGTGCCCGGCCTGGGCACCGATGCGGACTGGGATGTCATCCTCGACGTCAACCTGCGAGCGCATATCAGAGCGGCGAACATCGTTGTCCCCCGGTGGCTCTCGCGCGTCGAAGGATATTTCGTCTCGGTCTCCTCGGCGGCCGGGTTGCTGTCGCAGATCGGCGCGGCCGGGTACACCGTCACCAAGCACGCAGCGGTCGGGTTCGCCGAGTGGCTGGCCATCACCTACGGCGACGCCGGTGTCGGGGTGAGTTGTGTGTGCCCGCTTGGGGTTGATACGCCGTTACTCGATGCGGTGCGCGCGGCGGCCGACCCCGACACCCACGCCAGCGCCGAAGCCGTGGTGCGGTCCGGCGCAGTGATCACCGCCGAGCAGGTGGCTACGGCCACCGTCGACGCCATCCGCGCCGATCAGTTCCTGGTGTTACCGCACCCTGAAGTGCTCGACATGTACCGCCGCAAAGGCAGCGACTACGACCAGTGGATCTCGGGAATGCGCCGCTACCAGAGGACACTTCGCGGTATCTAAACGCCTGAACGGTCAGGCTCTGCGTGGGTAGCTCAGTACATGGGCAGCCCGGCGGGCAGTCACCCACCCGTGGTCTGGCCGCGCGGCGCGCGGCGGGCGACCGGTGGGACATATTCTCCCAGCAGGGTGCGGTGCCACCAGATCCGTTCGTGCCTGAGTTCATGCCAACTGCTGAAGCGGTAGCGGTAGACCCGGGCCCGCACGTAGTACGGGGGCGATTCGGGAAAAGGATTGCGCCGCAACAGACGAATGGTGCCGGGGTCGTTGTCGAGCAACAGCCGCAGGAAAGCAGGCAACCAGTCCTGCCCATACGCCGGGGATATCGCGACGAACCACATCAACCAGTCCAGGCGCAGGTGGTACGGGGCGATCTGCGGCGGCCGACGGTGCACATCGCCTGGCTTCCCCTTGAACTCGTACTCCTGCCAGACCGTGTGCTCGGTCAGTCGGGTGTCTGCAGTGCCTTCGATGACCACCTCATCGCGAGTGCGGCCGACCACACCGAACGCTCCGTAGGTGTTCACCAGGTGGTACCTATTGAAAGACGCGTTCATTCGCTGTCGGCGTGATAGCAGATTGCGCACCGGCCAGTAACTCAGGACGACCACCGCCGCCGTGAAGGCGATGACCACGGCGACGAACCAGTGCGGTGGATCAGGTAGGGCGGGCGATGCGACCCCGACGAACGAATCCGGGATCACACTGCACGCCAACAGGATCGTCACCCAATTGAGCCAGGCGAAATTCCCGGATATCACCAGCCACAGCTGTGTCCCCACCACGATGACGGCGGCCACACCCGCCACCGGCTGCGGGGTGAACAACAGGAACGGCACCACCAACTGCGCGACGTGGTTACCCGCCACCTCGACCCGGTGCAACGGTTTGGGAAGGTGATGGAAGTACCAGCTCAGCGGGCCCGGAATCGGCTGCGTCTCATGGTGGTAGTACAGGCAGGTCAGATTGCGCCAGCACCGATCACCGCGGATCTTGATCAGGCCGGCACCGAACTCGACCCGGAACACCAGCCACCGTGCGAGCCACAGCGTCAGCATCGGAGGCGCGATGTCGTCATTGCCCAGGAATGCCACGAGAAACCCGGTTTCGAGCAGCAGCGACTCCCAACCGAACGAGTACCACGCCTGGCCGACGTTCACGATCGACAGGTAGAGCACCCAGATGAGCAACCACACCACCATGGCCGCCCACAACGGCGCCATATCGCCCACACCCACGACCAGCGCTGCCGACAGGAGCGCACCGGCCCAGCATGTCACCGCGAAAAGCCGGTCCGAATAATGGAATTGGAAGATGCTGGGCGCTCGACGGAACGGTGTCCGAGCCAGATACCGAGGCACCGGCAGCATCCCCCGCTCACCGATGAGCGCGCGGAACTGCCGAGCGGCCGCTATGAATGCGATCAGATAGATCGCCGCGGTCCCCCGCTGCAACACCTGTCTGGCCAACCAGTATTCGGGTGCGGTGAACCATTCCATGTGAGGGCCTGTCGAGGAGCTCTCTCCATGCTAGGCACCCACCCGTCGCGGCGGCAATGGTTGCGCCTGTCAGCGCTGCCGCAGCTCCAGCCGGAAGTCACGCGGCATTATCGTGAGCCGTTCCTGGATCTGCAGCCGATAGTCCGGGTCAGCGATCAGATCGTAGCGCCGCAGCAGCACGCCGAGCATTAGCACCGCCTCGTGCAATGCGAACTGCCTTCCGATGCACGATCTTTCACCGGTGCCGAACGGCTTGTACAGGCCTGCAGGCCGCGTGCGGACCCGCTCCGGAAGGAACCGGTCTGGATCGAACCGGTCCGGATCTGGCCCCCACCGAGGATCGCGGTGCAGGGTCATCGTCAGCGCAAGCGCCCAGTCGCCCTTACGCATCGGGTGGATGCCGGCCAGCACAGTGTCCACCCGGGCGGCCCGGTAGTAGCCCGGAACAGTAGGCTGCAGCCGCAGCGACTCGTCGAGAACGCGTCGCACATACCGTAGTTTCGCGACCTTCTCGAACTCGGGCCGCGGCTCGTCGCCCCACACCTGGTCGACCTCGGCGCGGGCCCGAGCGCATTCCTCGGGATGTTGCGACAGGAAGTACAGTGCGAACGACAGTGCACCCGAAGTGGTTTCGTGCCCGGCCACGAGGAAGTTGATCAACTGGTAGCGGATATTGGCGGCATCGAGATCCGACTCCAGCATGATCGCCAGCAGGTCGTCGTGACCCGATGAGGCGCTGGCGCGGCGCTTGGCGACGATGTCGTCGGCCAGGGCGTGCAAGTACGCCGCGTCGCGCCAGACCCGGCGCTCGTAACGCCTGGCGACGAACCCGGGAAGGAATGTCTTCCGCAACACCCCGAGCCGGTCGGAACCCCGCAGCGCGGACACCATGTGCTCGACGAACGGGTGGGTCTGTTCTGAGTCGAAACAGCCAAATGAGTAGCCGGCCGCGCACCGGCCGATGGTCTCCAAGGTCACCCGGGTGGTGTCGGCCGAGACGTCCAGCGGATCCCGGCTGTCCCAGCGATCGGTGAGTTCACCTGCGACGTCGAGCATGACCCCGTGGTAGCGGCGCATGGCGGCCTGACTGAACGCCGGCATCAGAAGTTGATGCGCCTTGAGCCAGTTCGGTTCGTCGTTGTACGCGGTGAACAGACCGTCACCGGCGATGATGCGCAGCGCCTCGATATCGGGGCCGACGTGCTTGGCGAACCGGGTCTCGTCATTGAGGTCCATGACGGCGCCGGCCCCTGCTGCGATGATGTATTGCGCACCGAGGAAACGGAATTCGAGAACCGGCCCGAGTTTGGCCAGCTCCGCCGCGGACTGCGACGGTGCATCGGCATCCAGACCGCGCACGTCACCGAGGATCGGGACGCGCCGCGGCGGGTGGGGCAGTTTCGGGTACGCACGCCGGTGGTCCAAGGCGGTCATGCGTCCAGCCTCCGCCACTGTTATACATGCGTCAAGTAGTACGCCTGGAGCTTCTGACCGGTCGCCGAAGTTAAGCTGACCGGGTGGGTGCCGAGACGAGACGACGGCTCTCCCCCGCCGACCGCCGTAGTGAGCTGTTGGCGTTGGGAGCCGAGGTGTTCGGTCAGCTGCCCTACGACGAGGTCCGCATCGACGAGATCGCTGAGCGTGCCGGGGTGTCCCGCGCTTTGATGTACCACTACTTCCCGGACAAACGGGCATTCTTCGCCGCCGTGGTGCGGGCCGAGGGCGAGCGCCTGTTCGCCGCCACCAACACCCCGCCCGAACCCGGTCAGAGCCTGTTCGGCCAACTGCGTGCCGGCGTCATGGCGTACCTGCAGTACGACGAGGAGCATCCGCACGGTGCCTGGGCGGCCTACCTGGGCATGGGACGCGCCGACCCGGTGCTACGCGGTATCGACGACGTCGACAACGACCGGCAGGCTGACCGGATCATGAGTCGTATCGGCGAGGCGGCGGCCCAACCGTTGGACGTCAAACTGGAGCGGGATGTGCGGGCCATCATCTACGGCTGGCTGGCGTTCACGCTCGAGATGTGCCGTCAGCGCCTCGCCGACCCGTCGATCGACGCCGGACTCGTCGCCGATACCTGTGCCCATGCCCTGCTCGACGCGGTGGAACGGGTACCCGGCCTGCCCGCCGAGTTGGCGTCCGCAGCCTCTTCCGAATACCGCTGACGGCTATTTGTCGGTGCCGCGCGGCAGGATGAGTGAATGGCCCCACCCGACCCGCTGACCCGGTTCAGCCCCCTGACCCGGGAGTGGTTTGCGACGGCGTTCCCGGCGCCGACGGCCGCGCAGGCGCAGGCCTGGCTTGCCATCGCCGAGGGCAACAACACCCTGGTCATCGCACCGACGGGATCGGGCAAGACGCTGGCGGCCTTTTTGTGGGCGATCGACCGGCTGGCCTTCGAGCAACAGGCCGGCACCACGGGCACCGGTACTCGGGTGCTCTACGTGTCCCCGCTCAAGGCGTTGGCCGTCGACGTCGAGCGCAACCTGCGCACGCCGCTGACCGGGATCACCCGCGTCGCCGAACGCCAGGGCCTGCCCGCGCCGTCGATCAGCGTCGGCCTGCGTTCCGGGGACACCCCGCCCAACCAGCGCCGCGCCCTGATCGCCAAACCGCCCGACATCCTGATCACCACCCCCGAATCGCTGTTTCTGATGCTCACCTCGGCGGCCCGGGAGACGCTGGCCACCGTGCAGACCGTCATCGTCGATGAGGTGCATGCCGTGGCCGCCACCAAACGCGGTGCGCACCTGGCACTTTCACTGGAACGGCTGGACCAGTTGTTGGACAAGCCCGCCCAGCGGATCGGGCTCTCGGCGACCGTGCGGCCACCGGAAGAAGTGGCGCGATTCCTGTCCGGTGCGGCCCCGATCACTATCGTCGCTCCCCCGGCCAGCAAGACCTTCGACCTGACGGTGCAGGTCCCGGTGCCGGATATGGCCCATCTGGACAACAACAGCATCTGGCCCGATGTCGAGGAGCGCATCGTCGACCTCATCGAGGCGCACCGCTCCTCGATCGTGTTCGCCAACTCCCGGCGCCTGGCCGAACGGCTCACCTCCAGGCTCAACGAGATCCACGCCGAACGCGCTGGCATCGAACTGACACTCGACCGCAACCCGCAGGTCGGTGGCGGTGCTCCGGCGCAACTGATGGCCAGCGGTCAGGCCAATGGCGCACCTGCACTGCTGGCCCGGGCCCACCACGGATCGGTGAGCAAGGAGCAGCGCGCTCAGGTCGAAGACGACCTCAAGAGCGGGCGGCTGCACGCCGTGGTCGCGACCTCCAGCCTGGAGCTCGGTATCGACATGGGCGCGGTGGATCTGGTGATCCAGGTGGAGGCGCCGCCGTCGGTGGCCAGCGGCCTGCAGCGCATCGGCCGCGCCGGCCACCAGGTCGGCGAGATCTCCCAAGGAGTGCTGTTCCCGAAACACCGCACCGACCTGATCGGCTGTGCGGTGACGGTCCAGCGGATGCTGGCCGGTGAGATCGAAACCATGCGCGTCCCGGCCAACCCGCTCGATGTGCTGGCCCAGCACACCGTCGCAGCAGCCGCGCTCGAACCGCTCGACGCCGAGGGCTGGTTCGACGCGGTACGGCGCAGCGCGCCGTTCGCCACGCTGCCGCGCAGCGCGTTCGAAGCGACGCTGGACCTGCTGTCAGGCAAGTATCCGTCCACCGAGTTCGCCGAGCTACGGCCCCGGCTGATCTACGACCGCGACACCGGCACACTGACGGCACGTCCCGGCGCCCAGCGGTTGGCGGTGACCAGCGGCGGGGCCATCCCGGATCGCGGACTGTTCACCGTATACCTGGCCACCGATTCCGAAAAGCCGTCCCGGGTAGGCGAACTCGATGAAACGATGGTCTATGAATCGCGTCCCGGCGACGTCATCTCGCTCGGCGCCACCAGTTGGCGCATCACCGAGATCACCCACGACCGCGTGCTGGTCATCCCGGCGCCGGGCCAGCCCGCTCGGCTGCCCTTCTGGCAGGGCGACAGCGTGGGCCGCCCGGTAGAACTGGGCGCGGCGGTCGGTGCGTTTACCGGCGAACTCACCGCACTCGATCGAGGATCGTTCGACGAACGTTGCCAGACAATGGGTTTCGACGGCTATGCAACGGACAATTTGTATCAGCTGCTGCGCGACCAGAGGGAGGCCACCGGTATCGTCCCCAGCGACACCTCGCTGGTGGTCGAGCGGTTCCGCGACGAGCTGGGCGACTGGCGGGTGATCCTGCACTCGCCGTACGGGTTGCGGGTACACGGTCCGCTGGCGCTGGCGGTCGGTCGCCGGCTGAGCGACCGATACGGCATCGACGAGAAGCCGACGGCGTCGGACGACGGCATCATCGTGCGGTTACCCGACGGAGGCGAAAACCCGCCCGGTGCCGATCTTTTCGTCTTCGATGCCGATGAGATCGATTCGATTGTCACCGCCGAGGTGGGCGGGTCAGCACTGTTCGCTTCCCGGTTCCGGGAATGTGCCGCACGGGCCCTGCTGCTGCCGAGACGCCACCCCGGGAAACGGTCGCCGCTGTGGCATCAGCGCCAGCGCGCCGCCCAACTCCTCGACATCGCGCGCAAGTACCCCGATTTCCCGATCGTGCTCGAGGCGGTCCGGGAATGTCTGCAGGACGTCTACGACGTGCCGGCGCTGACCGAGCTCATGCGCAAGGTGGCCCAGCGCCGGCTTCGGGTAGTCGATGTGGAGACCGCTACGCCGTCGCCGTTCGCCGCTTCTCTGCTGTTCGGCTACGTCGGCGCGTTCATGTACGAAGGTGACAGTCCGCTGGCCGAACGCCGCGCTGCCGCTTTGGCACTGGACACCGTGCTGCTTTCCGAGCTGCTGGGTCGGGTCGAACTGCGGGAACTGCTCGACCCTGCGGTGATCGCCTCGACCGCCGCTCAGCTACAGCATCTGGCCCCGGATCGGGCCGCACGCGATGCCGAGGGGGTCGCCGACCTGCTGCGGCTGCTCGGCCCGCTCACCGAGGCCGAGATCGCCCAACGCTGCACCGCCGAGGTCATCGGCGGTTGGCTCGACGGTCTGCATGCCGCCAAACGGGCACTGCCGGTGAGCTTCGCCGGTCAGGCTTGGTGGGTGGCTGTCGAGGACATCGGTCTGCTTCGCGATGGTGTCGGAGTGCCAGTTCCGATCGGTGTGCCCGCCGCGTTCACCGAATCGGTGGCCGATCCGCTCGGTGACCTGCTGGGGCGGTATGCCCGCACCCGCGGCCCGTTCACGACTGCCGACGCCGCCGCCCGGTTTGGCCTCGGCCTGCGGGTCACCGCCGACGTACTGGGCCGGATGGCGGTCGACGGCCGCATGGTGCGCGGCGAGTTCGTCGCCGACCTGACCGGTGATCAGTGGTGCGACGCCGAGGTGCTGAAAATCCTGCGCCGCCGGTCGCTGGCGGCGCTGCGGGCCCAGGTGGAGCCGGTGTCCACCGCGGCCTACGCGCGGTTCCTGCCGGCCTGGCAGCACGTCGGATCCTCGCACAGCACCGGTGTCGACGGGTTGGCCGCGGTGATCGATCAACTCGCCGGGGTGCCAATACCCGCCTCGGCCGTGGAGTCGCTCGTGTTCGGCCAACGCGTGCGCGACTACCAGCCCGCCATGCTCGACGAGCTGCTGGCCTCCGGTGAGGTCATATGGTCGGGCGTCGGGCAGATCGGTGGTGGTGACGGGTGGATCGCGTTCCACCAGGCCGAGACTGTGCCGTTGACGCTGCCCGTGCCCGCCGAGATCGAGTTCACCGATACCCACCGCGCAATCATGGAGACCCTGGGTGGCGGCGGCGCCTACTTCTTTAGACAGCTGGCCGAAGGAGTGCTCGCAGATGAGCTGAAACCGGCTCTGTGGGAACTTATTTGGGCCGGGTGGGTCACCGGCGACACGTTTGCGCCGGTGCGCGCGGTCTTGGCGGGGCTGTCGGGCCCACGACGCGGTGGCACCCCCGCGCACCGGCAGCGGCAACGCCCGCCGCGGCTGAGCCGCTACAGCGTGGCCCGCCCACAGGCCCGGCCCGCCGATCCGACCGTGTCCGGGCGATGGTCGGCCTTGCCCGGCGCAGAACCCGATTCGACGGTGCGGGCACATTTCCAGGCCGAACTGCTCCTGAATCGGCATGGCGTGCTCACCAAGGGCGCGGTCAACGCCGAGGGTGTGCCAGGCGGCTTCGCCACCCTCTACAAGGTGCTGAGCGCTTTCGAGGAAGCCGGGCGGTGCCAGCGCGGATACTTTGTCGAATCGCTGGGTGGTGCGCAGTTCGCCGCGGCCACAACCGTCGACCGGTTGCGGTCCTACCTGGACAGCGTCGACCCCCAGCGTCCGGAGTACCACGCGGTGGTGCTCGCCGCGACGGACCCGGCGAATCCCTACGGGGCGGCGCTCGGCTGGCCAGATGACCGCGAATCCGGCCACCGGCCCGGCCGCAAGGCCGGTGCACTGGTGGCATTGGTGGACGGACAGCTCGTGTGGTTCCTGGAGCGCGGCGGGAAATCACTGCTCAGTTTCGGCGCCGACGCCGACGCGCAGCGGGCCGCCGCAGCGGCACTGGCCGATCTGGTCAGTTCGGGCCGGGTGCCGTCGTTGCTGGTAGAGCGCATCAACGGCACCGCGGTGCTCGATCCGGACATCGACGAGGAACGCAGCGTGGTGCAGGACGCGCTGACGGGAGCGGGTTTCGCCAGGACACCGCGCGGCCTGCGGCTGCGCTAGGCAGTTCGATACTCGAGCGGTTCAATAGGGTATGCCCGAAGGTGACACCGTTTTCCACAACGCCGCGGTACTGCGCAGCGCACTGGACGGAAAGACGTTGACCCGCTGCGATATCCGAGTACCGCGCTATGCCGCGGTGGACCTCACCGGCGACGTCGTCGATGAAGTGCTCAGCCGTGGCAAGCATCTGTTCATCCGGGTCGGCGCCGCCAGCATCCACTCACATCTGAAGATGGAGGGCAGCTGGAAGATCGGGTGGACCGGCGGTGGTGCACCGCACCGGATCCGAATCGTCCTGGAAACCAATGACAGCAGAGCCACCGGCATCGATCTCGGCGTGCTGGAAGTACTGGACCGCGACTGCGACATGGACTCCGTCGCACACCTCGGACCCGACCTTTTGGGCTCCGACTGGGAACCCCGCACCGCAGCGGCCAATCTGGCCGCCGCCCCGGACCGGCCGCTGGCGCAGGCCTTGCTCGATCAACGGGTGATGGCAGGCGTCGGCAACGTCTATTGCAATGAACTGTGTTTCGTTTTCGGACATCGCCCCACCACGCCGGTCGGCACCCTGAACAATCCGCTGCGGGTCGTACAGCGAGCCCGGGACATGCTGTGGCTCAACCGGTCCCGCTGGAATCGGACCACCACCGGCGATACCAGGAACGGACACCAACTGTGGGTGTACGGCCGGGCTGGTGCACCGTGCCGGCGCTGCGGCACCCTCATCGAGACCGACAGCGAGGGCGATCGCGTGACGTATTGGTGCCCGAACTGTCAGGTGTGACAACACGCTGAGTGGTCACTTGACCGCACAGGCCGCCATGGTGCGATACACAGTGGATCTTCAGCTACAGCGAAGCCCAAATCCACTCCGAGGTTCGCCACCGGAGGATGAGAATCGGGTCATGGCGATACAGAGCGGCTGGGCCGGGGTGCCCGAGTCGGTCGGCTATGTGTTCAAGCGACTGTTCTTGGGCAAGCCACTGGTCAGTGAGCAGCTGAGTTCGGAGAAGTTGTCAAATTCGGTTGCCCTGGGGGTGTTGTCGCCCGACGCCATCTCGTCGAGCGCCTACGGCACCGAAGAGATCTTGATCGAGCTGATGCCGTTCGCCGGGCTGGCCGCTTTCACACTCTTGTTGCCCATCACCGGGGTGATTCTGGTGATCCTGGTTCTGGTGGCGGCCTCGTATCGCCAGGTGGTAATGGCCTACACGCGCGCCGGTGGCTCGTATGTGGTTGCACGCGAGAACTTTGGTCCGCGGATCGCGCAGATCGCCGCGGCCGCCCTGTTGATCGACTATGTGGTGACCGTTGCGGTGCAGGCGGCCGCGGGCACGGTCGCGGTGGCGTCGGCGCTGCGCCTGCTCGGGCCCTACAGCCTCGAGATCACGGTCGGCGTCGTCATCGTCATGTGCTACGCGAACCTGCGCGGGCTGCGCGAAGCCGGCCGACCGTTCGCCATTCCGACCTACTTCTTCATCACCATGATGACGTTGATGATCGTGGTCGGCGTTGCCCGCGCACTCTTCGGTGATCTGCCGACCTACGATCCGCAGCACATGACGGGCCTGGTCGAGATCCATCAAGCCGACGGCCTCGTGATGGGGGCATCGATTCTGGTGCTGCTGCGGGCATTCGCCAACGGTGGATCGTCGCTGACCGGAGTCGAGGCGATCTCCAACACCGTGGGCTTTTTCCGAAAGCCGCAGGGCGCCAACGCACGCAAGGTGCTCACGGTCATGGCCTGCATACTCGCCTTCCTCGTCGGCGGAGTGTCTTACCTCGCCTACGCCACGCATTCGGCGCCGTACGCGGCAGGGTATCCGTCGGTGTTGTCCGAGGAGGCGCGCGCCGTTTTCGGTGCCGGGCCTATCGGTAATACCCTCTATGCTCTGCTCCAGATCGCGACTGCGGCGATCCTGTTCACTGGCGCGAACACTAGCTTCAATGGGTTCCCGGCGCTGGCCAGCTTCGTTGCCGAGGACCGCTTCCTACCGCGGCAGCTGACCAAGCGGGGACATCGCCTGGTGTTCTCCAACGGGATCATCGTGCTTACCGCGTTGTCCGTCGTACTGCTCGTTGCCACCGGCGGGTCTGTCAACGCCCTGGTGCCGTTCTACGCGATCGGTGTGTTCACCGGGTTCGCCATGGCCGGTTACGGAATGACGAAACACCATCTGACACACCAAGAGCGAGGCTGGCGGCACAAGCTCGCAATCAACCTGTCGGCGGCCGTGGTGTCGACGGTCGTCGTCGGGATCTTCGCAGTGGCAAAGTTCACCGAGGGAGCTTGGCTCGTCGTAGTGGTCTTCCCGCTTCTCGTGTGGGTGCTGATGCGGCTCAACCGCGAATACCGGGCCGAGGCCGCGATTCTGGAAAAACTCCACGCCGATCGGTCGGAGGTGACGAAGTACGCCCGACACATCGTGTTGGTGTTGGTCAACGCCGTCGACCTCGCGGTGATCGAGGCGTTGCGGTACGGGCGCGGATTGCGTGCCGACCAGTTGACCGCGGTGCACATCATGATCGACGCCGAGCACGCCGAGCAAGTGCGGAAGCGTTGGGACTACTACGGATTCGACATCCCCTTGCGGGTGGTGGATTGCCCCGACCGTCGCCTGACCCGCACCGCTGTGGAGTTGGTGGCCACCGCCCGGGCCCAGTACCACAACGCCAACGTTACCGTCCTGTTGCCTAGGCGAAGCTACGCTCCACTGCTGGGACGCTTGCTGCACGACCGGACCGCCGACAGGATCGCCCGTGCCATCAGCCACGTCCCCGACGCGGCGGCCACCATCGTGCCCTACGACGTGCAGTCACGTATCCGGCAGGCGTTCCCCGATCTGTTCGAGGAACGCATCACCCGCGGAATCGAAAGGGTTCAAGCCCGCGTCACCCAGGCTGACCAAAAACGCGCCGACGCCTACGAGCATCCGGAGCCGCCACCGATGGCGGTCGCGGTCGACGGCCTGATCCCCGGACATCGCGCGATGGTCGAAGGACGCGTGAACGAGGTCGATGACTTCCAGAAGCAGGGCAAGCGGGTCCGCATCGTCGTCATCGGCGACGACACCGGCGAACTGCGGATCACCCTCGGGCCCGGTCACAGCGGCGACGACATCGAACCCGGCCAACTGATTCAGGTCACCGGCAAGGCCCGACGATCCGGCAACGAGCCGATCTTCATGACAGACCCGTCCTACCGCATCGTGCAGACGACCGACGGTCGCGCACTTCCCGACGGTCATTCGGCCTCGTGACCGTCACTCAGCACTGTGGCCAGTGTTGGTGCCGCGGCGATGCTTGACATGCATTGCAGTTGCTCAACGTCAGACGATCCAATCATTGCTTGACACAGGCGCTTCCGCCGTGAGATCGATCTGAGGAAGGCAGAAATTGCTGGCACCCCGAAGACCTCTCCCACCCGCTCGGGGACGACGGCGGGACGACTCAGCCGACGATCCGTAGATGGATTGTGATGTCATGATCAACGCCGTCACCGCCGTCGCGCCACTGCTACCGCGTCCACAGTCGACAAAATCGAGCACCAATTGTGTTGCGCGGCTGCCCCTGTGGATGAACGAGGGGTTGTGGATAACTGGTTTATGGGTCGGGGTGCGGCGGTAGAATTCGAACATGCTTGCGAATACCGTCGTGGACCGGGAAACGGTGCTGGCGGTGTTCGACGAGTACGACACGGTCTGCGAGAAACTGGCCGCGTTGACCTTCGCGGCGATGACCCTGCCCGAACTGCTGGAGCTGCAATCCCGCCGCGAGATCCACGCCCGCCGCGCCCCCGCCGTGGATCATCGGCTACTCGCCGAAGCCCAAACCCGGACCACCGCCCGCGAGATCGGCGCCAAAAACTGGGCCGAGGTGTTGGCGATCCGGTTGCGGATCAGCCGCACCGACGCCACACGCCGCATCGCCGATGCCGCCCTCCTCGGACCACGCACCGCCACCACCGGTGAACCGTTGCCACCGGTCCTGCCGGCCACCGCCGCAGCCCAGGCCACCGGCCAGATCAACACCGGCCACGTCGCGGTCATCACCACGTTTTTCGACACATGCCCGGTGCCGCTGGACGCACCAACCCACGCCCAGATCGACGATGACTTGGCCGCCATCGCCTGCGGTAACTCCCCGGAAATCCTGAAACGCTGTACCCAACGCATCACGTTTCTGCTCCACCAGGACGGCCCCGAACCCCCCGAATCCGTCCAGGAACGTCGCCGCGGCATCCAGATCTCCCCACAAGGACTCGACGGGTTGAGCAAGATGCACGGGTATCTCGACGCCGAAACCGCGGCCACCTTCGCAGCGATCCTGGCCAAGTTGGGTGCCCCCGGTATGTGCAACCGTGCCGATGACACTCCGTGTGTCGACGGCACCCCCAGCACGCAGGCCATCGCCACCGACACCCGCAGTACTGCGCAACGCACCCACGACGCCTTCCTGGCGATGGGCCGCGCACTGCTGGCCTCAGGGACACTAGGACAACACAACGGATTACCGGTATCGGTGGTCATCTGCACCACGGTGGGGGAACTGGAATCCCTTTCCGGGGTCGCCACCACCAGCAGCGGCACCCGACTATCCATCCCGCAGGTCATCGCCATGGCCGCCCACGCCCGGCACTACCTGGCGGTGTTCGCCAACCACAAAGAAATACCCCTGTATCTGGGCCGCAGTAAACGCATCGCCTCGCCCGGGCAACGCCTCGTGCTGCACGCCCGCGATCGTGGCTGCACCAAACCGGGCTGCGCGAACCCACCGGACCGCTGCCAGGGCCATCACGGCCAACGGGACTACGCCCAAGGCGGCCGGACCGACATCACCGACCTGGCCCTGGCCTGCCCCGCAGACAATCGCCTCGTCAACAAGCACGGCTGGACCACCCACATCCGCACCGACGGCCGCGTCGAATGGATCCCACCCCTACTGCTCGACACCGGCCAAGACCGCCTCAACCACTACTGGCACCCCGAAGACCTCTCCCACCCAAACAAAGAAGCAGACAATGCCGATGGCGCGGAAACCCGGGGCCACCAAGTCGACCGAGACAGGCGACACCAACCGATCGATGACCCGTAGCTAGATTGTGACGTCATGATCAACGCCATCACCGTCCGTACGGTCACTTCCGCGGACCTGGACGCGATCGGCTCCATCTACGCCCACCACGTCCAGACCGGGGTAGCCACTTTCGAGCTGACCGCACCGGACCGGGCCGAATGGGACCGTCGGCTGCGCGCTGTCCGCGAGCGCGAATTACCTTTTGTTGTTGCGATATTCGACGACACCGTCATCGGCTATGCTTACTGCGCGCCGTGGAAGACCCGGCCCGCCTACCGCCACACGGTCGAAGACTCGATCTACTTGGCGCCCGAAGCCACCGGTCGCGGTGTCGGCGGCATGTTGATGACGGCGCTGCTCGACGGCTGCGTCGCGGCGGGGATCCGGGAGGTCATCTCGGTGATCGTCGACACCGACGAGGCGGCGGCCTCAATTGCTCTGCATCGCAAACATGGTTTCGTCGACGCCGGCCGGCTGCGTGCCGTCGGTTTCAAACACGGTCGACTACTCGACACCGTGCTGCTGCAGTGCAGTCTGCGTGAAACACCATGAAGGCGAAGCCAGTACCCCGGCTCCGCCCGCATGGCAGTGAGGGACCTCAGGGCACCAGCACCAGTTCGCGCTCAGCTTCCGCCGAATCCTCGATGGCCCCTGGCTCGATCACCACGTCGACCACCGACTCGGCGACCTCGGGTTCGATGTCCTTACCGCGGCCGCCCCACGGGAACGCCAACCGGACGATCTTGCGGACGACGGTGCCGAATTGCTTGTGCAGCGGGCCTGTGTTGTAGGGCAGGCCGTAGCGTTCGCAGATCTCGCGGACCTCGACGGAGATCTCGGCGTGCCGGTGGGCCGGGATGTCGGGGAACAGGTGGTGCTC
Source organism: Mycobacterium sp. 155 (assembly GCF_000373905.1). Taxonomy (NCBI): domain Bacteria; kingdom Bacillati; phylum Actinomycetota; class Actinomycetes; order Mycobacteriales; family Mycobacteriaceae; genus Mycobacterium; species Mycobacterium sp. 155. The sequence goes on from NZ_KB892705.1 coordinate 2,671,712, forward strand.
GATCTGGAAGGACAGGTTGCCGCTGAGGATGTGGAACAGCTTGCCGCCGGTCAGGTTTGCCGAACCGAGCAGCTGCCGGAAATACCACTGCCCGCGAGACTCGTTCTGAGTTTCCTCGATGGAGAACTCCTGGGTGCCTTCCGGGAAGTGCCCGCAGAAGATGATCATGTAGGACCACACGTTGCGCATGAGGTTCGCGGTCATGTTGCCGGTGAATACAAACGGCGCGAACGGTCCGGCCAGTAGCGGGAAAGCCACGTAATCCTTGAGTGTCTGGCGCTTGGTCTTCGCCCAGATGCCGCGCAGCACATCCTTCTTGTCGGCGATGCTGATCTCGCCGGACCGGATGCGCTCGGTTTCCAGTTCGTGCAATGCCACGCCGTACTGGAAGAACACCATCAGCAGAAAGGCGTAGACCGGGTTGCCCAGGTAGTACGGCGACCACTTCTGATCTTCGCTCATCCGCAGGATGCCGTAGCCGATGTCGCGGTCCATGTCGACGATGTTGGTGTAGGTGTGGTGCATGTAGTTGTGCGAGTGCCGCCATTGATCGGCCGGGCACGCGGTATCCCACTCAAATGCCTTGCTGGAGATGGCCGGATCGCCCATCCAGTCGTACTGGCCGTGCATGACGTTGTGGCCGATTTCCATGTTGTCGAGGATCTTCGCGATGCCCAGCATGGCGGTACCGGCCAACCAGAACGGCGGGAAGATCGAGGCGAACAACAGTGCGCGGCCGCCGACTTCGAGCTTGCGCTGGGTTTTGATGATGTTGCGGATGTAGGTGGCGTCACGCTCACCGAGATCGGCGATCACGCGCTCGCGGATGGCATCGAGTTCGGCCCCGAACGCGTCGGCTTGCTCGGGAGTGAGGCTGTAGATCTTCTTTTCGGGGCGACGGGAAATGTTGTCCGACATGACTGTTCCTTTCGGGTCAGAGATCGATAGCGATGTCACCGACGGGGGCGGTGACGCAGATCTGGATGTCTTCGGAGTCGGCGCTGGACACCGCGCCGGTAATGAGGTTGCGCACGGCGCCACGGGTCTTGAATCGGGTGCAGCTGTGGCAGATTCCCATCCGGCAACCGCTTTCCGGTGTCAGGCCCGCAGCCTCGGCCTGCGCCAGCAGCGGTTGACCGTCGTCTGTCACCGTGATGTTGCTGTTGGTGAAGGTGACGGCACCGCCGGTCGCTTCGGCGGAAACCGTGAACGTCGGCGGCACGAAGCTCTCAGATTGCGCATCCGGGCATAGCTCGCGGACAGCGTCGACAAGCGCGGCCGGTCCGCAAACGTAGACGGCGTCGGGCGCAGTCCTCGGGAATGCGGCGGCCAGATGCGCGGATCCGAAATGACCGTCGAGGTCGGCGCCGTCGGCGGTCCGGGTGTAGCCGTGCAGCACCCGGACACCGCGCATCGCCGCGAGCTCAGACCGGTAGCAGGCCTCATCGGCCGTGCGCGCGTAATGGACGAAGGCCACCTCACCGGTGAAGCCCTCGGCGTGCAGGGTGCGCAGCATCGACAGCACCGGGGTGATGCCGCTGCCGCCGGAGACGAAGAGGATGCGGCGGGGCCGTAAGGCCGGCATCACGAAGTCGCCGCCGACGGAGTCCAGCCCCAGCACCATGCCCGGGTAGGCGTGGTCGCATAGGTACGTGGACACTAGGCCACCGTCGTGGCGGCCGATGGTCAGCTCGATCGAGCCGGCACGCTCGGCGCTGGCGGGCGAATAGCACCGCGTGCGACGCCGCCCGTTGATCTCGACTGACAGGTTGATGTGCTGACCGGCCCGGAATCCGGTGAACGCGTCATTCGGTTCCAGGGTCAGCGTCACGCTGCGCGACGTCTGGCGCCGCACCGCGATCACCTTGGCGCGGGCATCGCCGCGTGTCCAAGTCGGTTCGACCAGCTCGGTGTAGCGATCCACACCGTGCGGCCCGGTAAGCAGGTTCACGAGCGACGAGCTGGATACCCTCCGGCGAACTCCCGCTGTCAAAGTTTGAGTGAACATATGTACACGGTACCGCCGGTAACACAGGCGTTGTCAACGCTAAAATTACTGGTTGTGTTACGCTTCACATCAGTGAACAATCGTACGCCTAATTCACGAACACGACGCGCGGAATCGTCTCGACCGTCACGTTCGCGGGACATGCTGTCCAGGGACGAACGCAAACAGGCCACCCGTCGGGCCATCATCGCCGCGGCACTCAAGCTGCTGAAGGATCAGAGCTTCAGCTCGCTGAGCCTGCGTGAGGTGACCCGCGAGGCAGGCATCGTGCCCGCTGCGTTCTATCGGCATTTCGATTCGATGGACGCACTCGGCCTCGTGCTCATCGACGAGTCGTTCCGCTCTTTGCGCGACATGCTGCGCGGCGCCCGTGCGGGCAAGCTCGATCCGCACCACTTCATCGAGTCATCGGCGGAAATCCTCATCGGCAGCGTCAACGAACGCCGTGAGCACTGGCGGTTCATCGCCCGCGAACGCAACAGCGGCGTCTCGGTGTTGCGCTACGCCATCCGCACCGAGATCCGGTTGATCACTTCAGAACTCGCAATCGACCTGGCCCGCTACCCTGGCCTAGCGGACTGGAGCAGCGAAGATCTCAACATCCTGGCCAATCTGTTCGTCAATGCGATGATCTCGATCGCCGAGGCCCTGGACGACGCAGCGGACGCCCAATCTGTCGATGCGATCCACCGCACCGCGATCAAACAACTGCGCATGATCGCAGTCGGCGTTCAAGGTTGGCGCAGCGAGAGTTAGCCGAGAATCACACCGCCCATGCCACATCGGACACCGTTGGTGCTGTAACAAACGACGCCGTGCCGTCGATTCACCATCGACAGTCGAGTCGCGGCGGGGGCCGGCACGACACAGCAGTGTTGCTGGGCTCGAGTACTGACCGTAGATCTGTGGGGGACGATCATGACCGCCGGCGCACGGGCGTGGTATCGCGGCGCTGGGCCGGCAGGGCTCATGGTGACAGTTCTTGTGCTGTGGATCGGCATCATCGTGGTCGCCGCGCCCGCCCACGCGGTCGATAGCTGGCAGCATCAACAGTCGCCCCTGTCCACACCGTGGACGCAATTGGTCGATGCGGCACACGCGCTCCCCGACTACCCACGCCCGCAGATGGCCCGCAAACACTGGCGGAACCTCAACGGCGGCTGGGACTATGCGGGCTGGTCGGCGCCAAACCCCCCAGCACCGAACGATTATCACGAGCGGATCCTGGTGCCCTATCCCACGGAGTCCGCGCTGTCCGGTATTCAGCGTCACGACGACCAGATGTGGTATCACAAGACACTGAAAATCCCGCGCACCTGGTGGGGCCGCCGGGTGTTGTTGCACTTCGGTGCCGTCGACCAGGTCGCCACCGTCTGGGTGAACAACCGTCAGGTCGGCTATCACGAGGGCGGCTACACCAGTTTCACCGTCGACATCACCGATGCCCTGCAATGGCCCGGCCCGCAAAACCTGGCCGTGCGGGTCGAGGACCGCAATGAGAACAGCCCGTACGCGGTCGGCAAGCAACGCAACCGGCCGCACGGACTCACTTACACCGGTGCATCGGGCATCTGGCAGACCGTGTGGATGGAGCCGGTGCGTGCGACGCACATCGGCAAACTGGACATCACGCCGGATCTGACCAGTTTTGCCGTCACCCCCATCATCACCGGGCCGGACCCCGGGCGCGTCGTGGTGTCCGTCGCCACGCGCAACGGCCGCGAGGTTGCCCGCGCATCCGGCAAGCCCGGGGACACGGTTCGGGTCCGGGTACCCGCCCCGCATCTGTGGACGCCCGACGATCCCTACCTGTACGACCTCAAGGTCTGGCTGATCGACCGGTCCGGGAAGATGGTCGACGAGATTTCCAGCTACGGCGGGCTACGCACTATCGGCCTCGTGCGCGACGCGCAGGGCCGCCCGCGCATCGCCCTGAACAACCAGATCACCTTCCTGCAAGGCGTTCTGGATCAGGGGTACTGGCCCGACGGGATCTACACCGCGCCCACCGACGACGCCCTGAGATCGGACCTCGAACAGATAAAGAAGCTGGGGCTGAACACCGTTCGCAAACACGCCAAAGTGGAGCCGGCCCGGTGGTACTACTGGGCCGACAAACTGGGCTTGATGGTGTTGCAGGACATGCCATCTCTGGGCGTGCCGATCGGCGGCCCGTGGGGCCCTGACCCCGATCCGCCTCCCGAAGCGAAAGGGCAATTCGAGAAGGAACTGTCGCGGATCGTGGACCAGCTGCGCAGCGTCACCTCGATCGTCGGCTGGGTGCCGTTCAACGAGGGCTGGGGAGAATACGACACCGCGCGAATCGCCAACCACGTCAAGGCCCAGGATCCGACCAGACTGGTCGACGCCGAGAGCGGGGTCAACTGCTGTAAATCGCGCCCCGACAGTGGTGCCGGCGACATCTACGACGACCACACCTATGTCGGACCGGGCGCTACCGCCGTGCACGACGGCCGAGCGGCCATGATCGGCGAGTACGGCGGCCTCGGGCTGGTACTCCCCGACAATCGGTGGCCGGGTCCGCCTGAGGCCTACGAAATGACCAGCGACCAAGCACAATTGACCAGGCGCTATCTTGACATCGGCCGGGATCTCGAACGGCAGGTTCATGTGGGTGGCCTGTCCGGCGCGATCTACACGCAGACAACCGATGTCGAGAACGAGGTGAACGGCTATCTGAGCTACGACCGTCGGCTGGTGAAGGTCGACGTCCGCGCCGTCGCCGCTCAGAACCGTGCGGTGATCGCCGCGGGTGGCACCGGGCCCGGCCGTAACTGACCTGCCGTCACAAGGTGCGGCCGCTGATGAACTCACGGGGACGGCCTGTCACCGGGTCGTCGAACTCGAGGCGGTACGCGAGCAGCTGCAGTGGCGCGCTGAAGTCGTCGGACGCCACGTCGATCACGTTGGGGTACAACGGATCACCGAGGATCGGCACACCGAGGGAAGCCATGTGCACGCGCAGTTGATGCGTGCGCCCGGTGTGCGGAGTCAGCCGGTAGAGACCGCCGCCGAGCGCCTCCGCGAAGGTCTCGGCGTTAGGTTCACCGGGCTCTTCGAAAGCCTGTAAACGCCCGCGCTGCTTGATGATCCGGCTGCGCAGCATAACGGGCAGGCAGATGTTCGGCGTTCCGTGCGCGCGTGCCAGATACGTCTTGTGCACCGCGCCCTGGGCGAACAGCGTCTGGTAACGACCGCGGAGTTCGCGGCGAGCGGTGAACAGCAACACGCCGGCGGTCAGACGGTCCAGCCGGTGTGCCGGGCTCAACTCCGGCAAGTTCAACTCCCGACGCAATCGCACCAGAGCGGTCTGCGCGACGTGTCCACCACGGGGCATGGTGGCCAGAAAGTGCGGTTTGTCGACGACGACGACATCGTCGTCGCGATACAGCACCGGAATGTCGAACGGCACCACTGTCTCGTCGGGCAGGTCACGGTAGAAGTACACGTGCGCACCGGCGGGCAGCACCGTCGTCGCGTCGACCACCGCGCCGTCGGGCCGAACTACTTCTCCGGCAAGCACTTTCGCCCCGATACCGAACCGCGTCTGCAGTTCTTCGAGCACATTGCCGCCCCACAACCGCAACCGTGCCGGGCCGAGGCCCTCGCGGACCGGCAGCGGCGCCGGCTTTCTCAATTGAGTGGCACGGGCTCGAGGATCTCGGCGCGAGCCTCGGGTGCGGCCTGACGCAGCGCATCGGCGGACTCGTCGTCGGGCTGGGCCTGCGACAGCACCTCGGCCTCGACCCGCGCCACATACGTGGCGACCTCGCGGTCGACGTCTTCGGCGCTCCAACCCAGCACCGGCGCAATGACTTCGGCGACCTCACGGGCACATGCCACCCCGCGGTGCGGGTACTCGATTGAGACCCGCATGCGGCGGGCCAGAATGTCCTCCAGATGCAGAGCACCCTCCGCCGCAGCGGCGTACCAGGCTTCCACCTTCAGGTACACGGGCGCCTCGGAGATCGGCTCCAGCAGCTCAGGTCGACCATCTGCCATCTTGAGCACCTCACCGATCAGCGAGCCGTACCGGTCGAGCAGGTGGCGCACCCGGTACGGATGCAGACCGTAGTGCGCGCCGACATGTTCGGTCTGGTTGATCAGCGCAAAATATCCGTCGGCACCCATCAGTGGCACTTTCTCGGTGATCGACGGCGCCACCCGGGTGGGGATGAACTCGGCCGCCGCGTCGATCGCGTCCTCGGCCATGACGCGGTAGGTGGTGTACTTGCCGCCGGCAATCGCGACGAGCCCCGGAGCCGGCACAGCGACGGCGTGCTCGCGGGAGAGCTTGGAGGTCTCCTCACTCTCCCCGGCCAGCAGCGGACGCAGCCCGGCGTACACGCCGTCGATGTCGTCATGGGTGAGGGGCGTGGCCAACACAGTGTTGACGTGGCTCAGGATGTAGTCGATGTCCGCTTTGGTGGCGGCCGGATGGGCCAGGTCGAGATTCCAGTCGGTGTCGGTGGTGCCGATGATCCAGTGCGTGCCCCACGGGATGACGAACAGCACCGACTTCTCGGTGCGCAGGATGATCGCCACCTCGCTCACAATGCGGTCGCGCGGCACCACGATGTGCACACCTTTGGAGGCACGGACCCGGAACCGGCCGCGTTGTTTGGACAGCGCCTGGATCTCGTCGGTCCAGACACCCGTGGCGTTGACCACCACATGGCCGCGGACCTCGGTGACGGCGCCGTTCTCCGAGTCGCGCACCACCACACCGGTGACCCGGTCGCCCTCGCGCAACAGCGCGACCGCCTGCGTCGACGTGCGTACCACCGCACCGTAGTGCGCCGCCGTCCGCGCCACCATCATCGTGTGCCTGGCGTCGTCGACGACGGTGTCGTAATAACGGATTCCGCCGATCAGCGAGCTGCGCTTGAGCCCGGGGGCCAGTCGAAGGGCCCCGGCCTTGGTCAGATGTTTCTGCGCCGGAACGGATTTCGCACCACCCAGCTGGTCGTAGAGGAAGATTCCGGCCGCCACGTAGGGACGCTCCCACCACCGGTTGGTCAGCGGGAACAGAAACGGCAGCGGCTTGACCAGATGCGGAGCCAGGGTGGTCAGGCTCAGTTCGCGCTCGTGGAGGGCTTCGCGCACCAGGCCGAATTCCAGCTGCTCCAGGTACCGCAGACCGCCGTGGAACATCTTCGAGCTGCGGCTCGACGTGCCCGACGCAAAGTCCCGGGCTTCGACCAGAGCGACCTTCAGGCCGCGCGTCGCGGCATCCAAGGCCGCGCCCGCCCCGACCACACCTCCGCCGATGACGACGACATCGAACTGCTCGCTGTTCAATTGCTGCCAGGCTCGCGCGCGTTGTTCGGGTCCGAGGAAGGTTTGCCCGTCGCCCGGTGCTGAGATCGGGTCTGTCACGGTGCCTAGGCTACGTGGCCCGGTCGGCATTTGCTCGCCACCACGGTTCGGCGCGGCCCTAGTTCAGTCCAGGTCGTCATGTCTCATCAGCTGTCGCGCGGCCTCGGTGATCGAACCGGACAGTGACGGATACACCGAGAACGTCTGGGCCAGCTCGGCGACCGGGATGCCGTTCTGTACGGCCAGCGCTATCGGCAGGATCAGTTCCGAGGCAATCGGCGCGACCACCACACCGCCGATCACCACGCCGGTCGCGGGGCGGCAGAAGATCTTGACGAAGCCGTGCTGCAGGCTGGACATCTTGGCTCGGGCGTTGGTGTTCAGCGGCAGGGTCAAGGTGCGGGCCGGCACCGAACCGTCGTCGATCTTGGCCTGTGGAACCCCCACCGCAGCGATCTCCGGCCGGGTGAACACCGCGGCGGCGACCGTGCGCAGCCGGATCGGCGCGACCGCCTCGCCCAGTGCGTGGTACATCGCGATGCGGCCCTGCATGGCCGCCACCGAGGCCAGTGGCAGCAGGCCGGTGCAGTCCCCGGCCGCGTAGATACCCGGCACCGTGGTTCGTGACACCCGATCGACGGTGAGGTACTTACCCGGGCCCAGTTCGATGCCGACACGGTCCAAGCCGAGCCCACTGGTGTTGGGCACGGAACCGACCGTCATCAGCGCGTGACTGCCCTCGACAGTGCGCCCGTCGGCCATGGTCACCCGGACGCCGATGGCGGTGCGGGTAACGGATTCGGCCCGGGCGTTCTTGACCAGAGTGACCCCACGCTCGGAAAACACGTCCTCGAGCACAGCCGCCGCGTCGGAGTCCTCGTGCGGCAGGATCTGGTCGCGGCTGGCCACCACGGTCACCGTGACACCGAGTTCGGTGTAGGCGTTGACGAACTCGGCGCCCGTGACGCCGGAACCGACCACGATGAGGTGCTCGGGCAGGGTTTGCAGGTCGTAGAGCTGACGCCAGTTGAGAATGCGTTCGCCGTCCGGCACGGCACTCGGCAACACGCGTGGGCTCGCACCCGTCGCGATCAACACCACGTCGGCGATCAACTGACTGACAGTGCCGTCGGCACCGGTGACCCTGATGCGGTGCTGGGCCATGCCCGGACTGTCGTCAATCAACTCCCCGCGGCCCTCGACTACATCGATGCCCTCGCTGCGCAGCCGCTGGGCAATGTCGACAGACTGCGCCGCCGCCAGCGTCTTGACCCGCGCATTGATCTTCGTCAAGGACGTCTTGGCCTGCTCAAGATCCAGCGAGTAGCCGAGGTCGGGCGCGTGACGCAGCTCGGTCCGCACGCCGGTCGACGCGATGAACGTCTTCGACGGCACGCAGTCCCACAGCACGCAGGCGCCCCCGATGCCGTCGCTGTCGACCACAGTGACATGCGGGCCGCGCGCAGCTGCGACCAGAGCCGCCTCATAGCCGGCGGGGCCACCTCCGATGATCACGATGCGGGTTGCCACCGGACCAACCTAACGAACTTCGCGCATTAAGCTGTCTTACCGTGCCGCTGTACGCCGCCTACGGGTCCAACATGCATCCAGAGCAGATGCTCGAACGGGCTCCGCACTCCCCCATGGCGGGAACAGGGTGGTTGCACGGCTGGCGATTGACCTTCGGCGGTGAGGACATCGGCTGGGAGGGTGCGCTGGCCACCGTCGTCGAGGATCCGCTGTCGAAGGTGTTCGTGGTCCTCTACGACATGACCCCCGCCGACGAGCTGTCGCTGGACCGGTGGGAGGGATCGGAGCTCGGCTTCCACAAGAAGATCCGGTGCCGCGTGGACCGGCTGTCGTCGGACACCACCACCGACCCCACCCTGGCCTGGCTATACGTGGTCGACGCGTGGGAAGGCGGGCTGCCCTCGGCGCGCTACCTCGGCGTGATGGCCGACGCCGCAGAGATCGCCGGCGCGCCGCCCGACTACGTGCACAACCTGCGCACCCGGCCGGCCCGCAACATCGGTCCGTAGCTGGTTCCCTTGCACCGCAAGCGTGCGCGTCTGTTGCTCGACACGCCGCATTTCGTCAGCACTCTGAGCACCCTCAGGCCGCACGAGCGTGACTCAACTGCGCGTTGATCCGAGCCACCATCTCCCCTTGCCGGTGATGCACGTCCTCGCCAACGATCGCGATGACGATCCAGCGGACGCCCATCAGCGCTGCGGTGCGCCTCCGGTCATCACGCAGCGCATCTGGATTGCCATGCCAATCCAGGCTGTCGTATTCGACCGCGACCCGCTGCTGCGGCCACGCGAAGTCGAGCCTTCTCAACTGACCGTTGCCGTCGATGATCTCGTACTGCAGTTCAGGTGTGGGCAGGCCACCGTCGAGCATCACGAGCCGCGCCTCACTCTCCATCGGTGACTCAGCACGCCCGTCGGCCAGTGCGATCAGATTCCGGACATTGACGATCCCCCGCCGGCCGGCCTGATCGAGGGCTGCTCGCCAGAGGTCGGCACGGATGCAAGTGCCGCTGCGCAGTGCAGCGTCCAGGGTCGCGAGTGCCCGCGGGCGCCGCAATGTCCGCGCCACCTCGATGGCGGTCCATGCAGGAGCAGTGGTGTACCTGTTATCGACGAAAGTCAATGGCCCGCCGTCGCGTCGGTGCACTACCAGTCCGTCGGCCGATCGCAGTTGACCGCCTGGTGGGTTGAGGACATGCAGGTCTGGAGGGCCTTCAGTGTCGAAGCCGTGTATCGCTGCCGCAGTGCCGAGGCAAACCGCCACCTTGCGGCCACTGGACAGATCGAGCCCACGCAGCCGCAGATCGTCCGTCGGCTCACCAAGACAGTAGATACCCTGCCAAATCCGTTCCAGCACACCGGTATCGACGGCTTTGTCGAAGGCGTGTCGGGTGAGCAGGCTCAGGATCTGACCACTGGTGGCGACGCCGCGCTGGGTCGTGAAAAGCTCGGCGAGTTTTGGGTCCATGTCGCCGAGCGTCGACGGAGACGCAGCCTTTCGGAAGGTGGGGGTGCCCAAATTGTGGATGAGTGACGTTCTGTGGATAACTTCGCACCGATCAGGTCCCGCGAAGGTGCGCAAACTGTCGACGAAATGCGGCGTGGCGGGCAGCAGACCCGCACGCTCGCGGTGCAGGTTGGCAGGTCAGCAGGTTGGCAGGACTACAGGTCAGCAGGACGACGCGGCGACGATGTTGACGAACGTGCGCACGCCAACACCGAGCGCACGCTCATCGAGGTCGAAGGTTGGCTGGTGCAGATCAAGCTGGGGCCCTTGGCCGCTCCACACCCCGAGCCGCGCCATTGCGCCGGGCACTTCCTCCAAATACCAGGAGAAATCCTCGCCGCCGCCGGACTGGTGGGTGTCGGCGAGCACATCAGGGCCGACGGCCTCGATCGCGTGCGTGAGGATGCGGGTGGCGACCTCTTCGTTGACCACCGGTGGTACGCCGCGCCGGTAGTTGAGGGTGTGCTCGATGTTCAGAGGTGCCAGTAACAATGAAACAACCTCTTGGACAATCGATTCCAGCGTCAGCCAGGTCTCACGACTCGCGGTGCGGATGGTGCCGGCCAAGGTGCCGATCTGCGGAATAGCATTGGCGGCGACACCGGCGTTGACCGCACCCCACACCATCACGGTGTTGTGCCGCGGATCGATCCGCCGCGACAACACCCCGGGCAATCCTGTGATGAGTGTGCCCAGCCCGTACACCAGATCACCGGTCAGGTGCGGTCGCGATGTGTGGCCACCCGGCGAGTGAAGAGTGATCTCGATCGAATCCGCCGCCGACGTGATCGGCCCCGGCTTGGTGGCCACTCGGCCGACAGCCAGCCGTGGATCACAGTGCAACGCGTAGATCCGCGACACTCCGTTGAGCACCCCCGCGGAGACGGCGTCGATCGCCCCACCGGGCATCAGCTCCTCCGCGGCTTGGAAGACCAGCCGGACCCCGACCGGAAGTTCCGGCGCCGACACCAGTGCCATCGCGGTGCCCAGCAGCACCGCGGTGTGAGCATCGTGTCCACAGGCGTGCGCGACGTTCGGCACGGTCGACGCGTACGGCGCCCCCGTCCGATCGGCCATCGGCAGCGCGTCCATGTCGGCCCGCAGCGCGACCCGCAGACCGTCCTCCGGACCGAAGTCACAGGTCAGGCCGGTTCCACCGGGCAGAACCTTCGGGTTGAGCCCGGCCTCGGCGAGGTGGTTGGCGACGAAGTCAGTGGTGGCGAACTCCTGACGGCCCAATTCCGGGTGAGCATGCAAGTACCTGCGCCAGGACACCAGCTCGTCGTAATGGGCAGCCAGCCAGCTGTCGGCGATCCCAGCAAGGTCCACCGCAGTCATGATGCCGCCCGCCTCTCTTGCGCCTGCAACACTCGGTCCCGCTCAACGGGAGTCTCCGCGAGCCGAACAACGGTGCGGGCCAACATGATTGCCCCTTCCACCACGGCCCGGTCAGCACTCGGTCCCGCCGCCGCGGCGGCGAACGCGGGCTGATGGATGGCGGCGCCGCCGGAGTCGATGCCGATGACCGGATGAATGCCCGGCATCACCTGGGTGATGTTGCCCATGTCGGTACTGCCCATCGGCACACTGGCTTCCACACTCTCCGGGAGCGGTTCCCGCCCGAAGCTCACCATCTCGGCCCGGACGGTCTCGGAAAGCCAGGGGTCGGGCAATAGCTCGGCATAGGCCGGTGCGGTCTCAGTGACCTGATGCGTGCACCCCGTCGCGACAGCCCCCGCCGAGAAACACCCGGCCATCCGGCCCTCCAGCTCGTGCAGGGCCGTCATGTCGGTTGCCCGCATGGTGTAGCGCAGCTCCGCGCGGCCCGGAATCACGTTCGTGGCCTGGCCACCGAGAGTCACGATGCCGTGCACCATCTGCCCCGGTAGCAGCTGCTGACGCAGCAACCCGATGGCCACCTGGGTGACAGTGACCGCGTCACCGGCATTCACACCCATGTACGGCGCCACCGCGGCGTGCGATTCCCGGCCCATGTAGTCGACCGTCACCTCCGACAGCGCCAGCGAGCGGGCCGCGGCGATATCCACCGAACCGGGATGCAGCATCACCGTGGCGGCGATGTCGTCGAACGTTCCGGCGTTGAGCATCAACACCTTTCCGCCGCCGAGCTCCTCGGCCGGAGTACCCAGCAGCACCACCGTGAGCCCGAGTTCGTCGGCCACCTCGGCCAGCGCCAGCGCGGTGCCGACGGCCGAGGCCGCGATGATGTTGTGTCCGCACGCATGCCCGATCCCCGGCAGGGCGTCGTACTCAGCACAGATACCGACCACGAGCGGGCCACTTCCGTACGACGCCCGGAACGCGGTCTCCAGCCCAGCGGGCGCGGCCGTCATCTCGAAGCCGTACTCGGCCACCAAAGCCTGCGCCTTGGCGCAGCTGCGGAACTCGGCGAAAGCCAGCTCAGGCTCGGCGTGGATGGAGTGGGACAGCTCGACAAGGTCCCCACGGCGCCGGTAGACGGCGTCTTCCACGCTCAGCGAGGCAGCGGCGGTGGACATCATCGCAGTATCGCATTGCCTGTTTGCGCCGGTTAAGCTCGGCCACCGTGACCGATCCGGACACCGCAAGCTACGCGTCCGCAGAAGCCATCGCCGAGCGCACCGGCGTCGACCACCACGACGTCGCCGTGGTGCTGGGCTCAGGCTGGGCGCCCGCGATCGCCGAACTCGGCGACCCGGTCGCCGTCGTGCCGATGGCCGAGCTACCCGGATTCACCCCGCCGAGCGCCATCGGACACGGCGGACAGGTGCTGTCGGTCCGCATCGGCGCCCACCGAGTCCTGGTGCTGGTCGGCCGTATCCACGCCTATGAGGGACACGATCTGCGGCACGTCGTGCACCCGGTGCGCACGTCCGTCGCGACCGGGGTGCACACCGTGGTGCTGACCAATGCCGCCGGTGGCCTGCGGGCCGACTACCAGGTCGGTCAACCCGTGCTGATCAGTGACCATCTCAACCTCACCGCACGGTCACCGCTGGTCGGGGCGCAGTTCGTCGACCTGGTCGACGCCTACTCGCCGCGCCTGCGTGATATCGCCCGTGAGATCGACCCGACGCTGACCGACGGCATCTACGCGGGCCTGCCCGGACCGCACTACGAGACCCCGGCCGAGATCCGGATGCTGCGCACGCTCGGCGCCGATCTGGTTGGCATGTCGACCGTGCACGAGACAATCGCGGCCAGGGCCGCTGGAGCCCAGGTTCTGGGCGTATCGCTGGTGACCAACCTGGCTGCGGGGATGACGGGCCAGCCGCTCAGCCACGAAGAAGTGCTGGAGGCAGGCCGTCAGTGCGCAACCCGAATGGGCTCCCTGCTGGCCGGAGTGATCGCGCGTCTCTGACCGCTGACCTTGGCAAGCGCCCGGGCCATCAGTGGCGCCGCAAACAGCATGAGCAGCATGCGCACCACCTGGACCGCGATGATGAAGGTCACGTTCGACCCCGTTTCCACGGCGGTCGCCAGCACGGCGTACACGCCGCCCGGACTTGTTGCGAGGTAACCCTCCAACTGGGTGATGCCGGTGACTTTCGCGAGCACGGCGCCGAGGCAGGCGGTGCCCGCGCCCAACGCCACGATCAGCACGAGCGCCAGCGGCAAGGCTCGGCCTATCGCGCGCATCGAAGCCAGGGTGAAGGACAGCCCGGCCTGCCACCCGATCAGCATGTAGGCCGTCTGCACCAGCACCATCGGCACGGTCAGACCGAATGACAAACCGGTGAGTTGCAGCACGATCGTCAGCGCGAGGGGCCCAAGCAGCCCTGCACCGGGCAACCGGACCAGCCGGCCCGCGGTGGCGCCCACCACGACCAGCGCCGCCAGCATGACGAGGCTCAGAGGCCAAGGGGCCGGATCGGTTTGGGTCGGCGACACACCCGGATGCGACCTGTCGGCGTGGTAGACCACGGTGACCATGACCGGAATCGTCGCGGTCACCAGCGCGACCCGCAGATACTGCACCACCGCTACCACGCGCTCGTCGCCGCCGAGTTCGCGGGCGATAGCCACGAGCCCGGATGCCCCACCGGCCACCAGCGCCAGCGAACCCGTCAGCGGGCTGATATCGCGATGCAAGCCGAGCAGCGCTCCGGCGACGACACTGAGTAATAGCGTGCCCACCGCGACCGTCAATACGATCAGCCAGTCGGGCCTCAGCGCGTCAACAGCCTCCGGCCGAACCATGGTGCCGATGTAAACGCCGAGCACACCCTGTGCTGCCAATCCGCCATGTCGAGGCAACCGTGCAGGGGCCCAGGAGGCCAGCGCCAGCGCGATACCGACCACCAGCGCAGCGAACAGTCCGGCGGACGGGATACCGATACCGGCGAGCGCAACGGTGGTGGCCACCGTCAGCGCCACCAGAACGACCCAGCGCAACAATGGCCGCATCCACCCTCCATGTCAGATAATCCCAAGTACTAGCTGATTAAATCACAGCTACAACCCGCTTATGTACTGATGCGGTGTGAGATTTACCAAGGTATAACTTGCTTATGGTTGGAATAACGTCCACGGCCCCCGGGGTACCCACACAGGACAGCACCGCCACCGAGCTGCGGGAATCGATGATGGCGGTCGCACGACAGATGCGCCGGCACCGTCCCGACCACGGTCTGACGCTCAGCCAGCTCCAGCTACTCGGCGAGATCGGTCGCGCCGGGACCACCACGCCCGCCGAGCTCGGTGCGCGGCTGCAGGTGCGGGTGCAGTCACTGACCGACGGCATCAACGAACTGATGAACCGCCAATTGATCACCCGGCGTCCCGACCCCCACGACCGGCGCCGCCAACTCATCGAGCTCACCGCACAGGGTGGTGAGCTACTACAGATCGACCGGGCCGAACGCGATGCCTGGTTGCACGCCGCGATGCACGACAACCTCACCGAACTCGAGTTGGGGCTGCTCGCGCTCGTGGCACCAGTACTCCGCAAGATCGCGTACGCCGACGCAAAAGCGGGCACACTTGCCCGATGACCCAATCGGCGATTTCGGCGGTTGCGCAGAATTGGATCGCTCATGACCCGGACCCACAGACGGCCGCGGAATTGGCCGCGTGCGATCCCGAGGAGCTGGAGCGGCGGTTCGCTCATCCGTTGACGTTCGGCACGGCAGGGCTGCGCGGGCCGGTACGCGGTGGGCCCGACGCGATGAACCTGGCTGTGGTGCTGCGGACCACCTGGGCGGTGGCACAAGTGCTCAAGCGTCATCTCGCACACGAGGGACACGAGGGAAATGCCTTCAGCCCCGGGGAAACGCAGGTGGTGGTGGGCCGCGACGCCAGGCACCGGTCCGACGAATTCGCGCTCGCCGCAGCTGAAGTTCTTGCCGCCCAAGGGTTTCAGGTGATGCTGATGCTGGCCGCGGTGCCCACCCCGGTGGTGGCATTCACCGTGCGCCACCTGGGCGCGACGGCGGGAATTCAGATCACCGCATCGCACAACCCGCCGTCGGACAACGGGTACAAGGTGTTCGCCGACGGCGGTATGCAGATCATCTCCCCCACCGACCGCGAGATCGAGGAAGTCGTTGCGCGCGCACCACACGCCGACGAGATTCCCCGCGCAACCGTGGAAACCGGCGGGCTGAAGGAGATTCGGCACTACCTGGAGCGGGTCACGCACGTGCGCCACACCACCGGCTCGGTGCGGGTGGCCCTGACGCCGCTGCACGGGGTGGGTGGCGAGTTCGCGCTCGACGCCCTGGCCCTGGCCGGGTTCGACGACGTCCACGTGGTCGAGAGCCAGTTCACTCCCGACCCGGATTTCCCGACCGTGGCGTTCCCCAACCCCGAGGAACCGGGAGCCACCGACGCCCTGCTCACGCTGGCCGCCAAGGTGTCCGCCGACGTCGCGATCGCGCTGGATCCCGATGCCGACCGGTGTGCCGTCGGGATCCCCACGGCCAACGGCTGGCGCATGTTGTCCGGTGATGAAACCGGTTGGCTACTCGGCGATTACATCCTGTCCCAGGTGGAACCGGGACCGGTTAGCGAGGCCACCGTGGTGGCCAGCACCGTCGTGTCATCGCGCATGCTGGCCGAGATCGCCGCCGCACACGGCGCCCACCACGCCGAGACCCTGACCGGATTCAAGTGGCTGGCGCGGGCCGGCGGTCCGGGCTCCACGCTCGCCTACGCCTACGAGGAGGCCATCGGGTACTGCGTCGACCCGGCGGCGGTGCGTGACAAGGACGGCATCAGCGCCGCGACCCTGTTTTGCGATCTGGTCGTCGCACTGCGTAACCAGGGCCGCACGGTCACCGACGCGCTCGACGCCCTGGCCCGGCGACACGGCGTGCACGTGACGGGCGCGGTGTCTCGGCCGGTCGAGGACGCCGGCGACGCCATGTCGCGACTGCGGACCACGCCACCGACCGATCTCGCGGGCTTCCCGGTCGCCGTCGAGGATCTCCTGGACCGACCCGGCGAGCAGCGTACGGATGCGCTGATCCTCACCGGCGGTGACGATCGGACCACGGTGCGCATCGTTGTGCGTCCCTCGGGGACCGAGCCGAAACTCAAGTCCTACACCGAAGTTCGGTGTACACCCACCGACGACCTGACCATGGCCCGGGCACGCGCGAACACTCTCAACGACGAACTCATCGCGGCCGCCGCGCTCTGGTAACGGCTACCGAGGACCGAACTGGCGGTCTCCCGCGTCGCCGAGACCCGGGACGATGTAGGCGATCTCGTTGAGGCCGTCATCGACGGTCGCAGTGATCAGCCGGATGCCGGGAGCGATATTCTCCAGCGCTGCAATACCTTCCGGTGCACACACCACGCACACTGCGGTGATGTCGACGGCGTTGCGGGCCTGCAGCAATCCAATGGTGTACGCCATCGACCCTCCGGTGGCCAGCATCGGGTCGAGTACCAACACCGCCCGGTCGCTCAGGTCGTCGGGCAGGGACGCCATATACGGAATGGGGCGCTGTGTCGTTTCGTCCCGCGCCATCCCGACGAAACCCACCTGAGCCTCCGGGATCAACGCGTGCGCCTGGTCGACCATGCCAAGGCCGGCACGCAGCACCGGTACCAGCAGTGGTGGGTTGGCCAGCCGCGAACCGGTGGTGTCGGCCAGTGGGGTGCGCACCGGGATCTGTTCGCACGGCGCGTCGCGAGTGGCTTCATAGACCAGCATCAGCGTCAGGTCACGTAACGCCGCACGGAACGCCGCGTTGTCGGTGCGCTCGTCGCGCAGGGTCGTCAGCCGGGCAGCGGCCAGTGGGTGCTCGACGACACGTACGTCCATCGGCCGACCTTAAACGGTCTCCGCAATCGAGACGGAACCGATCGGCGCCGGCGGGCGTCATAACGACATGTTCGCCGATACCGCCCTGATCCGTGCTCTCGGCGGCGCGTATGCCACGCACGCCGCCGATCTCACCGCTGTCGCGGCGCTGCTGCGCGCGGTCGATCCCCCCGCGTCTGCTCTCGGGCCGGTCGGCGCAGACTTCTTGGCCGCATTCCGCCGAGCCCTCGCCGACCAATCGGCAGCAATCGCTGCGCTGGGCGAGAACACCGGGGCCACCGGGGTGGCCGCGGCCCGAACCGCCGGATGGTTGGACGCCGCGGCAGACCGCGCCGCCGAGCTGCTACCCAGGGTGTAGCAAATGCCGAGCGCACTGGTCAGCGCGCTGATCGCGCCGCTGCGCGAAGTGCAGGCGCTGGTCGGTCCGGGGTGGCCGACGCTCGCCGGTCCCGATACGGCGATCGCCGAGGTGCGCGATGCGCTCGGCGCCGTGGCCACCGCTTCCCGCCGTTCGTGGGCGGCCGTAGGCGATTGGTCGGGCTTGGCGGCCGAGGCTGCCGAACGGTCAGCAGCCGTCACCGCCGCGACGGCGGACGCACTCGCCGACCACGCTGAAACGCTCGGAGCCGCCGCACGCCAGGCCGGCGTTGCGGTGCAGTCGGCGGCGTCCCGGCTGCGAGCTATCGTGGACGGCTTCCAGGCCCGGGCTGCCGCATTCGAAACCCGCCTCGAGGAACCCAGTGTGGCCGAGGCGCTGCTTGCCGAAGCGCACGACGCCCTGCGGGAGGCCATCACCGTGGTCGACGAGTTGCGGGCTCAACTGGACGACCATGCCGCGGCGGTCGGCACCGGTGGCCCGGCACCGCCCGCCGCGACCGCTCCGGCGGGCTTCGGTGCGTCATCAGGTCTTGGCCCGTCGGCCGGATCGTCGGCGCCGGCGGGTCTGGGCTCCCTGTCCGGTACGACGGGCCAGCTGGCCGCGCTGGCCGGCCGGCACCGTTTCGGTGGTCCAGCCGGTTCGATATCCGAGGGGGCTGTCGGCGGGCGTGATCCCGGCGGGTTCGGCGAAGGGGTGACGGTGCGACTGCCTGACGGCAGCACCGCGCTGGCTCCGAACGCGGTCGCAGCCAACGCCGTGCGCAACGCGTTGACCCAGCTCGGAGTGCCGTACCGCTGGGGCGGCACCGCCCCCGGCGTCGGCCTGGACTGCAGCGGCCTGACCCAGTGGGCGTATCACGAAGCGGGGCTGGACATTCCCCGCCTGGCGCAGGAACAGGATGTCGGCGCCGCGGTTTCGGCGGATGCGCTGCGGCCCGGCGACCTTGCGGTGTGGGACGGCCACGTGGCGATGATCGTCGGCGATTCGACAATGATCGAGGCGGGTGACCCGGTCCAGCTTTCCCCCATCCGAACCACCAACGCCGGCCAGGGCTTCCATGGGTTCTTCCGCCCCACCGCCTGACTTCGCCGGCACGATGACCCGGGCCCGGGCCTTCCTCGAGACGCTCGCGCGGGCCGGTGACGACCTGGGCGCACTGCGCGACGGCGCCGATGCGGTGAAACGACGCCGGCGGCTGCTGGACGACCTCGCGGCGGAGTTCGGCGACCAACCGGAGACGACCTGACGGCCCGCCAGGGTGCGCCGTTAGGCTGTGCCGCATGGCTGCTGACATCGTGCCGGTTCGGCTGGCACTGACCAAGGGCGACCTCTACACCCTGTGGGCTCCGCGGTGGCGGGATGCCGGTGACGAGTGGGAGGCGTTCCTCGGCGACGATGAAGACCTGTTCGCCTTCAAGTCGGTCGCCGACCTGGTCGCCTTTGTGCGCACCGATACCGACAACGACCTGACCGATCATCCGGCGTGGGAGAAGTTGACCGAGGCCTCGGCGCACAGGTTCGATCCGGCCGACGACCGGCGGTACGACATCGTCGGGGTACCGGAGTTGGTGGCCAACAAGCCCTCCGAGGAGTCGGTGGCGAGCCTGCACCGGACGTTGGTGATCGTGTCGTCGATCGGCTCGGTGTGTGAGCTGGCGGCGATCAGCAAGTTCTTCAACGGCAACCCGGTACTCAGCAGCCTCGGCGGCGGCCTCGACGAATTCACCGGTCGCAGCGGACGCAAGCGCTGGGGCGAGATCGAGGCTGTCATCGCCCGCGGCTGGGACAGTGTGCTCGACGCCATCGACGACATCGTCACGATCCCCGAGGACGTCGACGCCGACGCGGTGAAGAAGGCCGAAAAGGAACTCGACGAGCCCGCACCGGAACCCGACGAGGACGAAACCAAAGTCGAGGAGACCGAAGCTGACGAGCCTCAGGCCGACGAGGCGAGCGAGCCCGAGGAGGAAACCGACGCCGTGCTGGGCGGCGACGAGGACTTCTGGGTGAAAGTCGGTATCGACCCCGTGCGGCTGATGACGCGGTCCGGCACGGTGTACACGCTGCGCTGCTACCTCGACGACGAACCGGTCTTCCTGGGCCGCAACGGCCGCATCAGTGTGTTCAGCTCGGAACGTGCGTTGGCCCGCTACCTGGCCGACGAGCATGACCACGATCTATCCGATCTGGCCACCTACGACGACATCCGCACCGCCGCCACCGACGGATCGCTGCGGGTGGACGTCTCCGACGAGAACGTCTACGTGCTCAGCGGGATCTCCGACGACATCGCCGACGGACCCGATGCGATCGACCACGATCAGCTCGAGCTCGCGGTCGAACTGCTGCGCGACGTCAGCGACTACGCCGAGGACAAGACCGTCGAGGAGACCCTCGCCACCACCACGCCGCTGGGGAAGTTTGTCGGGCACGTGCTCGACCCGCGCAAGGTGAAGGCCCCGGCAGCGCCCTACGCCGATGCGGTCGAACAGTGGGAGACGCTCGAGCGCTTCGTGGAGTCGCGACTGCGGCCTGAGTAGCTCAGCCCACCAGCACGGCGTAGCGCGGCTTGATCACCTCGTCGATGATGGCCAGCCGCTCGTCGAACGGGATGAACGCGGACTTCATCGCATTGATGGTGAAACGCTCCAGGTCGCTCCAGCCATAGCCGAAGGCATCGACAAGGCGGGTCATCTCCTGGGTCATGGTGGTGTCGCTCATCAATCGGTTGTCGGTGTTGACGGTGACCCGGAACCGCAGCCGGGCCAGCCGGTCGAACGGATGCTCGGTGATAGACGGCGCAGCCCCGGTCTGCACGTTGCTGCTCGGGCACATCTCCAGCGGAATTCGCTTGTCCCGCAAGATCGCTGCCAGCCGTCCGAGTTTCTGGGTACCGTCGTCGAGCTGGGTGATGTCATCGACGATACGCACGCCGTGACCGAGCCGGTCGGCCCCGCAGAACGCGATCGCCTCATGGATGGACGGCAACCCGAACGCCTCCCCCGCGTGAATGGTGAAGCGCGCGTTGTTGCTTCGCATGTACTCGAATGCGTCGAGGTGCCGCGACGGCGGATAACCGGCCTCGGCCCCGGCGATGTCGAAGCCCACCACACCCTTGTCGCGGAACCGGATGGCCAGTTCGGCGATCTCCCGGGACCTTGCGGCATGCCGCATCGCGGTGACCAGGCACCGGACCGTGATGGTGCGCCCCTCGGACGCAGCGGCCTTCTCGCCGTCGGCGAAACCGGCCAGCACCGCGTCGACGACCGTGTCCAAGGACAGGCCGCGGTCGATGTGCAGTTCCGGCGCGAACCGGACCTCGGCGTAGACCACGTTGTCGGCGGCGAGGTCCTCGACGCATTCGTAAGCGACTCGGTGCAGCGCCTCAGGGGTCTGCATGACGCCGACGGTGTGGGCGAACGGTTCCAGGTAACGCACCAGCGAGCCGCTGTGCGCGGCGGTGCGGAAGAACGTCGCGAGTTCGTCGACTTCGGTGGCAGGTAGGTCGTCGTAGCCGAACTGACCGGCAAGATCGAGCACTGTGCCCGGGCGCAGTCCACCGTCGAGGTGGTCGTGCAGCAAGGCCTTGGGGGCGTGGCGGATCGTGTCGAGGGTCAGTGGCGTACTCATCACTCCATCATCCGCAAGGAGGGCCGGTTCGACCTATGGATCCCCGAACCGTTCTCACGACGTTCAGCTGAACGGAGGGAAATCACAACACGACAGCGACCAGCCGGCCAGGGTCACATTCGGTCGATGATCAGCGGCCGCGGCCCCGGCGCGGAATCACAGACACCCCAGGTGCCGTCGAGTTCGGTCAGCGCCGCGCCCAGCCGATCCGGTGTGTCGGTGTAGAGCGTGAACACGACCTCACCGGCCGCCACCGGCTCGCCGGGTCTGCGATGAATCCGCACTCCGGCGCCGGCCTGCACGGGGTCTGTCGGGTGGGCGCGGCCGGCGCCCAGCCGCCAGGCGGCCATCGCCACGCCCATCGCGTCGATGTCACCCATCACGCCGCCGCGGGTAGCCGTGACAGTCTCGGTTGCCGCGCCGACCGGCAGCGGCCTGGACAGGTCGCCGCCCTGGGCACTCACCAGTTCCCGAAATCGGTCCATCGCCGACCCGTCGCGCAGCGTGTCGGCAGGATCGACCCCTTCAATGCCTGCGGCGTCGAGCATCTCGGCGGCCAGCGCCAAAGTCAGTTCGACCACATCGGAGGGCCCACCACCGGCCAGCACCTCCAACGACTCGGCCACCTCGACGGCGTTGCCGACAGTCCGCCCCAGCGGCCGGTCCATATCGGTCAGCAGGGCCCGGGTCGGCACCCCATACGCGTTTCCGAGGTCGACCATCGCGAGGGCCAGCTGCCGCGACTCGGCCTCGGTCTTGAGGAACGCCCCGCGGCCCACCTTGACGTCGAGCACGAGCGCCTCGGCTCCCTCGGCCAGTTTCTTGCTCATCACCGAACTCGCGATGAGCGGCAGCGATTCCGTGGTGGCCGTGACGTCGCGCAGGGCATAGATCTTGCGGTCGGCCGGCGCCAGCTCCCCGGCGGCGAAGATGGCCGCCCCCACATCGCAAAGCTGTTGGCGGATACGGTCTTTGGACAGCTCGGCGGTGAAACCTGGGATCGCTTCGAGCTTGTCGAGCGTACCGCCGGTGTGCCCGAGGCCGCGCCCGGCGGCCTGCGGCACCGCGCCTCCGCACGCCAACACCACGGGCACCAGCGGGATGGTGATCTTGTCGCCGACGCCGCCGGTGGAGTGTTTGTCCACCAGTGCGAGCGGTTTACCGGCCCGGCGCAGATCGGTGAAGTCGAACCGCTCGCCCGACGCCACCATCGCCGCGGTCCAGCGGGTGATCTCAGCCGGCGTCATGCCGCGCAGGAAGATCGCCATCAGCAGTGCCGACATCTGTTCGTCGGCGACACGGCCATGTGTATAGCCGTCGATGATCCAGTCGATCGCGGCGTCCGAAAGCACTCCGCCGTCGCGTTTGGTTCGGATGATGGTGGGCGCGTCGATGGCGCAAATCCTAGCCGTTCACCCCGCCAGCGGGTGCGCAACCAGGTCTTCGACGAGCACCTGTGAGCCAAGCCCAGGCCAGAGCGGTTGACATCAGGCCTGAGTCGGCCGGCGCCTCGACCGGGCGAGATCCTCAGGTCCGAACGCGTCGGGAAGCAACTCCGCGAGTCGGCGTGGGCCACGGGGGTGATCGATCAACAGCCCCGGCCCACCATGCTCCAACAGCACCTGCCGGCACCGCCCACAAGGCATCAGCAACGCTCCGTCGGGCCCGACACAACTCAAGGCGACAAGCCGTCCGCCACCCGAAGAATGCAGGGCGCAGACCACAGCGCACTCGGCACAGAGACCTAGGCCATATGAGACATTCTCCACATTGCATCCGGCCACGATTCGGTCATCGTCTACCAGTGCCGCGGCGCCGACCGAAAATTGCGAATACGGCGCATAAGCTGCGTGCGACACGGAAATCGCCTTGTCCCGCAATACTTTCCAGTCGATATTCGGCGCCAATTCAACGACCCCGGCCAGTTACTGAATGCATTCCGAAACCTCCACCCCATCGACGCGCGATGTAGATAGGTAAGCCTAATTTCCTCTTGTTCGCGGCTTCCTACGACGACACCGTATTCGTTCGCCCGTGCAAATGGGTTTAGAGTCGCCCCGAGGTTTGGGGCTAACTCGACAGACCGGTCCCGAACATCCGCTGATGATGTTGGAGGGCCCTATGAGTGCACAGACGGAGGTGCCAGCTCCGCGACCGGGCAAGTCCCGTCGGTTGACGTTGTATCGCGGTGATCCCGGCATGTGGTCGTGGGTGTTGCATCGCATCACCGGTGCCACAATTTTCTTCTTCCTGTTCGTGCACGTGTTGGATACCGCGTTGGTCCGGGTGAGCCCTGAGGCGTACAACGCAGTCATCGAGACCTACAAGACCCCCATCGTCGGTCTGATGGAGATGGGCTTGGTGGCCGCGGTGCTCTTCCACGCACTCAACGGCATCCGCGTCATCCTCATCGACTTCTGGCAGTACGGCCCGCGCTATCAGCGGCACATGCTCGCCGTCGCCGTCAGCGTCTTCGCTGTGGCCCTCATCGCCGGACTGGGAGTTCTCGGTATGCACATGGCGGAGCGGTTCCTATGAGCGCGCCAGGGACGGGCGAATCCCGCCTGGGCCGGCCCGCGCCGATCCTCGAACGCGAACACGACCGCCCGGCCGGACTCGATCACCCGCGCGCCCCGCGGCGCCCCCGGGGCATCCCGTACTTCGAGAAATACGCCTGGCTGTTCATGCGGTTCTCCGGTGTGGCGCTGGTTTTTCTGGCACTGGGCCACCTGTTCATCATGCTGATGTGGCAAGACGGCGTGTACCGGATCGACTTCAACTACGTGGCGCAGCGCTGGGCCTCACCGTTCTGGCAGATCTGGGATATGGCCCTGCTGTGGCTGGCGATGATCCACGGCGCCAACGGGATGCGCACCATCATCGGCGACTATGCCCGCAAGAACGTGACCAAGTTCTATCTGAATTCACTGCTGCTACTGGCAACCGGATTCACCCTGGTGCTGGGCACCTACGTCCTGGTCACCTTCGACGCGAACATCGGGGGTTAAAAGCATGATCCACCACCATCGCTACGACGTCGTCATCGTCGGCGCCGGTGGCGCCGGGATGCGCGCCGCGGTCGAGGCAGCCCCCCGCGCGCGCACCGCGGTGCTGACCAAGCTCTACCCCACCCGCAGCCACACCGGCGCCGCCCAGGGTGGCATGTGCGCCGCGCTGGCCAATGTCGAAGAAGACAACTGGGAATGGCACACCTTCGACACCGTCAAAGGTGGGGACTACCTCGCCGACCAGGACGCCGTCGAGATCATGGCCAAGGAAGCCATCGACGCGGTGCTCGACCTGGAAAAGATGGGCATGCCGTTCAACCGCACCCCCGAAGGCCGCATCGACCAGCGCCGCTTCGGCGGACACACCCGCGACCACGGTAAAGCTCCGGTGCGCCGAGCCTGCTACGCCGCCGACCGCACCGGCCACATGATCCTGCAAACCCTCTACCAAAACTGCGTCAAACACGATGTCGAATTCTTCAACGAGTTCTACGCCCTGGACATCACCCTGACCGAAACCCTCACGGGGCCCGTGGCCACCGGCGTCATCGCCTACGAATTGGCGACAGGAGACATCCATGTCTTCCACGCCAAGGCCGTCGTGTTCGCGACCGGCGGATCCGGCCGCATGTACAAGACCACCTCCAATGCCCACACCCTGACTGGTGACGGCCTGGGCATCATCTTCCGCAAGGGACTTCCCTTGGAAGACATGGAATTCCACCAGTTCCATCCCACGGGTCTGGCCGGTCTGGGCATCCTGATCTCCGAGGCCGTGCGCGGTGAAGGCGGCCGGCTACTCAACGGCGAGGGCGAACGCTTCATGGAGCGCTACGCACCCACCATCGTCGACCTCGCGCCCCGCGACATCGTCGCCCGCTCGATGGTGCTGGAGGTGCTCGAAGGCCGCGGCGCCGGCCCCAACAAGGACTATGTCTACATCGACGTACGCCACCTCGGCGCCGACGTCCTGGAAGCCAAACTGCCCGACATCACCGAATTCGCCCGCACCTACCTCGGAGTGGACCCGGTCACCGAACTGGTACCGGTCTACCCGACATGTCACTACGTCATGGGCGGCATCCCCACCACCGTGCACGGCCAGGTACTGCGCGACAACACCAACATCGTCCCGGGCCTCTACGCCGCCGGGGAATGCGCATGCGTCTCGGTGCACGGCGCCAACCGGCTGGGCACCAACTCACTGCTCGACATCAACGTCTTCGGCCGCCGCGCCGGCATCGCCGCCGCCGAATACGCCAACAACCACCACTTTGTCGACCTCCCCGAGAACCCCGCCGACATGGTGGTCGGCTGGGTCAGCGACATCCTCTCCGAACACGGCAACGAACGTGTCGCCGACATCCGCACCGCACTGCAACAGTCGATGGACAACAACGCCGCGGTGTTCCGTACCGAAGAAACTCTCAAACAAGCACTGACCGACATCCACGCGCTCAAGGAGCGGTATTCCCGCATCACCGTGCACGACAAAGGCAAGCGCTACAACAGCGATCTCTTGGAAGCCATCGAGCTCGGATTCCTGCTGGAACTGGCCGAAGTCACCGTGGTCGGTGCGCTCAACCGCAAGGAATCCCGCGGCGGACACGCCCGCGAGGACTACCCCAACCGCGACGACACCAACTACATGCGCCACACCATGGCCTACAAACAAGGCACTGACCTGTTGAGCGATATCCGGCTGGACCACAAGCCAGTGGTCCAGACCCGCTACGAGCCGATGGAACGGAAGTACTGACGATGGCACCCGTCGCAGAGGTCATAGCCACCCCCGAAGCCGGCGACCCACCCCTGCCCCCCGTCCCCGAGGGTGCGGTCATGGTCACGCTCAAGATCGCCCGGTTCAATCCCGAGAACCCCGATGCTGCCGGCTGGCAGAGTTTCCGGGTGCCGTGCCTGCCCACCGACCGGCTGCTCAACCTGCTGCTCTACGTCAAGGGTTACCTCGACGGCACCCTGACGTTCCGACGCTCCTGCGCCCACGGAGTCTGCGGATCCGACGCGATGCGCGTCAACGGCGTCAACCGACTGGCTTGCAAAGTGCTCATGCGCGACCTGCTACCCAAAAACCCCGGCAAACCGCTCACCATCACCATCGAGCCCATCCGCGGTCTACCCGTGGAAAAGGACCTCGTGGTCGACATGGAGCCGTTCTTCGACGCCTACCGCGCCGTCAAACCGTTCCTCATCACCAGCGGCAACCCGCCCACCAAGGAGCGCATCCAAAGCGCCACTGACCGTGCCCGCTTCGACGACACCACCAAGTGCATCCTGTGCGCCTGCTGTACCACCAGCTGTCCCGTCTACTGGAACGAAGGCAGCTACTTCGGCCCCGCGGCCATCGTCAACGCCCACCGATTCATCTTCGACTCCCGCGACGAAGCCGCCGCTGAACGCCTCGACATCCTCAACGAAGTCGACGGCGTCTGGCGCTGCCGTACCACCTTCAACTGCACCGAGGCCTGCCCCCGCGGCATCCAGGTCACCCAAGCCATTCAAGAAGTCAAACGCGCGTTGATGTTCGCACGGTGAGTTCCTTTCGCCGAGCGTGAAGAAGATCGCGAGATTTCTCGAAAGTCTCTCGCGATCTTGTTCACACTCGGCCTGTCACACATCACCCGGCCGTCTCGTCTGACTGATATGACCACACGAATCTCCCCTGTGACCCCCAAGAGCGCCGGCCTGCTGACCCGGATCATGTACCGCATTGCCAAGCGGAAATTCGGTGAGGTGCCCGAACCGTTCACGGTGGCCGCCCATCACCCGCGGCTGCTGGTCGCCAACGCGGTGCACGAGACCCTCCTGCAGAGTGGTTCGAAGAAATTGCCGGCCAGCGTCCGGGAACTGGCGGTGTTCTGGACCGCCCGCACCGTAGGTTGCTCGTGGTGTGTCGATTTCGGGTCGATGCTCATGCGCCTGGAGAACCTGAATGTAGACCGGCTCAAATCGATAGCCGAGTACGCCACCTCACCGCTGTTCACCGAGGACGAGCGCGCCGCGATCACCTACGCCGACGCGATGACCACCGACCCGCACACCGTGACCGACGAGCAAGTCGCCGATCTGCGAAGGCGGTTCGGCGACGACGGCGTGATCGAGTTGACGTATCAGATCGGCGTGGAGAACATGCGGGCCCGGATGTACTCGGCGCTGGGAATCACCGAGCAGGGCTTCAGCTCGGGGGATGCGTGCCGAGTGCCGTGGGCCGACCAGCTGGGATGATCTCAAAGGTGATCGAAACCGGTGAAGGCCGTGCGCGCGGACTTCTGATATCACAATGCGTCTCCGCGTAGCGGAGAACCGGTGAACTTGTCGGGGTTGGCGATATCCCATACCGCGCAGACTTTTCCGTCACGGACGGTCATCGCGGTGACGCGCGGCATCATCTCTGGATAGCTCTCGCCCGCGGGTGCACCCGGGGTGTAGCTGCCCAGCTCGCCGTTGACCAACGCCAGCTGCGCCTCCGCCAACCAGTTCGGGCCGTACCGCGCCGCCAACCCGAGCAGAAACCGGGCCACCTTGTCCGGGCCATGGATGACCCGCGCGGCCGTCGGCGCCCGGCGATTGGAGTCGCCGGTGAACGTGACGTCCGGATGCAACAGACGCACAACGGCTTCCAGATCTCCAGTGGCCAAGGCCGCCATGAACGCCCCGGCCACCTCGTTGTGGGTGTCCGCCGGGACCGCGGGCGGGGCGTCGGCCACCGCCCGGCGGGCCCGCGAGGCCAATTGCCGCGCGGACGCAGGGCTGACCCCGAGCACCTCGGCGATCTCGGGGAACGGCACGGCGAAACCGTCGTGCAGCACGAAAGCCACTCGCTGATCCGGCGTCAACCGTTCCAGCACCACCATCGCCGCGAACCGCGCGTCTTCGCCGGCGACCACCGCGGTCAACGGGTCAACGGTGCCGGACCCCGTCAGATCGAACCTCGTCACCACCGGCTCGGGCAGCCATTCGCCGACGTAGGATTCGCGCCGATGGGCGGCCGACCGCAA
Source organism: Mycobacterium sp. 155 (assembly GCF_000373905.1). Lineage (NCBI taxonomy): Bacteria > Bacillati > Actinomycetota > Actinomycetes > Mycobacteriales > Mycobacteriaceae > Mycobacterium > Mycobacterium sp. 155. Next base: position 2,700,405 of record NZ_KB892705.1, read on the forward strand.
CCGGTCCAGGCCGAGCCGGCTGACCACCGTGGTCAGCCAGGCCCGCAGGTCGTTGATCTCACCGCGATTGGCATTCCATCGGATCCAGGCGTCCTGCACGATGTCCTCGGCGTCGGCGTAGGTGCCCGTCAATCGGTACGCGACCGCCAGAAGGTGGGGCCGCAACGCCTCGAACTCGTCGGTCTGCGCCGCCGTCGTCACCTACCCGAGGGTAGTTACCGCGGCACTGTTGATCCGACTGCCGGCCGCGTTCACTGTCATACGCATGGGGCCATGCGATGACCAATCTCTACTAGATACCGCAGTCAGAACACACTCATACAAGTGATTTCATCGAAATAGTTACCACAAACAACGAATTCCGTGCAAAATCGTAGTATGACCGACCCGGATGGTGACGAGCCGACGTCCGCACCCGTCCCTTTTCGTGTCAACCATTCTCGGCCAGGAGCCGGCTTTCAGCTCGATGAACTGTCAAAAGCGATCATCGAACAACTTCAGCAGGATGGCCGACGCTCGTATGCGAGCATCGGCAAGGCCATCGGACTGTCCGAGGCCGCCGTCCGCCAGCGCGTGCAACGAATGGTCGACGCCGGCGTCATGCAGATCGTCGCCGTGACCGATCCGCTACAACTCGGCTTCTCCCGTCAGGCGATGATCGGCATCCGCTGCACCGGCGACACCATCCAGCTGGGCGAGAAGCTGGCCGCCATGACATCGGTCGACTACGTCGTGCTGACCGCCGGATCGTTCGACATCATCATCGAAGTTGTCTGCGAAGACGACGACACCCTGCTCGACCTACTCAACACCCAGATTCGCGCACTGCCGGGAGTGATATCAACCGAAACACTCGTCTATTTGAAACTCGTTAAACAGCAATATAATTGGGGTACACGATGACAATCACAGACACTACCCAGCTAGCTCCGTCCGATCTGGCCGCCAAAGCCAACCGCCACCTGTGGGGCCACTTTGCCCGGCACGGGCAGGGCATCACGCCACCGATCATCACCCGCGGCGAGGGCGTCTACATCTTCGACGACAAGGGCAAGCGCTACATCGACGGCCTCTCGGGGCTCTTCGTCGTCCAAGTCGGCCACGGCCGCAAGGAACTTGCCGAGGCGGCGGCCAAACAGGCCGAGACGCTGTCCTACTTCCCGCTGTGGTCCTACGCCACCCCGCCGGCCATCGAACTGGCCGAGCGTGTCGCCGGGTACGCGCCGGGCGATCTCAACCGGGTCTTCTTCACCACCGGCGGCGGCGAAGCCGTCGAGAGCGCCTGGAAGCTGGCCAAGCAGTACTTCAAGCTCACCGGAAAACCGGGTAAGCACAAGGTGGTTTCCCGGTCGATCGCCTACCACGGCACGCCGCAGGGTGCGCTGGCGATCACCGGGATCCCGGCGTACAAGGCACCGTTCGAGCCGCTGACACCCGGCGGTTTCCGCGCCCCGAACACCAACTTCTACCGGGCACCTGCCGAATATGCCCACGACGAGAAGGCATTCGGCCGCTACTGCGCCGACCGCATCGCCGAGGCCATCGAATTCGAGGGACCAGACACGGTGTGCGCTGTCTTTCTCGAGCCGGTGCAGAACGCCGGCGGCTGCTTCCCGCCGCCGCCCGGATACTTCGAACGCGTCCGCGAAATCTGCGACCGCTACGACGTGCTGCTGGTCTCCGATGAGGTGATCTGCGCGTACGGCCGGATCGGTTCGATGTTCGCCTGCAACGACTTCGGCTACATACCGGACATCATCACCAGTGCCAAGGGCCTGACGTCGGGCTACTCGCCACTGGGCGCGATGGTCGCCAGCGACCGGCTGTTCGAGCCGTTCAACGATGGCAAGACCGTCTTCGGGCACGGCTATACCTTTGGCGGACACCCGGTTTCGTCGGCAGTCGCGCTGGCCAACCTCGACATCTTCGAGCGCGAGAAGATCAACGACCACGTCAAGGAACTGGCACCGGCGTTCCGGGCCACTCTGGAGAAGCTCTACGACTTGCCGATCGTCGGCGATGTGCGTGGTGACGGCTTCTTCTACGGCATCGAACTGGTCAAAGATAAAACGACCAAGGAGACGTTCAGCGACGAGGAGAGCGAGCGGCTGCTGCGCGGGTTCCTGACCCCCGCGCTGTGGGATGCCGGACTCTACTGCCGCGCCGACGACCGCGGCGACCCGGTGATCCAGCTGGCGCCGCCACTGATCAGTGGGCAGGCCGAGTTCGACGCCATCTACGAGATCCTCCATCGCGTCCTCAGCGAGGCAGGCAACGTGCTGTAGCGGTTCGCGGGCGTACCGGTGCGGCCGTCGACGGCATCCGGACTCAGAGCCCAGACTTCGGTGCGGTTACCGGCGTCGTCGAAACGGGCGGAAAACTATGGATGTCGACCTTCGAGTTCCCTGCGCTGGCCTATACCCGCCTTTAACATCAGTCACATACGTCACAGCGTGGCTCCCCGGAATCGAGGGCCGGATCGCCTAACCTTCGGACACGATGGCGACCTTGCGGAGTATCTCGACGCGCGCGCTCATGCGCGGATGTTCCGTGCTTGCGGCGTTGACGATGCTCGCGGCACCGACCCTGGTGACCGTGTCGACGGCGTCCGCCGACCCCGTCGCGGCGCCGGTGCCGGCACCCCCGCCACCGGAATGCCCGTTCAAGGTGACGACGCCCCCAGCGGTCGACTCGTCGGAGGTGCCCAAGGCCGGCGATCCGCCGCTGCCGCTGCCGGTGCCCACGAAAACCATCGGTGGCGAGGCACTTTCAGGCTGTGGGATCGTCACCGCACCCGATACCCCGCCCGTCCCCAATGACATCTCCGCCGACGCGTGGGTAGTGGCCGACCTGGACAGCGGCGACATCATCGCCGCGCGAGATCCCCACGCCAGACATCGGCCCGCGAGCATCATCAAGGTGCTGGTGGCCACGGCCGCGCTCAACGAACTGAATCTCAACAAGCGCATCCAGGGCACCCAGGAGGACGCCAACGCCGAGGGCACCCGCGTCGGCGTCGGCCCCGGCGGCATCTACTCCATCAACGACCTGTTGCACGGCCTGCTCATGCATTCGGGCAACGACGCCGCTCACGCGTTGGCCATGCAACTCGGCGGCATGGACACGGCGCTGCAGAAGATCAACGTGTTGGCGGGCAAGCTCGGTGGCCGCGACACCCGGGCCGCTACCCCGTCCGGGCTCGACGGCCCCGGTATGAGCACCTCGGCCTACGACATCGGGCTGTTCTACCGCTACGCCTGGCAGAACCCGGCGTTCGCCGATATCGTCGCCACCAAGTCGTTCGATTTCCCTGGGCGCGACGGTAATCCGCCGTATCCCGTGGAGAACGACAATAAGTTGCTGGACAACTACCCGGGCGCGCTCGGCGGCAAGACCGGCTACACCGACGATGCCGGGCAGACATTCGTCGGCGCAGCCAATCGGGACGGTCGCCGACTGGTGGCGGTGCTGCTGCACGGCACCCGACTGCCGATCGCTCCGTGGGAACAGGCCGCACATCTGCTCGACTACGGTTTCGCCACTCCGCCGGGCACCAAGGTCGGCACGCTGGTGGACCCCGACCCGTCACTGACGACACCCAAGCAGCCCGATGAGCCCACCGCAGCGCAGGCGGCGTCGGTCCTGCCCACGGCAGACGCGCTGCCGGTGCGAGTCGGCGTCACCATCGTCGGCGCCATCATCGTCTTTCTCCTCATCATGGGCGCCCGGTCGCTGAACCGCCGCCCGCAGCACTGACTTCGACCGCTTTTTCCCGGCGAGCAGACGCTGCGGTACTCCGAAATCGGCGTGTCGGGTACCGCAGCGCCTGCTCGCGGGAAGAACGTCAGTGCTGCTGCTTGATGAATTCGAGCGCCGTGTCGGCGACTTCGCGCCAGCCGCTGTCGATCACCAATGAGTGTCCGCGACCGGGAATCTCAACGATCTCGGTGACATTGGGGTTCTTCTTGTTCAGCTTGTAGGAGGCGTTGGCGATCGCCCACGGGACGGTGTTGTCCCTCTCGCCGGAGATGACCAACAGCGGACCGCGCTCCGGGTTCTTGGTGTTGACCTTCGTCTGCGACGCGGGGTTGAAGTTCGCAATGGCGGCCTGGAACAGCGGGGCACCGGAACCGGCGACGGAGTATTCGTCGTGGAGCCGGTTCGACTCCTCTTCCGAGACGGCGTTACCGAAGGCGAACCGAAACTGCTTGCGGGTCAAGGCGATCGCGCGACTGTAGTTGAGCGGATTGCCGAGGACGGGGAATGCGGCCCGCAGCGCCGACACGGGCAGCGGCAGCACGCCGCGGAACGGCGCCGGGTCGATGGCGATCGAGGCCGCGGCAAGTCCCATACCGGCGAGCTTCTGAGTGATCAGCCCGCCGAAGGAGTGCCCGATCACGATGGGCTTACGGTCCAGCGCCCGGATCACTTCGGCGTAGTGCTCGGTGATGTCGCCGACCGTCTTGTGAGCGAACACCGAAGGGTCGAGACGTGCATCCGCCACGGTCGCCGGGTCGTCCGGCCATCCCGGGGCCAGCGTGACGAAACCCTGCTCCTCGAACAGCGCGCGCCAGTTGTCCCAGCTGGTGGGCAGCAGCCACAGGCCATGGACGAAGACGACAGGCTGCGCTCCTGAGCTGTTCGCGCGGACGATCTCGGCCTGTTCGCGAGGGCTGATGGTGGCGGTCATGGCGGTCTCCTATCAATAGAAAGAACGGTCGTTCTGATTGCAGTAACCAACACTATGGCCGATCTGTTCCCGGCTGCAGAAAGAACGTTCTGACTGTCGGCGTACCGTCGAGATATGGAATCGTCGACGCCCATCTCGCAGGCCCGGGAACGGCTCCTGCGTACGGCCGCGGAGCTGTTCTATCGAGAGGGAATTCACTCTGTTGGCGTCGACCGGATCCTTGCCGACGCTAACGTCACCCGCGCCACCATGTACCGCCACTTCGCCGGCAAGGAAGGCCTGGTCGAGGCCTATCTCGCACTGGAGGATGCGACGATCCGCGGCTACTTCTCCGAGGCGGAGACGCGCGCCGGACCGGATTCCGACATGCTCGAGCTCGTGATCGACGGGATCGCCGAGGACATCGCCCGCTACCACACCCGTGGATGCCCCTTCATCAATGCGGCCGCCGAATATCCCGACCCCACCAGCAAGGTCCGGAAACTCATTGCGACACACCGTAACTGGTTCCGGGGCGCACTCGAACAGGCCGCGGCCGGGCGCGACAACCCCGCCGATATCGCCGCGTCACTGGTCCTGCTGCGTGACGCCGCGCTCGTCGGAGGCTACCTCGACGGGATCGAGACGACGAAGCGCTCGTTCGTCCGAGCGGCCCGGCAGGCGGCGGAACTACCAGCGCGCGCCTGACCTTTCCCCGCCGAGCAGACACGGAGGTACTCCAGACGCGGCGTGTCGCGTACCGCAGCGTCTGCTCGGCGGGAAAAGACTACGCGCGGGCGAAGGTCAGGCGCGGGCGACGAAGCAGAACCGGTCGCCGCGGTATACCGACCTGGTCCACTCGACGACGCGGCCGGTCTTGTCCCTGCTGGTGCGATGCACCAGCAGCAGCGGCTGCCCAGTCGCGATCCGCAGAAGCTCCGCCTGATCCGGATTCGCCAGCGCGGTCTCGACGGTGTCCTCCACCGAGTGCACACCGCGGTCGTAGCAGTCCCGCAGCGCCGCGTACAGCGAACCCGTCTCGGCCAGCCGTGCCTCCAGCCGCGGCAGCGCGCCGGGCAGGTGCGCCTCCTCGATCGCCAACGGCTCGCCGTCGACCTCGCGCAGCCGCGTCAGGAGATGAATCCGCTCGCCCGGCGCGATCTCCAGATGCTCCGCGACGGCTGGCTCGGCACGCACCCGCTCCAGCCCGAGGATCTGCGAAGAGGGCTGCATCCCTTCGGCTTTCAGATCGTCGGTGAGGGACGACAGCTGCCGGACGTGAACCACCTTGGGGGGCGCGACGAAGTTGCCACTGCCCTGGGTACGGCGCAGGACGCCCTCCCCCGCCAACTCGGCCAGGGCTTTGCGCAGCGTGGTCCGTGACGTGCCGAGCTGTTCGGCGAGCTGCCGCTCCGGAGGGAGCGACGCGCCCCGGTCGAGTCCTGCGATCAGATCGGCCAGCGCAAGCTTGACCTGAAAGTACCGCGGCGCAGGTTCGGCCATATCAGTTTTCCCTTACCTCTTGACGAACGAAATTGGTATATGCCAATGTTACCTCCATCATATTGGTGTATACCAATTTGACCCGTCACATTCATCCCGCAGCGAGAGGAACCGCACGTGGGCTCTACCGAAACTCGAAAACCCCCGCGGCTTGCGGTGCTGGTGGGGATCGCCGCCGCCAGCGTCGGCGTCATCTACGGCTACGACCTGTCCAACATCGCCGGCGCCATGCTGTTCATCCCCAAGGAGTTCGACCTGGACACCGCGGGCGTGCAGTGGATCACCACCATGGTGGTGATCGGTGAGATCGCCGGCGCGATCATCGGCGGCTGGCTGGCCAACCGGATCGGCCGCAAGAAGTCCATGGTCCTGGTGGCGGTCACCTATGCGGCATTCGCGCTGATGTGCGCGTTGTCGGTATCGGTGCCGATGCTCATGGTCGCCCGGCTGCTGCTGGGCCTCACCATCGGCGTCTCGGTGGTGGTGGTACCGGTGTTCGTCGCCGAGTCGGCCCCCGCCGACATCCGCGGGGCACTGCTGGTCGCCTACCAGGTGGCCACGGTGGTCGGCATCATCATCGGCTATCTGGCCGCCTACGCCCTGGCGGGATCGGGCGGGTGGCGCTGGATGCTCGGCCTGGCCGCCGTGCCCGCCGTGGTGGTAGCCCTCATCCTGATGCGCATGCCCGACACCGCCCGCTGGTACATGCTCAAGGGCCGCACCGAAGACGCTCGCCGCGCGCTACAGATGGTCGAACCCGCCGCCGACGTCGATGCCGAGCTGGCCGAGATCGGCAGGGCCCTGCACGAAGAACGCGGAGGGGCGTTCCGCGAGATGCTGCGTCCGCCCTACCTGCGGGCCACCGTGTTCGTCGTCGTACTCGGGTTCTTCATCCAAATCACCGGCATCAACGCCATCGTCTACTACAGCCCGAAACTGTTCGAGGCCATGGGTTTCCACGGCAACTTCGCGCTGCTGATCCTGCCCGCCCTGATCCAGGTGGCCGCGCTGATCGCGGTCTTCGTGTCACTGGTGCTCGTCGACCGGCTGGGCCGGCGCCCGATCCTGCTCGGCGGCATCGCCATGATGGTGCTGGCCAACGCCCTGCTGATCGGTGTCTTCGTCGCCGGCGACAACTTCGGCGGGGCGCTCACGGCGCTCGGCTTCATCGGAGTGCTGCTGTTCACCGTCGGCTTCACCTTCGGCTTCGGTGCCCTGGTCTGGGTGTACGCCGGGGAGAGCTTCCCGTCGCGGCTGCGCTCGATGGGTTCCAGCGCGATGCTCACCTCCGACCTGGTGGCCAACGCGATCGTGGCCGGCTTCTTCCTCACCATGCTGCAGACTCTCGGTGGCTCGGGCACATTCATGGTGTTCGGCGTACTGGCCCTGCTGGCCTTCGTCTTCGTCTACCGGTTCGCCCCGGAGACCAAGGGCCGCCAACTGGAGGACATCCGGCACTTCTGGGAGAACGGCGGCCAGTGGCCCGCCGCGATCGCTGGCGGCACCGAGACCGAGGCGACCGGACGATGAGCTCGGCAGCGGTGCTCGGCCTGGACATCGGCGGATCGAAGACCCAGGCCCTGCGTGTGGAGGATGGCACGGTGGTCGCCGAGGCCCTGGCCGGCAGCGCGAACATCTCGTCGGTGGGTCTCGAAGAAGCCGGCCGGCAGCTCGACGTCATCCTCGACCAGTTGGGCACCAAGGACATCAAGGCAGTCTGTGCCGGTGCAGCGGGGGTCGAAACACCCGACGGCGAGGCCCGGCTGCGTGATCTGCTGGCCCACCGGCTGCCCTGCGCCCGTATCCGGGTGGTGCACGACAGCCAGCTGATCCTGGCCGCCGCGGGCGTCATCGATGGCATCGCCGTCATCTCCGGCACTGGCTCGGTGGCCTGGGGACGCCGCGGCGACCTGCAGAGCCGGGCCGGCGGCTGGGGATACCTGCTCGGCGACGAAGGCAGCGGATACTGGGTGGCCCGGGAAGCATTGCGGCGCAGTCTTATCCGCGCCGAACGCGGCGAGCCCGCAGACCGGCTCGGTCAACAGCTGGCCGCCGATTGCGGCCTGCAACTGCCCGAACAACTACTCGAACACTTCTACGCCCAGCCGGACCGGCGCTATTGGGCCGGCCGCGCCCGCGTGGTGTTCGAGCTGGCCCGCGACGGCGACCTGGTGAGCTGCAACATCATCGATGCCGCCGCCGCGGCGCTCGCCGAGCTCGCGGTATCGGTTGCCACGCGGCTCGGTTCGCCCGGCCCGGTGGTGCTGGCCGGCGGACTGGCCGTGCATCAGCCCGCACTGCAGAAAGCCGTACGCACACGGCTGACCGAACAGCAGTTCACCGACGTCCGGGTACTGGCCGTCGACCCAGTGCGGGGTGCGTTGGAACTGGCCCAACGACTACTACTGACATGTGATTCCGAGAAGGAGAAGAAGTGAGCAACCTTGACGCCACCCACGTGAGCACCCCTGGCCACCTGATGGCCGCCGAGATCGCCGAACAGCCGCAGGTATGGCGCCGACTGCTCACCGACGGGCTCGACCCGATCCGTGCCGCTGCCGACCGGATCGCCCGGACCGCACCGCGTTTCGCCCAGTTGGTGGCCCGCGGCACCAGTGACCATGCCGCCTTGTACGCCAAGTATCTGATCGAGATCAAACACGGCCTGCCCGCCGGACTGGTGTCGCCGTCGACCGTCACGGTCTACGGCGCCCAGCCCGATCTGCGCGACGTGCTCTACATCGCGGTCAGCCAGTCCGGCGGGTCGCCCGACCTGGTGCGTTCGGTGGAAGTCGCCCGGGCCCAGGGCGCTTTGACCGTCGCCGTCACCAACAACGCCGAATCCGAGCTGGCCGCGGCCGCCGAGATCCACATCGACGTGCTGGCCGGCTCGGAACGCTCGGTGGCGGCGACCAAGTCCTACACCGCCGAACTGCTGGCCCTGCAATTGCTGCTCGACGGCGGTGACAGTCGGGGCACCGAGGCACTGCCCGAACTTGGTGAGGCCGTGCTGGCCTGCGGTGAGCAGGTGCGCGAGGTCGCGCAACGCTACCGGTTCGCGCAACGACTCATCACCACCGCGCGTGGATACTCCTACCCCACCGCCCGGGAAGCCGCCCTCAAACTCATGGAGACGTCGTACCTTTCGGCACAGGCATTCTCGGGTGCCGACCTGCTCCACGGCCCGCTGGCAACCGTCGACCCGCAGGTGCCGGTGTTGGCCATCGTGCCCGACAGCGCCGGCGGACAGGCGATGCTGCCGGTACTGGAGCGGTTGGCCGAGCGGCACGCCGACGTGTTCGGGGTGGGTGCTCCCGCGGCCCTGGCTGGGCTAGCCGGAGGCATCGCCTTGCCCACGGTGCCCGACGAGCTCTCTCCGCTATTGGAAATCCTTCCGCTGCAACAGCTTGCCCTGCATCTGGCCCTGGCCCGCGGCGGTGACCCGGACCAGCCACGCGGGCTGCGCAAGGTAACGGAGACCCTGTGACACTGATTGCGGCGGGCACCGTGGTGGCCGCCGACGGGGTGCACCGACCGGGCTGGATCGAGACGAGCTCGGACCGCATCATCGACTGCGGCGGCGGTGCTCCCCCACGGCCCGCGGATGTCGAATATCCGGATGCGATCGTGGTGCCCGGATTCGTGGACATCCACGTGCACGGCGGCGGTGGCGCGTCCTACACCGACGGCGTGGCCGACGAAATCGTCCGGGCGGCAACGTTTCACCGCAGTCACGGCACCACCACCACGCTCGCCAGTCTGGTCACCGCATCACCGGCCGACCTGCTGCTTGAGGTGGCCGCACTCACCGAAGCCACCAATACCGGTGTGGTGGCCGGAATCCACCTAGAGGGTCCGTGGCTCAGCTCGGCACGCTGTGGCGCGCACGATGCCACACAATTGCGCGATCCGGACCCGATGGAGGTCAAGGCCCTGCTGGCCGCGGCCGACGGTGCCATCCGCATGGTCACCATCGCACCCGAACTGCCCGGTAGCGGCGACGCCATCCGGCTGCTGGTCGACGCCGGAGTCGTTGTCGCCGTTGGCCATACCGATGCCAGCTACCAGCAGGCCCACGGGGCTGTAGAACTGGGCGCCACGGTCGGCACCCATCTGTTCAACGCGATGCGGCCGCTACACCACCGTGACCCCGGCCCCGCCCTGGCCTTACTGGAGGATCCAAGGGTCACCGTGGAACTGATCGCCGACGGTGTGCACGTGCATCGCGCATTGCTGCGGCACGTCGTCGAATCGGCGGGAGCCGACCGGGTTGCGCTGATCACCGATGCCATGGCCGCGGCCGGGCTGGCCGACGGTTCGTTTCGGCTCGGCACACTCGATGTCGACGTGCGGGACCACGTCGCGCGGGTGCGTGGCGAATCGACCATCGCGGGCAGCACGGCGACGATGGACCGGATCTTCCGGGCGGCCGTGGACTCGTCGGCGTCCGATGATGCGCTGACAGCCGCAGTGCAGATGACGGCGACGACACCGGCCCGCACTCTCGGGCTCACCGACGTCGGCGGCATCTCGCCACACCTGCGTGCCGATCTGGTGGTACTCGATGCGGATCTCGCGGTGCAGGCCGTAATGAGGCAAGGTCGCTGGTCGGACCCGCTCAGCCTCGACTCATCAGCGCTGTGATGGTCTCCGCGGCGGTCAGGGCCCGGGTCACCATGCCGACCCCCTCCCCGGCGTTCACCGGCGTGGCCCGCCCCGCAGCGTCGACGAGCACGCGTTCAGGAATGGTTGAGGGCCAACCATATCCGGAGGCAATATCGAATTCGGAGGTCAGCGTTGTCGATCCAGCGTCGGCGGCGAGCAACGCGTCCCGCGCCGCATCCGGGGTGAGCGCCTCGACACAGGTGGAGAACGCGGTGCCCACCCATGCCGCGGCCGCGCCGGCCGCCAGTACCGCGGCCACCCCGCGCGCCGAGGCGATCCCACCGGCGGCGAGCACAGGTGCCTCGACCGCGTCGAGCACATCGGTCAGCAGCGGCAGGGTGCCGACGAGTGGCTTCCCGTGCCCACCGCCCTCGGCGCCGCGGGCCACCAGCACATCCACCCCGGCGTCGACAGCGCGCCGCGCGGCGTCGACCGTCGCAACCTGCGTCGTCACCCGCACCTCGGCGTCGTGGGCGCGCCGCACCCATTCCCAGTCGTCACCGAAACTCACGCTGAGCAGCGCAGGCCGGGCGGCCAGCGCCACGTCGAGGAGCTCGGGCTGATTGGTCATCACCCAGTGCACGAGGCCGATGCCGAACGGACGGTCGAGAGCACCGAGGGTGGCGAGCTCGCCGCGTAACAACTCGGGTGTCGCGGCACTGCCCATACCGATCATGCCGAGGCCGCCGGCCCGCGATACTGCCGCCGCCAGCCGGCCCCCGGCCGCACCGCCCATGGGCGCGTTGACAATTGGTACTTCGAGGCCCATCTCACGCGCCCAGCTGGTAACGATGCTCACACCCGGCGATGTTACTCTCGGGCCCGCCGGGCCCGGACACCGGACGAGGCGGCCGCTATCTTCGCATCAGCCGTGAAATACCCAGCGCACCAATCGCACCGGCTGCCGCAGCGGCGACGAGCCCGGAGGCGCCGGGCCCCTCGTGTACCTGTATGCGGGTGGTGATCTGCGCCGGATCAGGCGGGGCCACGTGCAGCTCGGCGAGGCTCTCGGTCGAGGTCGCCGCCCATGCGGTGGCGAACAGGATCAGCCGTGCGGTGACGTAGGCAAACACCATGAGGCCGAGCACCGGGCCGAATGTCGCCCCCGCGGGCCCGCGGGTGACCGACTGCAGATATATCGACGCCACCTGTTTGAACAGCTCGAATCCGACGGCAGCCAGCAATCCGGCGCGCAGAGCGCTGCGGAAGTGCACGGATTCCCGCGGCAACCGGGCGATGATCCAGCTGAACAGCAACCACGAGACCAGCAACGAAATCAGGATGGACGCCACGCGCAGCCCACCGCCCAGCGCAGCGAAATCGGGTAAGCCTATCCATCGCAACACTTTTCGCATCAGCTCCGGGTCGCCCAGTGCGGTCAGCGCAATAGTGAGCACCATCGCCAGAAACGCGGAGACCAGCGCCAGCAGATCCGACAGCTTGTTGCGGACGAAACTGGAATCATGCCTGTGCTGCAGCCACATCTGGCTCAGCGCCTCACGCAGGTTGGCCATCCAGCCCAACCCAGCCCAAGCCGCCGTGGCCAAGCCGATCACGCCGACCGTGCCACGCGAGGCGATGGCCGAGTCCATGAGCGCGATCAGCTGCTGGCCGAGGTCACCGGACACCACCGACCGGATACGGTTCTCGATCTCGTCGAGCAGGCCGGGCTTGCTGGCCAGCACGAAACCACCGACGGCGAACCCGACCATCAGCAGTGGGAACAGCGCGAAGATGGTGAAGTACGTGATGCCCGCTGCGTAGAAGTCGCCGTTGCAGTCGTTATAGCGATCCTGCGCCCGCATCACCCGATCGAACCAGGGATAGCGGGACCGCAGCCGGTCAAGGAACCCCGGTTTCTCCTGCTCGCTCACCGACCCCCCTGCCCGGGCGCTTACGACGTTTGCTGAAGAAACCCTATCCTGTCGTAAACCCGGGCGAGGGTCTTGCCGGCAACCTGTCGAGCGCGATCCGCCCCGGCCGCCAGTACCGCAGTGAGTTCGGCGGTGTCGGCCAACAGCTCATCGACCCTGGTTTTGATCGGTGCGACGAACTCCACGACCACCTCCGCGGTGTCCTTTTTGAGGTCGCCGTAGCCACGGCCGGCGTAATCGTCGACCAGCGTGTCGATCGCGGTGCCGGTCACCGCGGACTGGATGGTCAGCAGATTCGAGACGCCTGGCTTGTTCGCGGGGTCGAACCTGATCTCTCGCTCACTGTCAGTCACCGCCGAACGGATTTTCTTGGCGGTGACTTTGGGGTCGTCGAGCAGGCTGATCAACCCCGCGTCGGTGGCCGCCGACTTGCTCATCTTGGCCGTCGGATCCTGCAAGTCGTAGATCTTGGCGGTGGCCTTGGGGATCATCGCCTCGGGCACCACGAAGGTGTCCGGGAACTGCCCGTTGAACCTTTGCGCCAGGTCACGGGCCAGTTCCAGATGCTGCCGCTGATCCTCCCCGACCGGGACCAGATCGGTGTCGTAGAGCAGGATGTCGGCGGCCATCAGCACCGGGTAGGTGAACAAACCGACCGTGGCGGCGTCCGCGCCCTGCTTCTGCGACTTGTCCTTGAACTGTGTCATCCGCGAGGCCTGGCCGAACCCGGTGAAACAGCCGAGCACCCACGCCAACTGGCTGTGTTCGGCCACATGACTCTGCACGAACACCGTGCTGCGGGCCGGGTCGATGCCCAGGGCCAAGTACTGCGCCGCGGTGATCAGGGTGCGCCGGCGCAAGGTCTCGGGATCCTGCGGGACGGTGATGGCGTGCTGGTCGACGACACAGAAGAACGCGTCATAGCCGTCCTGCAGCTGCGCCCAGTGCGTCACCGCGCCCAGCGCGTTGCCGAGGTGCAGGGAATCGGAGGTGGGTTGGGCGCCGGAGAACACGACGCGTTTGCTTCCACTAGTCATGATGGAGACGATTTTCGCACTGGCGTCATCCGGTTTCTTCACCGGTCAGCTGACGCAGGACGCGCAGCAACACCTCACGATCGCCGGCGGTGAGTTGTCCCAGCCTGCGGCCGGGCTGGGGTTCACCCGTAGCAAACGGTCACCGGTGAATGGTCGGACCACCGCAGCGCGTACGCCTCGGCACGGTCGACGTGTGCGCTGACCGCTCGGGCAGCCAGCCCCGGTGTCGCCAGGTGATAGTCGATACGCCACCCGGCGTCGTTGTCGAATGCCTTTCCGCGCCATGACCACCAGCTGTACGGGCCGGCGACGTCGGGGTGCAGCGCACGGACCACGTCAACCCAGCCGGTGGCCAGCAACTCGGTCAGCCACTGCCGCTCGCTGGGGAGAAAGCCCGACTTCTTGATGTTGCCCTTCCAGTTCTTGATGTCGTTCTCGGTGTGGGCGATGTTCCAGTCGCCACACACGACAACATCCGCGCGGCGCAGCTCAGCCATGCGGGCCGCGACGGTCACCATGAACCGCTCCTTCTCCAACTGCCGGTCGGTCTCCGCCTCGCCCGTCGGCACGTACATGCTGACCACCGTCACCCCCGCGGTATCGACCTCGAGGTAGCGGCCGTGCGCTCCGAATTCGTCGGACACCAGCAGCCGCGACGCGTCGATCGCGTGCCGTGACAACACCGCAACGCCGTTGCGCCCCTTGACGTGCGGCGCCGCCGACGCCAGGTACCAGCCGTCTGCCAGCGCCGGAGCGAGCGCGTCAGCCAGCTGATCGTCGTCGGCGCGGACCTCCTGCAGGCACACCACGTCGGCCGTCGTCTCCTTCAACCAGGGCAGCAGGCCGAGATTCTCGGTGGAGCGCTGCTTGACCGCGGCGCGGATGCCGTTGACGTTGATGGTGCTGACGGTCAGTGAGCCGGGAGATGCCACGGCCGAGACCCTACCGACCCGCACCGACAGCTCCTTGCGGTACCGGCGGTATCGCCTTAGTGTCGAGATGCATGGCCGAACACGCGCCGATCCACCTCGGTACTCCGGGCGGGGAACCGATCCTGCTGCTGCACCCGTTCCTGCTGTCGCAGAGCGTGTGGAAGTACGTCGCACCCCAACTCGCCGAGACCGGCCGCTACGAGGTGTTCGCCCCCACCATGGCCGGCCACCACGGCGGCCCGCATGCGCCGCTGCTGCTCGACGTCGCCACCCTGGCCGATGATGTCGAGCGTCGCCTGGATCAACTGGGCTGGGGCACCGCACACATCGTCGGAAACTCACTGGGTGGCTGGGTCGCGTTCGAACTGGAACACCGCGGCCGCGCCCGGACCCTGACCGGCGTCGCACCCGCGGGCGGCTGGGCCCGGTTTACGCCGGCGAAGTACGAGATCATCGCGAAATTCGTGGCCGGGTTGCCGATTATGCTGGGCGCCACCCTGTTTGGGCAGCGGCTACTGCGATTGCCCTTCTCCAAGCAGATCGCCTATCTGGCGGT
The DNA here is from genome assembly GCF_000373905.1 of Mycobacterium sp. 155. Taxonomy (NCBI): domain Bacteria; kingdom Bacillati; phylum Actinomycetota; class Actinomycetes; order Mycobacteriales; family Mycobacteriaceae; genus Mycobacterium; species Mycobacterium sp. 155. Next base: position 2,715,641 of record NZ_KB892705.1, read on the forward strand.
CTGCGCGACGCCCGACGCCATCACCGACAGCGACCGCCGCGACCTGATCGACGACCTGTCGCATTGCCCAGCGTATTTCAAGCTCATGCTCAAGGCGCTGACCACCGCAGGACTCATGGAGATCGCCGATTCCCGCACGCCTACCCACCTGGTGATCTGCGAAAAGGACCGGGTGCTGCCCACACCGCGGTTCACCAGGCATTTCACCAACAGCCTCGCTGCCGACGCGCTCGTCACGACGTTGGACGGCGTCGGCCACGTGCCGATGTTCGAGGCACCCGATCGCATCACCAAGCTGATCGTCGACTTCGTCGACAGCCACACCGACCAGGCGCGCGCCACGGGCTAGCCCACAGTCAACCGCGCCGCTCGGCTGCAGGCCGCCCTACGGCTGGTCCGCAGTCACCAAACGGGTTTAGCCGGCCAGCGCCCTCTTGAGATGGTCGGCGATGGTCGCCAGGAACGCCTCGCTGGTCTGCCATGCCTGATCCGGACCGATCAGCAACGCGAGGTCCTTGGTCATCGAACCGCCCTCGACTGTCTCGATGACAACGCGCTCAAGCGTCTCGGCGAAGTGCGCCACCTCGGGGGTGTTGTCCAGCTTGGCCCGGTGTTCCAGACCGCGGGTCCAGGCGAAAATCGACGCAATCGGGTTGGTGGAGGTCGGCTTACCCTGCTGGAACTGGCGGTAGTGCCGAGTGACGGTGCCATGCGCGGCCTCGGCCTCGACGATCTTGCCGTCCGGCGTCATCAATACCGAGGTCATCAACCCGAGTGAACCGTAACCCTGTGCGACGGTGTCGGATTGGACGTCACCGTCGTAATTCTTGCACGCCCAGACGTAGCCGCCCTCCCACTTCAGGCAGGAGGCCACCATGTCGTCGATCATGCGGTGCTCGTAGGTCAGACCGCGCTTGTCGAATTCTTCCTTGAACTCGTCATCGAAGATGCGCTGGAACTCGTCCTTGAACATCCCGTCGTAGCCTTTGAGGATGGTGTTCTTGGTCGACAGGTAGACGGGGTAATCCTGTTGCAGCCCATAGGAAAACGACGCGCGGGCGAAATCCTGGATGGACTTGCGGAAGTTGTACATGCCCATGATGACGCCACCGCACTCCGGGATGTGCACCACCTCGTGCACCAGCGGTTCACTGCCGTCATCAGGGGTGAACGTCACGGTGAACGTTCCGGGCTTGTCCACCTTGGTGTTGAAGGCCCGATACTGGTCGCCGAACGCGTGGCGACCGATGATGATCGGCTTGGTCCAGCCCGGGACCAGCCGCGGCACGTTCTCGATCACAATCGGTGCGCGGAAGATAGTGCCGCCGAGGATGTTCCGGATCGTGCCGTTGGGCGAGAGCCACATCTTCTTGAGGTTGAACTCTTTGACCCGAGCCTCATCAGGGGTGATGGTCGCGCATTTGACGCCGACACCGTGCCGCTTGATGGCGTTGGCCGCGTCGATGGTGACCTGGTCGTCGGTGGCGTCGCGGTGTTGGATGCCGAGGTCGTAGTAGTCCAGGTCGATGTCGAGGTACGGCAGGATCAGCTGGTCCTTGATCATCTGCCAGATGATGCGGGTCATCTCGTCACCGTCGAGTTCGGCAACGGTGCCTTCGACTTTGATCTTGGACATGTGAGCCCGCACCCTCCTGCTCCTCGAATGTCTCTCGCGGCCACCATACAAGGGGGCTCACCCTGCTGACGTGCCCACTTTCGCTACCGACGAGTAGGTTGGTGACCCGGACTGAAACATGTTCAGCAACGCTCGGAGCCGACCCGCCAGATCAAACCACTTGGCTCTGACCCGCGATCATGCGATACCCTTTATCTCGGTCATGAGTGCCAGCGATAAGCCCCGGCTTGCTGGCCGGCAACCCTCCAACCGCGGTGGGGTGCCCCGGGTGATGACCAGGTTGAGTAGCCGTCGCCGGCTGCAAGGCAAGCGCGGGTCCGAAGGTACGGGCCCCCAGAGAGACAGGGAAATCCTGATGGAGGCCACCCATGTGTTGTCGTCCGTGAACTGTTCCGTCCGTTTGCCGTCTTGTACGTGTAGGCACGACGCCCGGTAGCCGATTCACCCCGACTTCATAGGAGATACCGACGATGACCACACCTGACGCCTGGTCATTCGAGACCAAGCAGATCCACGCAGGTCAAACGCCTGACAGCACCACCAACGCCCGGGCACTGCCCATCTACCAGACCACGTCGTTCACATTCCGCGACACCGACCACGCCGCGGCGCTGTTCGGGCTGACCGAGCCGGGCAACATCTACACCCGGATGATGAACCCGACCACCGACGTGGTCGAGCAACGCGTCGCAGCCCTTGAAGGCGGCGTCGCCGCGCTGTTCCTGTCCTCCGGACAGGCCGCCTCGACGTTCGCGATCCTGAACCTGGCCGGGGTGGGCGATCACATCGTGTCATCCCCGCGGCTGTACGGCGGCACCTACAACCTGTTCCACTACACGCTGCGCAAGCTCGGTATCGAGGTCAGCTTCGTGGAGAACCCCGACGACCTGGCCTCGTGGCGGGCCGCCGTCAAACCCAACACCAAGGCCCTCTTCGCCGAGAGCATCTCGAACCCCCAAATAGACGTGTTCGACATCCCCAATGTCGCGGCCATCGCCCACGACAACGGCGTCCCCCTCATCATCGACAACACCATCGCCACCCCGTACTTGATCCAGCCGATCGCCCACGGCGCCGACATCGTGGTGCACTCGGCCACCAAGTACCTGGGCGGGCACGGTTCGGCGATCGCAGGCGTCATCGTCGACGGCGGCAGCTTCGACTGGACGGCAAGCGGACGCTTTCCCGGGTTCACTCAGCCGGACCCCAGCTACCACGGTGTGGTGTTCGCCGACCTCGGTGCACCGGCCTTTGCGCTCAAGGCGCGGGTGCAGCTGCTACGTGATTTGGGGAGTGCCGCGGCACCCTTTAACGCCTTCCTCATCGCGCAGGGATTGGAAACACTGTCACTGCGCGTTGAACGCCACGTGTCCAACGCTCAGAAGGTTGCCGAGCATCTCGCCGGGCACCCGGATGTGATCTCGGTGAACTACGCCGGGCTGCCCACTTCCCCCTGGTACGAGCTGGGCCGCAAACTCGCTCCGAAGGGCACCGGCGCGGTGCTTGCCTTCGAGCTGGCGGGCGGTGTCGAAGCCGGCAAGGCCTTCGTCAACGCGCTGACCCTGCACAGTCACGTCGCCAACATCGGCGACGTACGCTCCCTGGTCATCCACCCGGCCTCGACCACCCACCAGCAGCTCAGCCCTCAGGAGCAGCTGGCTAGCGGTGTCACTCCCGGACTGGTGCGCCTCGCCGTCGGCCTCGAGGGCATCGACGACATCCTGGCCGACCTGGATCAGGGTTTCGCTGCCGCCCACCCGTTCCGCGACGCCGACCAGGCCCCGGCGACGGTGTGAGAACGTGAGAAACGCATCGTGACGATCACCGAAACAACCACCATGCTCCCTGGTCTTCCACCTGCCGCCCTGCCCGCCGAGGGCGAGCTGGGCGTGGTCAACATCGGCGCGCTGCGCCTGGAGAACGGCACTATCCTGCCCGATGTCACCATCGCAGTGCAGCGGTGGGGCGAATTGTCTCCCACCCGCGACAACGTCGTGGTCGTGCTGCACGCGTTGACCGGAGACTCCTACATCACGGGTCCGGCCGGCCCCCACCACCCGACACCGGGCTGGTGGGACGGCGTCGTGGGCCCGGGTGCCCCGATCGACACCGACCGCTGGTGCGCGATCTCGACCAATGTGCTGGGCGGCTGCCGCGGTTCCACCGGCCCCGGCTCCCTTGCCCCCGACGGAAAGCCTTGGGGCTCAAGGTTTCCCCAGATCACCATTCGCGATCAGGTGGAGGCCGACCGGGCCGCGCTGGCAGCGCTCGGTATCACCAGGGTCGCGGCGGTGGTCGGCGGCTCGATGGGCGGGGCCCGCGCGCTGGAATGGCTGGTCGGCCATCCCGACGAGGTCAGCGCCGGTCTCGTGTTGGCGGTCGGGGCGCGGGCGACCGCAGACCAGATCGGCACCCAGAGCAGTCAGGTCGCCGCGATCAAGACCGATCCCGACTGGCAGGGCGGCGACTATTACGGCACGGGCCGCGAACCCATGACCGGTATGGAGATCGCGCGGCGATTTGCGCACCTCACCTACCGCGGCGAAGAGGAGCTGGACTCCCGGTTCCGCAACGACCCGCAGGCCGACGAGGACCCGGTCACCGGCGGTCGCTACAGCGTGCAGAGCTACCTGGAGTACCAGGGCGGCAAGCTCGCCGCCCGATTCGATCCCGGAACCTATGTGGTGCTCTCCGACGCGCTGTCCAACCACGATGTCGGCCGGGGCCGCGGCGGGGTCCGGGCCGCACTGCAGGGTTGCCCGGTACCGGTGGTGGTCGGCGGAATCACTTCCGACCGGCTCTATCCGATCCGCCTGCAAGAGGAACTGGCCGAGCTGCTGCCCGGTTGCCACGAGCTGGACGTCGTCGACTCGGAGTACGGGCACGACGGCTTCCTGGTCGAGACCGAGGTGGTCGGCAAGCTGGTCCGCCGGACGCTGGAGCTGATACCGAGGTGAGCATGTCGAGCCAGCAACGTTCCCTATCGTTCGGCTCTGAAGCCGCCGCCTACGAACGCGGCCGCCCGTCATACCCACCGGAAGCGATCGACTGGTTGTTGCCCACCGGTGCGCACGACGTGCTCGACCTGGGTGCGGGCACCGGCAAGCTCACCACCCGGCTCGTCGAACGCGGCCTGAATGTTATTGCCGTGGACCCGATTCCGGAGATGCTCGAGCTGCTGACGAACTCGCTGCCGGACACCCCGGCGCTGCTGGGCACCGCCGAGGAAATCCCGTTGGCGGATAACAGCGTCGACGCCGTGCTCGTGGCCCAGGCCTGGCACTGGTTCGATACGGAGCGGGCAGTGGCCGAGGTGAGCCGGGTGCTGCGCCCGGGCGGGCGGCTGGGTCTGGTGTGGAACACCCGCGACGAGCGAATGGGCTGGGTCAAGGACCTGGGGCAGATCATCGGTCACGAGAACGACCCGTTCAACCATGAGGTCACGCTGCCCGCGCCGTTCGCCGATACCGAACGCCAACAGGTCGAGTGGACGAGTTATCTGACGCCACAAGCACTCATCGACCTTGTGGCCTCACGTAGCTACTGCATCACCTCGCCCGAACAGGTGCGCACGCGCACGCTGGGCCAAGTGCGCGAACTGCTGGCCACGCACCCCGCGCTGGCCAACAGCACGGGCTTGGCACTGCCGTACGTGACGGTGTCCATCCGGTCGACTCTGCCCTGACCGAGTGAGGAAGACCAGCGCAAGATCGTCGGCGTCGTCTGCAGTCAAATGAGGCGATCGACGGCGCCGGCGTCCTCGGCACCGAACCACCGCTGCAGTGCGCCGGTCAACCCAGTGTCCTCGAATCCGTCTGCAGCCCAGGCGACATAGCCGTCAGGGCGGATCAACAGGGCGAGGTCCACAGCGGCTCTCCGGGCGGGCGCGCAGCAGTTCGATACTGCGGCGCATACGCTCGACCTGCCGGTAGGCCAGCGCTTCGTACTTGCCGATGAAGTGCATCGTCAAAATCGTCTCGCACACAACGGGTCCCATCATCGAAGTCGGCGCCGGGGACGGCGCGCTGACGGTGCCGATGGAGCACCTCGGGCGGCCACTGACGGCCGTCGAGATCGACCGCCGGCGAGCCGAGCTACTGGCTCACCGCACCACAGCCGATGTCGTAGCCGCCGACTTCCTGCACTACCGGCTGCCACACACCCCACACGGGCGTCGCGACGATGACCGCGCAGTGGTGGCCGTGGTTTGAATTCGGCTTGGCTCGAAGGGTTTCCGCGGATGCGTTCCGCCCGAGCCCCAGCGTGGAAGCCGGGTTGCCGACCATCACGCGCCGGCGGGAATCACTGATCGACGCTGCGGACCGTCGCCGCTATCAGGCGCTGGTCCATGCAGTGTTCACCGGACGGGGACGCGGCATGGCGCAGATCCTGCGCCACCGAGTGAACCGGAAATGACTGTATTACAACGGAATTTACCCATCATCTCTTCCGCGCGAGCTCACCGCGGCGCAGTCGCCGCTATTTCGGTACCCGACTGGCGAGGTCATTTCGATGTCGAGCCAGCGGACCCGGTCACCGAGATTCACACCAAGGACAAATTCCGCGATGCTTTTGTCCCTGGTGTGAATCTCGGTGCCGCCCGCAACCGATAGCCCAGCAGATCGACGAATATCGTTGATGATACGAGTGATTCGTGAGTTTCGGTGAGGCCCCCGAATTTGTCGGACCCTTCTGTGATGATTGGTGTTATGTCTTCGACGGCAACATCTTTCGCTGCTGGGGTGAGTCCTGTGCAGCGGGTGGAGGGGTTGTTCGAGGAGCTGGCGGAGCTGGTTGGTCAACGCAACGCGATCGACGGCCGCATCGTGGACATCGTCGCCGAACTGGATCGCGACGAATTGTGCGGCGCCACCGGCGCCCGATCGATCACAGCTTTGGTGGCCTGGAAGACCGGTGTCACCCCGCACAACGCCGAAACAATGGTGGCAGTCGCACGCCGCCTCGAGGGGTTCCCACTCTGCGCCGAAGGGATGCGGGAGGGCCGGTTGTCGCTGGATCAGGTGGGGGTGATCGCCGAACGCGCCGCCGACGGTTCCGATGCGCATTATGCGGAGTTGGCGGCGGTGGCCACTGTTGCCCAGTTGCGTACGGCGGTCAAACTCGAACCCCGCCCCGCCCCTGATCCAGATCCCGAACCGGATCCCAAACGCGCGTTCCGCAAAGAGGTTCACGACGACTGCACGACCTACCGGATCACCCTGCCGCGCGACGAGGCAGCGACAGTCGATGCTGCGATGCAGTCGCATCACGACGCGTTGATCGCGCAGTGGAAGCGTGACCACGAGGATGCCGACCAGGCATCGGAGCAGGCACCGCCGTTCCCCGGCACCGTGGATGCATTGATGAGCCTGATCGAGGCCGGCTGGGACACCGACGTGGCGCGCCGCCCACATGGGCAGCACACCACGGTGGTGGTGCACGTCGACCTCGACCGCGACGGTGCGAAACCGGTCGCCTCACTGCACCTCGGGCCGGTGTTGTCCGATGAGGAACGCCGCTTCCTGTCCTGTGATGCGAGCTGTGAGGTGTGGTTTGAACGGCACGGGCGGGTGATCGGTGCGGGGCGTAGTACGCGGCAGGTCAGTCGCCGGTTGCGCCGGGTGTTGGAGGCATCGGGATCGGTGCTGTGTGGTGCCCGGCTGCGGCGCCACCCGCGGTCTGCACGCTCATCACCTGCAGCATGTGCGCCGTGAGGCGCGTGTATTCCGATCGGAGGTGAGAGACCTCCGATGTTCGGCCGTCACAGCGGTCGGATGAAAGCTGAGGGCAGCTGAATCTCGTAGGGATCGAGAGGGATTCGGTGGCAAGCGGCCCTGACAAAACCACGGCGGGTCAGTACTGCCAGATGACATGGCGCGTGGTGAGCAAGGTGAGAGGGCATACGTGAGGAACCAGTGTCGGAATCCTCGTTAGGTGGAACCGGTCTGCAAATCTGGCGGATATCGGACCGGTGTTGTGGTGCACGCGGAAGTGGTGTATCGGACGCGTCCGTTGCCTGTCCCGGCCAGGGGTGGGCAGCAGCCGGTGGGGAATTGTCTGTGGCGTACCTACCGGGGCCATCGGGGTAAAGCTGGGTGCCGGCCTCACCAATCGGATACATGTGAACACGGGAACCATTCGGGTGCTTCCCTTCCCGCGTCCCGGCCAGGGGTGCGGCGGGNAGGNGTCGATGCCCACCGAGGGCACTGGGATGGGGCGGAGCCGCCGTAGTACTGCGAGGCCGGGAAAGCCGGTCACATCGGGAAGGGCGGCAGTAGGACACGCAGAATACGGAGATTGCCATGTCAGAAGATGCACCGATGAATATCGGTGCCGCGCTGGAGTTGCCGTCCGTGGCGGCCCAGCGGGTACTGAGGATGCAGACCAAACTGCACTGTTGGGCGATGGCCGATCGTGGTCGTCGGTTCGACGATCTGTTCAACCTCGTGGCGGACCCGTGTTTCCTCGCGGTAGCGTGGGCACGGGTCCGGGAGAACACCGGTGCCCGCAGTGCGGGGATCGATAAACGCACCGCCCGCGGCATTGAGGCTAGTGCCGATGGTGTCGTCGGGTTCCTCGAACAGTTGCGGGACGCATTGCGCTCCGGCATGTTTCGACCGGTACCGGTGCGGCGAGTCGAGATACCCAAAGCCAGCGGCAAGGTCCGCAAGTTGGGTATCCCGACCGTGGCCGATCGGGTGGTACAGGCGTCGCTGAAGCTGGTGCTGGAACCGATATTCGAAACGGATTTCTCCGATTCGAGTTACGGGTTCCGGCCGCAGCGACGGGCTCAGGACGCGATCGAGGACATTCGGATGTTCGCTCACCGTGGTTATGAGTGGGTGTTCGAAGCCGACATCGCAGCGTGTTTCGACGAAATCGACCACACTGCCCTGCTGCACCGGATACGTGGTCGGATCGGCGATAAACGCATCCTGGGGTTGGTGAAGGCATTCCTGAAGGCCGGAGTGCTCGGCACCGACGGCACCACCTATGACACCTACACCGGAACTCCCCAGGGCGGCATCCTCTCGCCGCTGCTGGCCAACATCGCTCTGTCGGTTATCGATGACCACTTCGACAATCGCTGGGCGGCCCACCGGCACGGATCGGCCCGCAGGACCCATCGCCAGCACGGCGGAGCGACGTATCACCTCGTGCGATACGCCGATGACTTCGTGGTTCTGGTCTTTGGCCAACGCGGGCACGCCGAACAACTGTGGGAGGACATGACCGATCTGCTGGCACCGATGGGGCTGCGGTTGGCCCCGGCCAAGACGCAGGTCGTGCATATCGACGAGGGCTTCGACTTTCTGGGATTCCGCATCCAGCGGCATATCCAGCGGGGAAGCAACCGGGCATACGTCTACAGCTACCCGTCGCGCACCTCGCTGCAGACGATGCGACGCAAGCTCAAGACGGTGACCAAACGGATTACCCACCAACCCGCCGATCAGCTGTTCGGGCAACTGAGCCGGATGGTCCGCGGTTGGGCCCAGTACTTCCGGCACAGTTCAGCCAGCCGGGCCTACTCCCACATCGCCAACTACATGTGGTGGCGGGTGTGGAGCTGGCTGCTGCACAAACATCCCCGCACCGGCAAACGGGCCCTCTGGGCCCAGTACCACGTGCGCCGCTGGCCGCAGTACAACGGTGTTCGGCTCTACAACCCCACCACGATGAGCATCCAGCGCTATCGCTACCGGGGCTCGAAGATCCCGACACCCTGGGCAACACCTATCGTCGTCCCAGCTTGACCTACGGAGAGCCGGATGCGATGAGAGTCGCACGTCCGGTTCGGGGGCGCGGCGGCGGGAAATAGCCTGAGCGACAAGCTCAGACACTACGCCCGCCGCCGACGCCTACTGGGAGGACGGCGGGCGCACCGACCTGGACAATCTGGTGTTGGTATGCCCATATCATCACCGACTGCACCATCGCGGGGGTGTCACCATCACCGGACCGGCTGACCGACTCATCGTCACCGATGCCGCCGGGCGACGACTCAGTGCAGGGTCCCTGGCCCGGCCACCAACCACACCCCCACCCGACGTCCCACCCTGCCCCGGACCCACCGGCGAACACGCCAACTGGTGGTGGTACACACCCTTCCAACCCCAACCACCACCATCGACGAACTAGGGTCTCCGCGAGCAGATCCTCGACCGACGTCGCACCGGCCAAGGCCAATCGCTGCGCAAGTGTCGTCTGGATATCGGCAGGCCCGAGTCCGAGCGCCTCGTCGATGATCCGCTGGGTTTCGTCGTTGTCGCTTCCCACGCCGGCGACGGTAGCTCACCAGGCGTAGTGCTGTCAGGATGGCCGGGTGGACCACCACGTGGAGTCGACGGAGATCTCCGATGTCACCGATGCGCTGGGCCTGTGGCGGCAGCTGGTGTCGGGTGCTGTCGGCCGTCCACTGCCGCCGGCTGTCGCGGTCGATGCATTCCGACGAGTCCACCGCGGGGGTGAGTCGGGCGCCTTCGATTCCGCCCTGCTGCTGTGTACCGACTGGCACTGGCGCCGCGTGAGCGCGCAGGTGCTTGCCGGCATCGTGGAGTCAGGCATCCTCGACGATGACGACCAAGATCGGCTCGCCGACACGCTGCTCTGGCAGGAGCGGGTGCACTACCGGCACCCGATCTGGTGGGTCGGCACCAGCTTCGTCGAGTACCGCCTCGGCGCTCCAAAAGCGGGCCGGACGATCCGCGTCCACCCCGACACTCTCGCTACTGCGGACCGCAGTGTGTGGCCGCCGCTGCGAACCTGGGCTGCTGGCCACGTTCTGTGTCGAGGCCGAGCTGCAGCCGACGACGTCCTGCAACACGCACGGTCGCTGCCGGCCCGCGACGCGGCAGCCGTCGTGACCGGAGCCGTCCGCGTAGCCGACGCCCTTGACGACGATCAGGCGCGAACCGTGCTGAATGCGGCGTTGGACTGGGGACATAAAGCACCCCGCAAGGCAGCCCTGGAACGGCTGCTTGCCAGCGGCGACGACGAACTGGTTCAGGCGCTGGCCGCAGACGATCCAGACGCCTCGATCCGACAGTGGGCATCCGAACAACTCTTCAGCAAAGCCACCCAGGACGGCCTATTCGACTGACGCACCATGCATCCCATCCGTTGAGCGCCTCCGTCGTCGGTGGGATCCACCAGATGTGCAGTCGGATGCGAGACACACCGCTAGCTAGTGCCCAACGGATCGATGGTCCACGCGATGTAGAGCACCGCCGCGCTGACGGTGGCCGTGGTGACGAAATCGATCGCCCGGGTACGCACCACCAGCAGGCCGGCCCGGTCATCGGTCAAGGTCAGCCGCAGCGCCGCAGCCACCCCGACACCGATGCCGATGACCAGCGCACCGCGCCGCCAGTAACCCGCCACGACCAGGGCGAACGCCGCGATGAAGATCAGCCCGACCACGAGGATCGGCCATTGCCGGGCGAACAGCTTGTGGGCGAATTCCTGGACGGTCACGCCAGTTTCGACTCTTCGAGCTCGACGACGTTGGTCAGCAGGAACGCGCGAGTCAGCGGGCCGACCCCGCCGGGATTCGGCGACACGTGACCGGCCACCTCCCACACATCGGGGGCCACGTCACCGGTCAACTTGCCGTCGACTCGACTCACCCCGACGTCGACGACGGCAGCGCCCGGCTTGACCATGTCCGCAGTCAGCAGATGCGGTACGCCGACCGCCGCGATGATGATGTCGGCCTGCCGGGTTAGGCCAGGCAGATCACGGGTTGCGGTGTGACACAACGTCACCGTGGCGTTCTCCGAGCGGCGTGTGAGCAGCAGACCCATCGGACGGCCAACCGTGATACCGCGGCCGATCACCACCACGTGGGCCCCCGCGATCGGCACGTCGAACCGGCGCAGCAGATGCACGATGCCGCGCGGGGTACAAGGAAGTGGTGCCTCTACACCGAGGACCAGCCGGCCCAGGTTGGTCGGGTGCAGCCCGTCGGCATCCTTGGCCGGATCGATGCGCTCGAGCGCCGAGTTCTCGTCGAGGTGCCTGGGCAGCGGCAACTGCACGATGTAGCCGGTGCAGTCGGGGTTGGCATTGAGTTCGTCGATGGTGGCATCGAGTTCGGCCTGCGAGATGTCCGCGGGCAGATCGCGCCGGATCGAGTTGATACCGACCTTGGCGCAGTCGGCATGCTTGCCGCGCACATAGGCCTGCGATCCGGGGTCGTCACCGACCAGTACGGTGCCCAACCCGGGCGTCCGGCCCGCAGCAGTCAATTTCGCTACGCGCTCTTTGAGATCGGTGAAGATCTCGTCGCGCGTGGCCTTACCGTCCAGCGTTATCGCACCCACACTGTCATTCTGACAGGCCGCCTCGCCGACTCCCCGCTGTGCACAGTTCTCCGGACGTGTTCTAGCGCCCAAGGCCGACGATTTCCCGCCACACCCACTGGGTGATCACTGAAGCGCCGGATTCTCTGTCAATCTGAGGGGTATGCGGGAGACCGCCGACGACGCGATGGTGACCTACCGCTACGTGCGGGTCGGTCTCGTCGCGCTGGTGGTGTTCCTGATCGTGTCGCTGGTATTAACAGCCGCACATAGCTGTCTGCAGGGTTCGATCAGTGCGTTCTTCTACACCCGCACCCATGCGGTGTTCCTTGCCGCGCTCTGCGCCATCGGCGTCTGTCTGATCGCCTACCAGGGCAGCCGCACCGCCGAGGACGCGCTTCTGAACTTCTCCGGATTCATGGCGTTCATCGTGGCCCTGATCCCGACCGGCAGCGCCGGGGTGTGCCGAGCCTGGTTGCCGACTGTGGTCGACCCGCTCGGCGGCGTCGCCAACAACGTCACCGCCCTGTTCGTGGCCGCGGCCGCCGGTATCGCGCTGTATCTGGCGCTGAGCCGGTGGCGGCCACCCCAGCCGGAACCCACCGCCGAAGACGAGGAGTGCGCCACCGCCGCAGCCCTGTGGAAGTGGCTGGCGAAGGCCCTGTTGAAGACCGAATCCTGGTTACCCAAAGCCTTGTTCGCACTCGCGGTCATCGGTGCGCTGGCGCTGTTCTCGGACTGGTTCATGGCGCGGGCGCACGCGTTCGCCGCGGTCGCCATGTTTCTGGCGATCACGATGGTCGCCGTCTATCACGCGTGCTACGCCCGGGCCGCCGGGCGCCAGCAGCGGGCCCGCTTCTACGCCGTGATCGCGGTGCTGATGCTGGCCACGGTGGTCCTGGCCGTGGTACTGCTCGTCAAGCATGTGGAGTTCGGCCTGCTGCTCGTCGAACTCCTCCTGATCGGCCAATTCGCGCTGTTTTGGGCTGTGCAGACCTGGGATGTCTGGGAGCCCCGCGACAAGTATCCCGGCGAGGCGGTACCCGCGCTGGCCAATACGCCTCAGGCCGCCCGGTAACCGTCGATCAGCAGGTTCTGCCCATCGCGCCGCAGCACAAGCACGGCGCCCGGGACCGGGATCATGCCCTCGACGGCCGCCGCGGGAACCTCTCCGGATTCTGCACACGTGGTGCTGTCGAAGGTGCGCAGCGCCGGTTGGATGCCTCGGTCGGCGACGACGAAGCTGCGGGGAAAGGCCAGGTAGGACAGTCCGGCCGCACGACCGGGCACTCGACTGTTAAGTCCGCTGACATTCCTACCGACCGTGCAACGTTGCTTGCCGTCGGCGCCGAACAACGTCAACTGCCGGTCCGAGACGACGAACTCGTCACTGGGCCCGAGGGACGGTTGCGGGAACCCCTGTTCGGGTAGCGCAGTGACCGTCTTCCGCGCGATGTTCGCGTACGACGGTGCCTGCGGCGCGCCGAACCCGTCGAACTGCAGGAACACCCCGACGGAGTTGGCGGGCGCGGCTATCACGTCCAGCGGTCCCCCCTCTTGTTGCTGGTGTTCCTGCGGGCGCGCCGCATGCAGCACCGTCGTATCCCACTGGGTGTGGCCACTGGCAGGGTCGAGCGCGATCAGCCGGATGTCGACACCGGCCGTCGAGGTGCAGCGAGCGATCGACACCACCCACGAGCGTGTGTCGGCGTCGATCTCGCCGTCCGCGCACTCCGACGGGTTTGGATCCGGCACAGTCCAGGCTGATCTGCCGGTGCGGGTGTCGAACCGAGTCCACGACGCCACATCCCGGAAGACCAGGAACGGCACGTCCCGGTCGCCGGCATGCCCGACAGCCTCCAGCAGCCGGGGGTCGGCGCTCGTCCACAGCTTCGCCCCGGTGACGGCATCGAGTGCCACCAATGCCCGACCCAGGGAGACCACCACGGTGGCGCCGTTGTCATAGACCGAGATGCCGTCGACGACGACATCGCTCTGGCCGGTGCGGGCATAGTGCCAGCGCTCGGTGCCGTCGATGCCGTAGGCCGTCACGCGGTGGTTGGTATAGACGACAAAACCGGCTCCGGCGGCAGCGATCTGATAGTGCCCGGGTTTGCCGCCGATCGCACCGGGCGCCTCGGCATCGAACGCGTCGGGGACCGTGAGGCCGAATCCGCGCCGGCCGAGCGCCGACGGCAATGCGGGCACATCGGTCGCGGCAGCCATAGACGCGTCGACAAAGCGGTCGTCGTCGCCGGCCCGCAGTGCGCCGACGGTCACCACGACCCCGGCGACCACCGCGATGACCACGCCCACCGCGACCAGCCGCAGGCTGTCGCGCCCCAGCCGGGCGAACGCCGCGGTGGCCAGCAGAGTGGCGATCGCGCCGGCCACGCAGAGCAACCACGCCGCCACGCCGGCTGCCAGTGCCGGCGTCACCGGATACGCCTGCGTGAGCGTGCGGTAGAACGCCGGTATTCCCTGCGTGAAGTACGCGAAGAACACCAGGACTGCCAACGACACCAGGATCACCGGTATGCCCGGCAAATGTCGTCCGGCACGCCCACGCTGCCGGACACTGACCATCGCGGCGATCAGCAGCAGTGCCACCACAGTCACTGCGAGCGGGATCCGGCTCGGCAGATCCGCACCCCAACGGTGCAGACCACCGATGAACCAGGCATCAAGACCGAGCGGGCGCGGCGGCCCCAACCGGCTCCACCACGCGAGCGCGACCGCGCACACCAGCAATCCCACCGCGACGCCGGCACATACCGTCGCCGCCGGCCGCAGCACCGCGCGAATTCGTTCAGTCGCCTCATCCCAGGCCATGCGGGCCATCGTCACACACGCCGCCACGCGTCCATGGCGCGGCAATTCGAGCAGCCGGACCGATAGAGTTGGTCCCGATGAGCCGACCAGCCCCGCCCGCGCTGACCGTTCGGTACGACGGGTCGACCCGTACCTTCGCCCCCGGCAACGATGTCGTCATAGGCCGTGACCTGCGCGCCGACGTCCGCATCGCCCACCCGTTGATCTCACGTGCGCACCTGGTGCTGCGGTTCGATCAGGGCCGATGGGTTGCGATCGACAACGGCAGCCTCAACGGCATGTATGTCAACGGCCGCCGAGTGCCTTCCGTGGATATCCAGGACGGCCAGGTCATCAACATCGGGAACCCGGACGGCCCACAGCTGAGCTTCGAGGTCGGCCACCACCAGGGCAACGTGGGCCGCACGCCGACTGTTGCGGTGCCGATCGCCACACGACAATCCGGCAGCTGGCCCACCCAGGCGCCCACCGGAGGGGGCTGGCAGCAGCCGCCTGGCAGCGCCCAGCGCCCGGGCTATCCGTCGGGCCCGCAGCAGCGTTACCCGACCGGCACGCAGTCCGGTTTCTCCAGCGGGCCGCAAGCGGGCTATCCGAGCGGTCCCCAGCCGGGTTACCCCAGCAGCCCGCAGTCGTACCAGCCACCGTCACCGGCGCGGCCGACTGGTCCGCCGTCTGCGCAGGCTCCGACCACCATGGGCCCCGCCGTGTCGGCACCGCGCGGCAACGAGCCGATCGCCAACAAAGCGACCAGCATGCTCAAAATCCTGCGGCCGGGCCGGACACCCGAACCGACTGCAGGAGCGGTGAAGATCGGTCGCGCCACCGACAACGACATCGTGATTCCCGACGTGCTCGCCTCACGGCACCACGCCACCCTGCTCCCGATGCCCGGGGGCACCCAGATCCGCGACGAACGCAGCATCAACGGCACGTTCGTCAACGGCGCCCGGGTGGACTCGGCGATCCTGCACGACGGCGACGTGGTCACCATCGGCAACGTCGACCTGACCTACACCGGCGGCACGCTGGTGCGGCGCAGCGAGACCGAGGCCGACACCCGCACCGGTGGGCTGGAGGTCCGCGCCCTGACGTGGACCATCGAGGGCAACAAGACCCTGCTGGACAACATTTCGCTGGACGCCCGACCCGGCACGCTGACGGCCGTGATCGGTCCGTCCGGCGCCGGCAAGTCGACCTTCGCCAAGCAGGTCGCGGGCCTGACCCATCCGACCAGCGGCACGATCACGTTCGAGGGTCACGACGTCCACGCCGAGTACGCCTCGCTGCGCTCCCGTATCGGCATGGTGCCGCAGGACGACGTGGTGCACGGCCAGCTCACCGTTCGGCAGGCGCTGATGTACGCCGCCGAACTCCGGCTGCCGCCCGACACCACCAAAGCCGACCGAGAACAGGTCGTCATGCAGGTGCTCGAAGAGCTCGAGATGACCAAGCATCTCGACACCCGCGTCGACAAGCTCTCGGGCGGGCAGCGCAAGCGCGCATCGGTGGCGTTGGAGCTGCTCACCGGCCCGTCGCTGCTGATCCTCGACGAGCCCACCTCGGGGCTGGACCCGGCACTGGACCGCCAGGTGATGACGATGCTGCGGCAGCTGGCCGACGCCGGCCGCGTGGTGCTCGTGGTCACCCACTCGCTGACCTACCTCGACGTGTGCGACCAGGTGCTGTTGCTGGCGCCCGGTGGGAAGACCGCCTTCTGCGGGCCACCCAGCGAGATCAGTGCGGAGCTGGGCACCACCAACTGGGCGGACATCTTCAGCACGGTCGCGGGTGACCCCGAAGGGGCCAAGCAGCGGTACCTGACCATCCACGGGCCGCCACCGCAACGCCCGCCCGCGGACAAGCCTGCGAGCCTCGGCGAGCCCGTGCACACCAGCCTGCTGCGCCAGTTCTCCACGATCGCGCGCCGCCAGATGCGGTTGATCATCTCCGACCGTGGCTACTTCGTCTTCTTGGCGCTGCTGCCGTTCATCATGGGCGTGCTGTCGCTGTCGGTGCCGGGCGAGACCGGCTTCGGACCGCCGAACCCGCTCAGCGACGCGCCGAACCAGCCCGGGCAGGTGCTGGTGCTGCTCAACGTGGGTGCGATCTTCATGGGTACCGCACTGACCATCCGCGACCTGATCGGCGAGCGCGCGATCTTCCTGCGTGAGCAGGCCGTCGGGTTGTCCACGACGGCCTACCTGTTAGCCAAGATCTGCGTGTACAGCATCTTCGCGGTGATCCAGGCGGGCATCGTCACAGCCATCACCATCATCGGTGTTGGCGCCCCGACTCAGGGCGCCAACCTGCTCGGCAACGCGTCCCTGGAACTGTTCGTCGGTATGGCTGCGTGCACGGTCTGCGCCGCGACGGTCGGCCTGGCCTTGTCGTCGGTCGCCAAGACCAGCGAGCAGATCATGCCGCTGCTGGTGGTCGCGATCATGAGCCAGTTGGTGTTCTCCGGTGGCATGATCCCGGTGACCGGCCGGGCCGTGCTGGACCAGATGTCGTGGGTCACCCCGGCCCGCTGGGGATTCGCGGCGACGGCATCGACGGTGGGACTCACCGATCTGGTGAAACCGCCGATCGTGCCCGACGACTCGCTCTGGAAGCACTCCGAAGGGGCCTGGCTGTTCAACATGGCGATGCTGGCCGCGCTGTCGATCTTCTACGTCAGCTTCGTGCGTTGGAAGATCCGCCTCAAGGGCTGAGTTCCCTCCCGCGAGCAGACGCTCGGGTACGCCAGCCTCGGCGTGTCGGGGACCTCAGCGTCTGCTCGGCGGAAGAAAGTTACCCACCGACGACGAGACCATGCGCAGCGGCGTAGGCCAACGACTGGTCGACGTCGACGCGTGCACCACGGAGTTTGGCGGTGGTCCACAGCGTGGGGTCGACGCGGGCACCGCGCAGGTCCGCCTCTTCAAGCCGGGCGTCCTGCACCCGCACGCCGGTCAGATCGGCGCGGCGCAGCACTGCCTTACGCAGATCCGTTCCCACCAGGCCGGCCTCGCGCAGCCGGCAGTCGGACAGGTCGACGCCTCGCAGATCGCATCCGCCGAGCACTGCCAGTGTCAGATCTGACTCGACGAGAGTGATCGGCCGCAGGCGCGCTTCGCTGAACACCGAGCCCAGCAGACTGCAGTTGGTGAACGTGCTGTGCCACAGCGTGGCCCGGCGGAACGTGCAGTTGCGGAACGCCGAGCCGGAATGCTCGGACTCGGACAGGTCGACTCCGCTGAAGTCGCATTCGGTGAAGACCACACGCTCGGTGCGGAGACGACTCAGAGCTCCGTCGTATTTGTCGGCGCGAAAATCCACGCCGACAAATTCCTCATCGGCCCAGAACAGCTCAGCCATTGGCTCAGCCGGGCAGCGCCGTCAGGCTGGTCAGCGAGTACTCGGTGAGGGCGATCAGCGCGGCCTTCGCCGAGTTGCGATCCCGGGCATCAACCGTCATCACCGGAATGTGCTCGGGCAGCGCAAGCGCCGTGCGCACGGCCTGCGGGGGGTGCCGCGGAGCGTCGTCGAATTCGTTGACCGCCACGATGAACGGCAGATTGCGGGCCTCGAAGAAATCCACCGCGGCGAAGCTGTCCTGCAGTCGGCGGATGTCGACCAGCACGATCGCGCCGATGGCGCCGCGCACCAAGTCGTCCCACATGAACCAGAACCGCCGCTGGCCGGGGGTGCCGAACAGATACAGGACCAAATCCTCGTCGAGGGTGATCCTGCCGAAATCCATCGCGACCGTGGTGGTCCGCTTGTCGGGAGTGCCGTCGAGGGCGTCGACGCCCTCGGAAACGTTGGTCACCAACGCCTCTGTCCGCAACGGCATGATCTCCGAAACCGAGCCGACGAATGTCGTTTTTCCTGCGCCGAACCCTCCGGAGATGACGATCTTCGTCGACGCGGCCCGCCGCCGGGGGCTGCCGTCGGCGCGGTCAGAGTGCTCGTAGACCACGCAGAGTCCTTCCTATCAGCTCACGGCGCTCGTCGAAGCTCGCCGAATCGTCGAGAGTGGTGAGTACGCGTAGATAACCCTGCGCCACCAAGTCCCCGACAAGCACGCGCGCCACGCCGAGAGGTAGGGACAAATATGCTGCGATCTCGGCCACAGACGGCCTGTCGGCGCACAGTTCCACGATTTGGCCACGAACATCGCGGGCCGACCAGCGCGGTTCACGTGGCGGTGGCTCCAGTGCCTCTACCGGTGCTTCCAACGGCAGGTGGACGCGCGAATCGGTCCGGCCAGCCGTCAGCGTGTAGGGCCGGACAAGACTTGGCCGTTCGGCCGATTCGAACGCATCCATGAGCAGCTCACGAAGGTTGGGGCGTCCGGCGCGACGACTGCACCACAGCGCCGACGCGTTCGACCAGGATCGCCATCTCATAGCCGATCTGCCCGATATCGCAGGACCGGCCGGCCAGCGTCGCCAGGTTCGAGCCATCACCGACCCGCATCAACAGCAGATAGCCGTTGTCCATCTCGACGACCGACTGCAGCACGTTGCCGCCCTCGAACAGTTGTGCCGCACCGGTGGCAAGGCTTGCCAGACCGGACGCCACCGCCGCGAGCTGATCGGCGTGCTCGGTCGGCATGTGCTCACTGGCCGCCATCAGCAGCCCGTCGGCAGACACCAGCACAGCGTGTGACACCCCGGACACCTCGCGGGCAAACTTCGACACCAACCAGTCCAGGGAGTCACGCTGCGTTCCTCCACGGGTCATTCGTTATCGGTTCCTCTAGTCTCTCGGGCGTGCGACCGGCCGGCGGCCACACCGCCGAAATGGTTGCTGATGCTCGCGCGGACAGCCTCCGGATCACGCGGCTGGAACACCGCGAAAACGTCGCTGCCAGGGTTGTCTGCCGATGCTACCGCCTCAGGGCTGTCGTCATATCGATGTGCTGGGTGCTGGTCGTTGAGCCCGGCGACCGCCGCGACCCCGCCCGGCACGAGACGGGCACCCGGCGTACGCATCGGCAGGCCTTCCTCGGTGTGCTGCTCGACGGGCGCGTCCTGCGCCGCGGCCGCCACAGTCCAGCCCTTCTCCCAGACGGTCTTCCAGTCCAGGTCAGCGCTGCGCACGTGCGTCGCTGGGTCGATGTCCCATTCGGTCATCATCGACTGGTAGATGGCGTCGGTCGTTGACGCCGGACGCGGCTCACCTGCCGGCGATTGCTGCTCGGCAGAGGCGGTCGGCGGGCCGAACTCGGGCTGCACGCCGTTGGAGGCGGCCTGTGCACGCGAGGCGAAAAACGCCGAGGTGTTGGTGACCGCCGTGTTCGTCAGCGCCCCAGTGCTCGGCACCGGGTCGAGAGACTGCTTCTCGTCCGCGGCCGCCTGCTCGGCTGTCTCTTGTTCGGCAACACCGTCGACTGGGTTCTCCGTGTCCGAGGCAATCGGGGTCAGCGTCGGCGACAGGTCGGAGATGCCGCTAGCACCGGGGTTGCGCCGCGGCAACGACCCGAACGGCAGATCGGCATGGCCGTTGCGCAGCAGGTCAGCGGATTCGGTTGCCGCATCGGCCGCTCGCGTGTCCAGGCCCATCGCGGCAGCCAACCCGTATGAGGGGTCGTCAGATGCTGTGGCGAACGATGCCGGGGCAGCCATCGGCACCCCGTCGCGCACCAGCAACTCCACCGGAATATAGATCCCGGCGATGGTCCCCGAGTTTGGATCCTCGGCGACGGTGCTGCGCAACCGGACCACCAGACCGTGCTGGGTGGCCAGGCGCCCAACCACGAACAGGCCCATGTGGCGGGCGGTGTACGGATTGACCTCGCCACCGGACTGCAGACGCGCGTTGGCGACCCGAAGATCGGCATCGGTCATACCCAGACCTACATCGCTGACTTCGATGACCAGCCCGCCGGTGTCCGCATACCCGGCAGACACCCGGACCTGGGAGATCGGCGGTGAGTAGCGCAGCGCGTTGTCGAGCAACTCGGCCAACAGGTGGATCAGGTCGCCGGCGGCGGAGCCGACGATCTCGACATCGGCGACGGTCGCGGTGACGACGCGCGCGTAATCCTCGACCTCGGAGGCCGCGGCGTTGATGATCGTCTCGATCGGCACCGGCTCTTTGTGCTCGCGGGTCACCTTGGAGCCCGACAGCACCAGCAGATTGGCGCCGTTGCGCCGCATCCGGGCCGCCAGGTGGTCCAGCTTGAACAGGCTATCCAGCCGCTCGGGATCGTCCTCGTTGCGCTCAAGGCGGTCGATCAGGGACAGCTGCTGATCTACCAGCGAACGGCTGCGCCGCGACAGCGTCTCGAACATGTCGGAGACCTGCGACTGCAACTGCGCCTGTTCACCGGCCAAGAAGACGGCCTGCTGGTGCAGTTCGTCAACAGCGTGGGCGACCTGACCGACCTCTTCGGTGGTGTACACGGGCAGCGGCTCGACGATGCCGGGCTCACCGCCGCCACGGACACGTTCGATCTCGGCGGCCAGATCCTCGTGGGCGACCTTGAGCGCACTATCGCGCAGCGCGCGCAGTGGACGCACCAGCGAACGGGCCACCAGCAACACGATCACCAACGCGGTGACGATGGCCGCGCCAACCAAAATTGCATCGCGGATAGCCACGTTGCGCTGATGATTCGCTTCGGCGTCGACGTCGGTCGGGATGGAGGCCGTGAAGTTGCCGATCATCTGG
The DNA here is from genome assembly GCF_000373905.1 of Mycobacterium sp. 155. Lineage (NCBI taxonomy): Bacteria > Bacillati > Actinomycetota > Actinomycetes > Mycobacteriales > Mycobacteriaceae > Mycobacterium > Mycobacterium sp. 155. The sequence continues at coordinate 2,737,073 of NZ_KB892705.1, forward strand.
TCGGCGATCTTGCCGGTCGCCTGCAGCGAGGCGAGCAGGTCAGGATTGTCGACGAGCGTAGTCGTCGGGTCGGACAGTATCCCCAATCGCTTGACCATCTCCGAACGCAGCGTCGCCGCCTGCTCCGGGGCACCACCCAAGGCCTTCGCCATCGCCGTCACGGTCGACGGTTCGGTACCGGCCAATGCGATCATCGAGTTGCGAAGTTCCGACTCGGGGAGATCATCACCGCGGGTGACCAGCAGCCGCTGCATCATCATCTGCCCGCGGGCACCGATCGCCCGGGACAACGCGTCGGCCTTCAGTTGCACGTCCTGATCGTCGGTTCGTACCGATCCGGTGACTGCAGTTTCCGCGGTGAGCAGCAGCGACCCGTATTCCATCACCTGGGTCCGTAGGTCGACCGCGTTGGTCGTCACCGCGCCTACCAGTTCCTGCCCCTTGTCGAGCAGGCTGTTCACCGATTGCCCGACGTCGTCGGCAACCTGGGTGGAGTCGGTGCGCTGACGCAGGTCGGTCTTGCGCGCGTTGAAATCCGCCAGCGCGGTCTGGCTGTCACCACCCTCGGTGGCAGCCACCATGACGCCTTCCAGCGCAGCCATGTACTTGTCGATGTCCGGGATCAATTCGGCACGATCGGCGGCCAACCGCAGACGGGAGGCCTCGACTGAGCTGCCGTAGATGCGTAATCCGCCGAACACGACGGCCAGAATCAGCGGCACCAGAACAATGGCGAGCACTTTCCCGCGGACGGGCCAATTCGCCGGAGACCAACGGGAGGGCCGCTCAGCCGGCACGTATGGCGCCGGCGTGAATTCGACCACCGTTCCGTCGGCCTGTTTCAGCTGCGTAAAGGCGGTCATCGGCATCCAACCCTGCTATCGACCGAGTCTCGCCACTTTGGTCCTGAGGCGTGATTCATAAGGCTTCCTGCTGATTTCGCCCACGCTCGGGCGGGCGTCACTACGCCTGGCAATTCGACGAGTATGACAGCCACTCGCAGGCGTTTCCACAATTCTCACTGAACAGCCAGAGTTTGTGACCGAGCTGTAGCGCAGTCGTATGTTAATTGAGCAAACCTCGCAACGATCACTGATCTTGTCGACGACGATCACCCGGAGTACGGTGCGGCACCCCGCCGTACGATCGTCGGCGAAATGTTTCGGCTGCTGTTCTTCTCACCTCGAATCGCACCCAACACGGGCAACGCGATCAGAATGGTCGCTGCCACCGGCTGCGAATTGCATCTCGTGGAGCCATTGGGATTCGATCTGTCGGAGCCCAAACTGCGCCGCGCGGGACTCGACTACCACGATCTGGCGTCGGTGACCGTGCATCCGGATCTCGCGACGGCATGGTCGGCGCTGATGCCCGCCAAGGTATACGCGTTCACAGCGCACGCTGCGACGTCGTTTGCCGATATCAGCTACCAACCGGGCGATGTGCTGATGTTCGGGCCCGAACCCACCGGACTGGATACCGAGACGCTCGCCGATCCCCACATCACCGGCCGCGTGCGGATCCCGATGCTCGACGGCAGGCGGTCGCTGAACCTGTCGAACGCCGCCGCGGTCGCCGCTTACGAGGCGTGGCGGCAACACGGCTTCAGCGGCGCGGTCTGATTTCCTGATCCGTCCGACTCACCAGGTGTCCCAGTGCGTGAGCTGATCGGCGGGCAGCCGCTTGGCCGGCTTGAAGTCGGTGCCCTTGGTGTAGGCGATCGGGAACAGCCCCGCCTGCGCGTACTGGTCGAACGGAATGCCCAGGACCTCAGCGGCCTGTCTCTCGCCGTCGCCGAGCAGATGCAACGTCGTCCACGCCGAGCCCAGCCCGCGGGACCGCAGCGCAAGCATGAAGCTCCACACCGCAGGCAGCAACGAGCCCCAGTACGACGCCTGCTTTCCGACCGGCGCTCCGTCCGGACGGCCCGCCAGACACGGCACCATCAGCACGGGCACCTTCTCGAAGTTCTCACTGAGGTACTTCGCTGAGCTCATCACGGCGCCGACTTGCTCGTCGCGGATGTCGCCGCGCTCGGGGGCAGGGTGGTCGAGGTACGGGTTGGCGTTGGACCGGTAGATGTCGGCCAGCGCCTGCTTCTTTGCAGGATCGGTCACGAAGACCCACTGCCAGCCCTGAGCGTTGGACCCGGTCGGCGCCTGCAGCGCCAACCCCAGGCACTCCATGATCACTTCGCGCGGCACCGGTTTGTCGAAGTCGAGTCGTTTGCGCACCGATCGAGTGGTGGTCAGAAGTTCGTCAGTGGACAAGTTCAAATTCAGATCGGCTGTCATGGCGCGAGATTACATTCGGACTACGAGTGCGAGCGCGGGCTCAGCGGTGCTGCATGACCGCGATGTGCCACGCGCCGTGGTGGTTGTGCCAGCCGGGCGCAGCGTTGGGCGCGGGGTGGGCGTGCGTGCTCGGGCTGAAGGAGTGGCCCGGGCCTGACGGAGCCTGGGCAGTGGTGCTGGCCGATGCGGTGCCGGCCAGGCCGAGCGCGGCCCCGCCGATGACGCCGGCGGAGATGATCGGGAGCGCGATGGTGCTGATGATGCGGATCATTTCTGTAATCCTTTGTGTGAGTTGGGTTTTGGTCTATCTGTTCGGCTTGTTTCGCCGTTGAGATAAGAATGCCGCCCAACTCGGCCCGGGTCTGTCGCCCTAGTGGTGGATGCACGCGATGAACGTGGTGTCCCCCTATCGGAGGAAAGCCGGTGTCGCCCGCCGGGGGCGGCCCGCGTCAGCGGAAGTCCCGCGAGCGGGACCCCATCCTGAGGTCCACGGGACTCATCTGGTCGGCCAGAACGGTGACCGCGCCACTGGCGTTCTGCACGATGCCCCTGATGAGCAGCGCCGAGGCCGTCTGCGCCAGCTTGCGGTAGCGCGCCCACACCCCCGAGGCGCACAAAACGTTGACCATGCCGGTCTCGTCTTCCAAGTTGACGAACGTGACGCCCTGCGCCGTCGCCGGTCGCTGACGGTGTGTCACCGCCCCCGCCACCAGGATTCGTGTTCCGTCGGGAATCTCCAGCAGTCTGCCCGCGGGCACGACTCCCAGAGTGTCGAGACCCTCCCGCAGGAACTGGGTGGGATAACTGTCTGGCGAGATACCGGTGGCCCATACATCCGCGGCCGCCAGTTCCAGGTCGGTCATCCCGGGCAGTATCGGGATGTGCGACGACGACCCCACCCCCGGCAGCCGGTCCGGGCGCTGGGTGGCGGCCGCACCCGCCGCCCACAGCGCCTCGCGGCGAGTGATCCCGAAACAACTCAGCGCACCGGCGGTGGCCAGCGCCTCGGTCTGCGGGACGTTCAATTGCATCCGCCCGGTCAGATCGATAAGAGCCGTGAACGGGCCGTTGGCATCCCGTTCGTCGACGATGCGCTGTGCCAGGTCGTCACCGATGTGACGGACACTGCCGAGCCCCAGCCGAACATCCATGCCGCGGTTCTCCAGCGTCGCGTAGGCCAGGCTGGCGTTGACGTCGGGTCCATGCACCGCCACCCCGTGCCGCCGCGCATCGGCGACCAGCGATTGCGGCGAGTAGAACCCCATCGGCTGCGCCCGCAGCAGCGCCGCGCAGAACGCCGCCGGGTGGTGCAGCTTGAACCATGACGAGTAGAACACCAGCGACGCGAAGGAAAGCGAATGGCTTTCCGGGAAACCGAAATTGGCGAAGGCCTCCAACTTGTCGTAGATCCGTTCGGCCACCTCGCCGGTGATGCCGTGTTTCTTGCGCATCCCGTCGTAGAAGCGGGCCCGCAGTCGCTGCATCTTCTCGGTGGAGCGTTTGGACCCCATGGCCCGGCGCAGCTGATCGGCCTCGGCCGCGGTGAACCCCGCACAGTCGACCGCCAACTGCATGAGCTGTTCTTGGAACAGCGGCACACCTTTGGTCTTCTCCAGCGCCGGTTTCATCGACGGGTGGTCACACTCCGACTCTTCTTCCCCGTTGCGCCGCTTGATGTAGGGGTGCACCGAGCCACCCTGGATCGGGCCGGGACGAATCAGCGCCACCTCGACCACCAGATCGTAGAACTTGTCCGGTTTCAGTCTCGGCAGCGTCGCCATCTGGGCGCGTGACTCGACCTGGAACACCCCGACCGAGTCGGCCTTCTGCAGCATCTCGTAGACCGCGGGTTCACTCAGGTCCAGTTTGGCCAGGTCGACCGCGATGCTCTTGTGGTCGGCCACCAGATCGATCGCGTAGTGCAGCACCGAGAGCATACCGAGCCCGAGCAGGTCGAACTTCACCAGGCCGATGGCCGCGCAGTCGTCCTTGTCCCATTGCAGGACACTGCGATTGGCCATACGCGCCCATTCCACCGGGCACACGTCGGCGATGGGGCGGTCGCAGATCACCATGCCACCAGAGTGGATGCCCATATGGCGGGGCAGGTTGGCGATCTGGGTGGCCAGGTCGATCACCTGCTCCGGGATGTCCTCCACGTCCGGCGAGTCGACCCGGCCGTTCCACCGGCTGATCTGCTTGCTCCAGGCATCCTGCTGGCCCTGGGAGAACCCGAGCGCGCGGGCCATGTCCCGCACCGAACTGCGCCCGCGGTAGGTGATGACGTTGGCGACCTGAGCGGCGTAATCCCGGCCGTAGCGTTCGTAGACATGCTGGATGACGTTCTCGCGCAGGTCCGATTCGATGTCGATGTCGATGTCGGGCGGGCCGTCGCGAACCGGCGACAGAAATCGCTCGAACAACAGGTTGTTGGCGATCGGGTCGACATTTGTGACCTTGAGCGCGTAGCAGACCGCCGAATTGGCCGCCGATCCCCTGCCTTGGGCCAGGATGTTTTTCTCCCGGCAGAACTGGGTGATGTCGTGCACCACCAGGAAATAGCCCGGAAACCTCAGCTGCTCAATGATTTTCAGCTCATGATCGATCTGCGCATACGCCTTGTGCGCCTGCGCGCGCGGACCGTAGCGTTCGGCGGCACCGACCATGACCAGGTGCCGCAGCCAGGTGTCCTCGGTGTGCCCAGCGGGAACGTTGAAGGGCGGCAACTGCGGGGCGATGAGTTCCAGCCGGAACGCGCACTGATCACCAAGATCCGCTGCTGCAGATACGATTTCGGAACCGAACAGCTGCGCCATCTCCTCCCCCGAGCGCAGATGCGCTCCACCCAACGGGGCCAGCCAACCGGCCGCGGCCTCCATCGAGTTGCGGGCCCGGATCGCCGCCATGGCCATGGCCAGACGCCCACGGGCCGGTGCGGCGAAGTGCGCGCCGGTGGTCGCGACGATGTTCACCCCGAACCGCGGCGCCAGTTCGGCCAGCACAGCGTTGCGTTCGTCGTCGCACGGCCGGCCGTGATGGGTGAGCTCGACGCTGACCCGGTCGGCCCCGAACCGGTCCACCAGTTCCGCTAGCGCACGCTCGGCACCCTCCGGGCCGCTGCGGGACAATGCCTGGCGGACATGGCCTTTGCGGCATCCGGTGAGGATGTGCCAGTGCCCGCCAGCCGCCTCGGTGAGCGTGTCAAGGTCGTAGCGGGGTTTCCCCTTCTCGCCGCCGGCCAAATGCGCCCTGGCGATCTCCCGGGACAACCGCCGGTAGCCCTCGGGCCCGCGGGCCAGCACCAGCAGGTGCGGGCCGGGCGGATCCGGAACGTCCGTGCGCGGGGTGTCGCCCAACGACAACTCGGCGCCGAACACCGTGGCCACATCGAGTTCACGGGCCGCCTCGGCGAACCGCACCACCCCGTAGAGCCCGTCGTGGTCCGTCAACGCGATGGCCCCGAGATTCAGCCGGGCCGCCTCCTCGACCATCTCCTCGGGGGTGCTGGCCCCGTCGAGGAAGCTGTACGCCGAATGTGCGTGCAGTTCGGCATAGGGCACCGAGTCGGAGGCACGGGGCACCTCGGGCGGCCGATAGACCCCGCGCTTACGCGACCAGGCCGGGCTGTCGCCGCCATCGCCGGACGATTCCAGAGGAAGGCCGGACCGGCGCGGCTTGCCATCCTCGGCGGCCCGAGGCGGCCGACCAGACAGCACCCGCTCCATCTCGGCCCAGCTCGGTGGCCCGTTATGCCAACCCACCCCACCAGTATATCGAACATATGTTCGGATACGCCACCCGCGGATGTAGGGTGGGTTGCAGGGTGGGTCCTGGGTCGCTGTCCTCCAATTCAACGAAAAGGTCGCAAAACCTCAGCAACAACGACCTTTTCGTTGAATTCGACGTGTGCGCTAGGCCGCAACCAACGCGTTTCGCGCGTCATTGCCCCTCGCCGTCACCCACATCGTCGCGCGGTACCACAACCATCGGAACGTCGAGCACCCGCAACATCTTTGCCGCGATGGAGCCGAGGAAGATTCGCCTGGGTGCACTGAGCCTGCTGGAACCCACCATCAGCACGTCACCGTCCTGCCACTCCAGCTTGCTCACCGCGGCTTCCACCGTGGGCCCGTCGACCACCGTCGAAGTCACCGGAAAACCCTCCGGCAGACTGGCTTTCGCTGTTTCCAGGGTCTTCCTGGCGTGGTCAAGCGCATGCTTACGCACAGCATCGCTATCCGAACGCAACGAGCCGAAGGTGGGATCGAGCGCCACCAGGGACACCAGCCGCAACGGTGTACCCGCCGCCCTGCTTGCTTGCACCGCGGTATCCAGCAACCGATCTGCGCCTTTGCGGGTCCCG